>NZ_JBHVSY010000008.1:0-146331 GCF_042884935.1 Streptomyces sp. NPDC058092
CACACACCACGTGATCATTCCGGGGCCGTCGTCATGCCCGGAAGGCAGATCACGACCGTCACGCATCACGCATGATCAGCCACCCGACAGGCTCTCAGGCGCGGCGGCGACGGCGTCGTTGTAGACGTCGCCGGTGAACCAGCGGGCGGGTCCCTTGGCGGTGGTGATCGAGCTTCGGGTGATCTGCGCGGTCGCTTCCTTCTCCGTGAGCGTTTGGGCCGGTGAAACGCGGCTGGCCACTGGCTCGCCGAATGGTGAGGGCGGCGCGTGTTCCGGAGTAGCCGCGCCGGGGGTCAGGGCTTGAGGAGGGTCTTGATGGCGCGGCGTTCGTCCATGGCCTTGTAGCCCTCGGCGACCTGGCCGAGGGGCAGGGCGAGGGTGAAGTCCTTGCCCGGCTCGATGCGGCCCGACAGGACGCGGTCGATCAGGTCGGGGAGGAAGCGGCGTACGGGGGCGGGGCCCCCGCGCAGGCCGACGTGGGAGAAGAACTTCCTGTCCGTCGATGCCGACCTCGTGCGGGATGCCCACGAAGCCGATGTTGCCGCCGGGCCGGGCGGAGTGCAGGGCCTGCCGCATGGCCCGGGCTGTGCCTACGCATTCCAGCACGCTGTCGGCGCCGATGCCGTCGGAACCGGCCGGGCTTGACGGAGGTGACCTCGCTGCCGACCTCTTCCGCGAAGCCGACGTACTCGTGCCCCATGGGTGTGCGTGCTCGGTCGGCTCCGCGCCGCGGTAGCAGGGCGATTGCAAAATCTGATGCTCTTGGATGGGTGCCGGTCAGCTGAGTCCGAGGAGGGGCAGTGGCCGCTCGAAAGGGTAGAGGGACATCTCGCGGAGTCCGGCGGCGATGTTGATGCGGTCGGCAGCACGGAGATCAATTACCCTTCGCGCGGAGATCAATTACCGGTCCCGTAAAGATTCATAATGGCATCGCCGCAGCGCGGGAATGATCTATTTTTTGCGAGCAAGGGGCGGAATTCGCCATTCCAGTGAGGGCAATCAATCGCCGCGCCGACGACGGTTCCATGATGCATTGTCATGCCTCTGATCTGCTGTTTTAGCTCTACTTGGACAGAGTTCAAAAGGGATCATGGACTCCTCCGTGGTGCGAACGGAATTCCTCCCCCTTGACGGGGTGCGAGCGCTCTGCGATCGTCCTCGGCATTCCAGCGTTTGGATCTCGGGGGGAACATGTCGAGCAATGCGCGTGCGCGTTTCGCTGCGGAATCCGCTGCTCGGCCTGCGCCTTCCCCGATCGAACTTCCCACGCACTGGTACCACTTCCTGCCCGACCTTCCGGCCCCGCTGCCGCCCGTCAAGGACGAGGGCACGCCGTCGGCCGCCGACATCGCCCGGCAGGTGCGGCCGAAGGCCCTGCTCGACCAGGACCGGCCGGCCGAGCGGTGGGTGCCGATCCCCGAGCCGGTCGCCGACCGGCTGCGCCGGATCGGCCGCCCCACACCGCTGCACCGGGCGCGGGCGCTGGAGACCGAACTCGGCACGCGGGCCCGCATCTACCTCAAGCGTGAGGACGTCCTGCCGACCGGCAGCTTCAAACTCAACTCGGCCATCGCACAGGCGCACTACGCGGCCGAAGAGGGCCGGACGACCCTGGTCACCGAGACCGGCGCGGGCCAGTGGGGGATGAGTGTGGCGCTGGCCGCCTCCCTGCTCGGCCTCGACAGCGAGGTCTTCATGGTCCGCTGCTCGCTGGACCAGAAGCCCTACCGGCGCCACTACATGGAGCTGTTGGGCGCCACCGTCCGCGCGTCGCCGTCCCCGGACACGTCATTCGGCCGGGAGCTGCTCGCCCGCTCCCCCGATCACCCGGGGAGCCTGGGGACGGCCATCAGCGACGCCATCCGGTACGCGCTCGATCTCGGGCCCGGGGCCGCCTACCTGTCCGGCAGCGGGGTGCCCCACGTGTACCTGCACCAGACCCTGCTCGGCCTCGAGGTCCAGGCGCAGCTCGCGGCGCTGGATGAGCCGATCGGCGTCCCCGGGCGCGGCGACCACCTCATCGCGTGCTCGGGCGGCGGCAGCAATCTGTGCGGCCTCATCGGCCCCTTCCTCCGCTCGCTCGGCGACGGGAGCCGTGACCTGCGCCTGCTCGCCGCGGAGTCCACGGCCGCGCCGCGGCTGACGGCCGGGCGCTACCAGTACGGCCGCTCCGATCTCGCGGGACTCACCCCCGAGGTCCTCGGGTACTCCATGGGGCCCGACTACGTCCCGCCGCCGGTGCACACCGCCGGGCTGCGGAACCACCACAGTTCCAGCGTGGTCAGCCTGCTGCGTCACGAAGGCCTGCTCGACGCGGTGGCGATCGAGGAGAAGCGCGCGCTGGAGGCGGGACGCCTGCTCCTGCGGACCGAGGGACTGCTCCTCGCGCCCGAGTCCACACATGCGCTCGCGGCGGCCGTCGACGTGGCGGCGCGGGCCGAGGAGACCGCTGCGGACCCGGTGATCGTGGTGCTCGCCAGCGGTTCGGGACTGCTCGACCTGCAGAGCTACGACGAGGTGCTGTCGGGGAGCGTCCGATGAGCGCGGCCGCACGGCCGGCCGGCCGTCCCCGGGGCGCGATGCTCGGCGGCTTCCGGCCGGTGCCGGGCGTGCACTGCGAGACGACCATGCTCAACAACATGCTGCGGCACGCGGGCATCGACGTCTCGGAGGCTCTGGTCTTCGGCCTGGGGCAGGGGATCGACGCCCAGTTCTTCCCGCCCCCGCCGCACGTGCCGGCGCCCCCGATGCTGACGGGACGCGTCGGCCCGGGCCGTATCGCCGAGAACGCGTGCGCTGCCATGGGCCTGAGCCTGGCCACCGTGCAGGAGGCCGACGACGCCGGCGCCCACGCGCAGGCGGTCTCGGCGTTGTCGGCGGGTCAGGTCGTAGGGGTGACGGTCGACATCTTCCACCTGGACTACTTCGCCTCCCGCACCCACTTCTCGGCGCACTGCCTCGCCCTGCACGGGCTCGACGCGTCGACGGCGTACGTGGTCGACACCACACAGCAGGGTGGCGCCCAAAGGCTGCCGCTGGAGTCCTTCACCCGGGCGCGGGCCTCCGACGAGGGCTTCATGCCGTCCCCACGGCTGCACTGGCACCTCGACGGCGGCCGCGACCCGCTGACGGGCGGCGCGGCGGACCTCGTCCCACAGGTGTGGCCCGCCGTCCACGGCGCCGCCGCCCGCTGTCTGGACCGCGGGCGGGGCGACGACCGGGGGATACCCGCCCTGCGCCGGGCGGCCGAGGAGTTACCCGGCTGGCAGCAACTGCCCCGCAGCGAGGTGACGATCCCCGAGACCGCGAGGTTCTGGCGGTTCGCGGGGACCGGTGGCACCAACTTCCGGGGCCTGTACGCGGAGTTCCTCGCCGAGGCCCACGCCCTGACCGGCGACGCGGATCTGCTGCCGAGCCTGACCCGGTTCGAGGAGATCGTCACGGCGTGGACGGAACTCATCGACCACCTGACCGCCTACCCCGAGGCGCTGGACCGCGCCGCGCACCTGAAAGAGGCCGCCGCCCGGCTGCACGCCGTCGCGGACGCCGAGGAAGCCGTCTTCGGGCGGCTCCTGGAACTGTCCCGCGACCGGGTCGGGGCGGTGTGAGCGCGATGGGTCCCGGACGTACGACCACGGTGAAGACGGTGTGCCGGATGTGCCACGGAGGCTGCGGCGCGCTCGTGGAGCTGACCGACGGAGTGCCCACCGGGATCTCCGGCGACCCGGAGAACCCGACGAGTCACGGCTACTTCTGCATCAAGGGCAAGGCGTCCCTGGACCTTGTCAGCAGCCCGGACCGGCTCCGGAACCCGCTGGTCAGGACCGGGCCGCGCGGGAGCGGCTCGTTCCGCCCGGTCGGTTGGGAGGAGGCGCTCGACCAGGTGGCCCGCAACCTCCGGAACAGCATGGAGCGCTTCGGTCCCGAGTCGGTGGTCTTCGGCCAGGGCACCGACCGCAACTACCAGGAGTGGGTCTTTCGGCTCGCGAACGCCCTCGGCACGCCCAACGTGGTGGGACCGGCCCATGTGTGCTTCTACCCGCGCGTCATGGCGTCGATCCTCACCTACGGGGGCTTCACGTTCTGCGACTACGCCGGGGACCCGGAGGTGGCCCTGCTCTGGGGCAGCAACAAGCTCAACACGCACTCCGACGGCGTCATCGGCGTCGGTCTCATGCGCGCCCTGGAACGCGGCACCCGCCTGGTGGTCGTCGACCCCAGGCGAACCCGTACCGCCCGGCGTGCCGATCTCCACCTGCAGCTCAGGCCGGGCACCGACACCGCGCTCGCGCTCGGTCTCGTCCATCTGCTGATCGCCAACGGCTGGTACGACGCCGGGTTCGTCGCCCGGCACACCTCCGGCTTCGACGTGCTGGAGCGTCATGTCCGCGCGTACGACCCCAGGACGGTGGCCGGGATCACCGGGCTCGAACCGGACCTCATCGAGACCGCGGCCAGGATGTACGCGCAGGCGTCCCGCGCCTGCATCGAGGCCGGTACGGGCCTCTCGCAGTGCGACAACGCCTTCGACACCCACCGGACGATCGCCGTCCTGACCGCCCTGACCGGGAATCTCGACGCTCCCGGCGGGGACGTCATCTGGGACCCCATGCCCATCGAGGGCCGTCGGGGGTTCCCCCGGACCGACCTGCTGTCCGAGGAGCAGGCGGCCAAGCGCATCGGCGGCACCGCGCACAAGGTGCTCTCCATGACCGGCTGGGTGGCCCCGGCGGACCTCCAGGAGGCGATCCTGAGCGAGCGTCCCTACCGGGTCAGCTCCATGGTGGTCTTCGGCTCCAACCCGCTGGTCTCGCACGAGAATGCGACGGCCACCAGGGCGGCTCTCGCCAAGCTCGACTTCCTGGCCGTCGCCGACATGTTCATGACTCCCTCGGCGAAGCTGGCCGACGTCGTGCTCCCGGCCTCCTCCTGGCTGGAGCGCGACCAGATCGTGGAGTTCAACTCCTACCTCGCGGCCCGGCAGCGGGTGACGACCGTGGAGGGCGCCCGGTCCGACGAGGAGATGATCATCGGGCTGGCGCACCGCCTCGGCGTCGGGCACCACTTCTACCCGAGCCTCGAAGACGCGCTGGACGCCAAGTTGAGCGGCATCGGCCTGACATGGCGGCAGTTCAAGGAGGTCGGCCACCTCCCCAACACCAAGCAGTACCGCAAGTACGCGGACGCCGGCTTCCGCACCCGCTCCGGCCGGGTGGAACTCGCCCACCGAGGGCTCGAAGCCATGGGGTACGACGCGCTGCCGACCTTCCGGCCGCCACCCGCCACCACGGACGAGCTGCCGTTCGTCATGACCAGCGCGCACAACCTCCAGTTCTTCAACACCGAGTTCCGGCAGCTCCCCACCACGGCCCACCGCTACCGGGAACCGCGCGTGACGCTCCACCCCCGGGCCGCCGAGCGCCTGGAGGTGGCCGACGGGGACCAGGTGGAGATCTACCGGGACCCGGACCGTCCCGGCGTCGTGATGAGGGCCCAGGTGTCCGACGCGGTGGCCCCCGACGTGATCGTCGCGGACGCCGGCTGGTGGTACCCGGACGAGGACGACATCGACGCGGCCACCCGGTCGTCGATCAACCGGATCACGGACAGCGACCGCCGCGACCCGTACATGGGCAGCTCGATGCTGCGGGGTGTGCCCGTCGGGCTGTGCCGGGTCGCGGACCCACAGACGGAAGGGGGTGCCCATGGCAGGCATCCGGGGCACTGACCGAATCCACGAGACCGAGGACGGGCTGCAGGGACCCGCACTGGCACTCAAGTACGACGAGATGCAGCGTCACATCCGGGACCGCGGCTGGCTGCAGGAGAAGGTCGACAGCGTCCTGGACGCCGGCATCGACTCCGGGCGCGTGCTGGAGGCCGGCTGCGGCCCCGGCTACCTCGGCCTCGAATGGGTCATCCAGGCCACCGGCGACCGCACCCTGGTCGGCATCGACATCTCCCCGGCGATGCTCGACCGGGCGCGGACCAACGCCCGCGCCTACGGGGTGTCGTCCCGCACCGACTACACCGTCGCCGACGTCATGGACCTGCCGTTCCCCGACGCGTCCTTCGATCACGCCTTCAGCTCGGCGTCCCTGCACGAATGGTCCGACCCGGTAAGGGCGCTGCGCGAGATATACCGCCTCGTGCGCCCCGGCGGCGCGTTCTGCGTCTCCGATCTCCGCCGGGACATCGACCGGACCACGCTCCAGTTCATGAAGGCCAACATCGCCGTCGACATGCGTCCCGGGTTCCGCACGTCGGTCCGGTCCGCGTACACGGTCCCCGAGGCCGCCGATCTGCTCCGGCAAGCCGGAATCCGAGCCGACAGCGTGACGGCGGTGCAGATGGGGCTGGTGATCGCGGGACGGAAGGAGAAGGAGTCATGACCACAGCCACCGGCAGCCACCCCTCCGCCCACCGCGGTGAGGCGGGCACGTTCCCGACCGACCACGAGTTCCCGGCCGTATGGCGTGAACTGCTCGCCGAGTCCGCGGCCTGGACCCAGGTCGACTGCGCGTCGTACCTGCGCGCCTGGTGTGGTCGGTCGCCGGCGGATGTCGCCGCGCGGTTCGCGGGGGTGAACCACATCGGCGTCTATCTCGGCGACTACTCCTCCGACGAGGAGGTGTTCCGCTGGCACTCCTACCTGGAGGACCTACAGCGCACCGGGGAGCTGACCGCGGTCGAGATGGGCCCGTCCTACATCTCCCCCCGGCAGTACGGGACGCCCGGCTGGTGGCTGTCGGTGGCCCTGCCCGACGGCCGGGTGATCGAGACCTTCACCTGCCGGCACTTCGGCGCCTGGCCGAGCAGGCCCCTCCCCGAACGCCGGCGCCTGATGTCGCACGTCGCCCTGGAGGTGTCCACCGCCGAGGACGTCCAAGCGGTCCTCAGCGGACTGGAACGGGACATCGAGCACGTCGAGGCCATCGCCTACACCGAGGCCGACGACGTGGGACACACCTACGGGCACCTGCGCAACAACGCCACCCAGTCGGTGCTGGAAGTCGTCTACGACGCCGCGAAGAAGGAAGGCGTCGCGGCCACGGGGGAGGTCTGATGGTGAACTGGCTGTCCGGCGAGCACTGCGAATCGAGCGCCCTGGTCAACATGTTGCGCACCCGTGGCATCGACGTCAGCGAACCGCTGGTCTTCGGCCTGGGCCGCGGTCTGTCGTTCCTCTACTGGCACTCCAAGCAGATGCCGGCCCCGTTCCTCGGGGGCCGCGTCAAGCCCGACCACCTGATCCGGAACGCCACGCGCGCCCTCGCCGTCGAACTGCGCGAGAGCGAGACCACCTCGCAGGCCAAGGCCGAGCGGGAACTCCTCGCCGCCCTGGAGACCGGCGAGGTGGTCGGCCTCAAGCTGGACCGCTTCCACCTGGACTACGCCGAGGACAGCTACCACTTCGCGGCCCACTACCTGGCGTGCATCGGGTACGCGTCCGATACGTACAGCGTCGTCGAGACCAGCGGACTGGGGGTCCGCACCACCAGCCGGGAGAGCCTCGCCCGGGCCCGGGCGGCGAAGGGGCCGATGAGCTCGCGCAGCCTGGCGTTCCGCCTCGGCGGCTCCGACTTCGACCCGGCGGACCTGCCTGCCGCCTGCCGCGAGGCGGTCGCGGCGACCGCGCACGACTTCCTCAATCCGCCGATCACCAACATGGGGCACAAGGGCTTCCAGAAGGCCGCCCAGGCCGTACGCGGCTGGTGCGACACCCTCGACGACCCGGCGGCCGCGTTCACCTTCCTGTCCCACAGCATCGAGGACGGCGGCACCGGCGGCGGCTTCTTCCGCACCCTGTGGGCCGATTTCCTCGACGAGGCGGCCGAGCTGGCCGTCGAACCGGCCTACGCGGCCGCCGCCGACACCTACCGCGGACTGTCGGCCCGCTGGACCCGTATCGCGCACCTGCTGCGCGACGAGTCCGACCCGGCGGTGCTCCGCAAGGCCGCCGACGAGGTCGCCGCCACCCTGACCGACCTGGGACAGGCCGAACGCGACGCGATGACGAAGCTGGCGGACACGCCATGACGACGCCGACGGACCACCGGGCGACCCGGACGGAGCAGCTGCACGACGTGATCGCGGCCCGCCGCCAGGTAGCGCGCCGGGTCGCGGACGTGGCGTCCCTGGACCGCGAGGGGCTCAGCAGGTGGGCGGCGCTCGCCCTCGCGCGGACCGTGGCCCACGCGCACCGCAACTCGCCCTTCTACTCCGGCCGCATCGCCGGGTCAATCGTGGAGGCCGTGGCCGCTGACCCCGAGGCGTTCCGGTCGGTGCCCTTCACGACCCGGCAGGACCTCGCCGCGGCCTACCCGCTCGGTCTGCTGGCGGTCCCCCTGCGTGAGGTGACCCGGTTCGACGAGAGCTCGGGGACGGGCGACGGCAGCTCGATCGCCGCCTTCTTCTCCGCCGACGACTGGGTCGAGAACAACCTCATCGTGGCCCACCTCCTCTCCGCGGTGCTCGACGGCACCGACGTGGTCGCCGTCGCCGTCCCGTACGAGCTGGCGGGGGTCGGCCAGGACCTGGACCGTGCCCTGGAACTGCTCGGATGCACGATCGTGCCGCTCGGCGCGGCGTCGCCCGACTGCCCTCCGGAGCGCATGGTGCAGGCCCTGCGGCGCTCCGGGGCCACGACGCTGATCTGCTCGGGCACCCGCGCGCTGCTGCTCGGTGAGGTGGCGCGGCGCTGCGGACTCGACCCGGCCCGTGACCTCGCGGTCGACAAGATCCTTACCGCCGGCGAAGGGGCCTCGCCCGCCAAGAAGGCGCTGCTCGCCGGTCAGTGGGGCGCCTCCGTCTACTCGATGTTCGGCATGACCGAGACCAACACGCTCGCCATGTTCTGCGCCCGGCAGGACCTCCACCTGGTCGAGACGCGGACGTTCTTCGAGATTGTTGATCCCGCCACCGGACAGAGGCTCCCCGACGGCGAGACCGGCGAACTCGCCGTGACCACGCTCGCCAGCCGGGCGATGCCGCTGCTGCGCTACCGCACCGGCGACACCTGCCGGATCGAGGCCGAGCCGTGCCCGTGCGGCTCGCCGCTGCGCCGGCTGCGCCACCGCGGCAGGCTGGGGGACCGCATCGCGGTCGGCCGGGGCTGGGCCTCCCAGCTGGAGATCGAGGACGTCGTGCTCGGCGCACTGACCCGGGCCCCGTACTTCTTCGCGTTCGACGTCGACGGGCCCGTCCTCGACATCGCCCTGCCGCCCGACAGCGCGGCCGACAAGCGGACCCGGGACGCGATCACCGCGGAGGCCGCCCGGCGGTTCGGGGCCGACACCCGGTTCAGCGTCCTGGACGTCCCGGCCTTCGAGCACGCGCTGCGCACCTCCGCCAAGCCGACCATGCGGAACTTCCTGCGCGCCCCGGGGGAGCGGACGTCATGACAGAGGCCCCGCTCCCCAGCCGGCTGCCGCTGGAAGGCCGGTTCCACATCGACGACACCTGTATCGACTGCCAGCTCTGCCGCGACCTCGCCCCCGACAACTTCGAGAGCGACCCCGACAACGAGACCCACTACGTCCACAAGCAGCCCGACGCCGAGGACGAACTCGACCGCGTGCTCGACGCCTACGAGTCGTGCCCCAGCAACTCCATCCGCTACCTGCAAATCTCCACCGAGGAGTGACCGCGATGACCACGCAGGAGTCCCACGCGTGTCCGGTGCCCACCCTCGGGGTGAGCCCCGGGACACCGGCCGGCTGCCCCGGAGCCGACCTGCCCAGGAACGAGCTGGGGGCCATCGCGCCAAGCTACGACCACCTCCACCGGATCGACCTGATCACGGCGGCGAAGGAGAAGTGCCCCACCGAACCCGGCTCGTACGAGTCCACCGTCCGCGCGGTGTTCCAGGCGGCCGAGGTGTGTCTGCTCAACCTGGCCCGGCTGACCGGCCGGGCCCGGGAGGCGGTCGAGGCCCGTGACTTCGCCACCGCCTCCCGCTTCGTCCAGTGGAGCATGGGCTTCCACCGGCTGCTGCGGAGCCTCGGCGCGGTGTGCCAGGAGGCGCAGAGCCTCTGCGGGAGCACCACGCGCCCCGGGGTGCGCGCGGTGGACGTGGCCGAGACGGCCGGGTGCGAGGCCTACGTCGACGAGCTGCGCGCCTTCGACGACGAGGTCCGGTGCTCGCTTCTCGTCAGCGACCCGCTCACCGTGCGGGCCACCATCGCGACCGCCGGCATCGACGACGAGCTGTACCGGCTCCTGCACGGCATCCGGATCTGCAGCCACGACGCCACCAAGTGGGAGAGCGACCTCTCCGGGGTGCCGCTGCCCCTCGAAGGGGACCTGAACGAGATCCTGTCCACGGGGCTGCTCGCCGACGCCGTCGCCGCGACCGAACTCACCCCCAGCACGCTGCACGGTGAGTTCGTCGCCCTCCACCAGATCCCGGAGATCCTGACCGCGGAGTCGAACGACCACCTGGAGCTGGCGGTCCGCGACGTGCGGTCGCGCGCGCTCAGCCGCGCCGCGGCGCACCTGGCGGTCTGCGGCGCCGTCCTCGGCCCCGTGGTCGAGGCGCAGCGGATCATGGCGGAGCTGCTCGCCACCGGCGAGTACCACGGCTTCCGGGAGAACCTGGGCCCGGCCAGCGGCACCCACTCGCTGGCCATCAAGCAGCACATGTTCAAGGACCTCTTCAAGCACTTCTGGAACGACATCTCGAAGTGGCTGACCACGGACGGCGAGGGCTCCCTCGAAGGCACCACCCGGGCCATCGACGCCGACCGGCACACGGACTCCGACTCCTGGCTGCGTCATCAGGTGCTGCACCAGGCGTTCCGGCTCCACCACACGTACCAGGAGTGGCGGCACGAGCATCTGCACATGCCGCGCAACTGCCTGGGGAGCGGCGGGACCAAATCGATGATCGGCATCTCCGACGGACCCCAGGCGGTCTACAAGATGCGGGACGCCGCCAACGCCCAGCACTCGCTGAACGCGGTGCACAAGGCGCGGGGCGTCAAGTTGACCAGCCTCGTCGACCGCTCTCCGCTCACCGCCCTGCTCACCGATCCCGCCTCCGTGGACTCGGAGCTGATGCGCATCGTCGGTGAGGCGACCCGGGAGTACTTCCCCGAGGTCCAGGAGCAGGGCTACCAGCAGTTCACCACGGGTGCACCCGAACGGACGCCGTAGGAAGGCCGGGAATGCCGACATCAGAATCCGAGACCGCCGCGACGACCGCGACCCCGGCGGGTGACACCCGTCGCCCGCCGGGCCCGGGGGCGCACGACGGCCGGCCGGGCCTGGGGGCCCACGACGGCGCCTCCTTCGTCGCCAGCCTGGCCGACGACCGCGAGGTGTGGGTGGAGGGCAAGCGGGTCGACGTGACCACGCACCCCGACTTCCGGCCGATGCTGCGCACCCTCGCGGACCTGTACGACCGTCAGCGGTCACCCGAGCTGGTGCAGGAGATGACGTTCCGGTCCGACGCCGGCGGACACCCGGTCAGCCTGTCCTACCTGGCTCCGGAGTCGCCCGAGGACCTGGACCGCAAGTGGCTCAACTCCCGGCACTGGGTGGAGGGTTCGCACGGCCAGATCTCGCGCGTCCCGGACTTCATGGCCAACGTGGTGGTCGGGCTCCACGACTTCCGTCACGCGCTGGCGGAGGTCGACCCCGTGTTCGCGGAGAACGCCGAGAAGTACTACCTGCACTGCCGCGAGAACGACCTCGTCCTGACCCACGGCCTCGGCGACCCCCAGGTCGACCGGTCGGTCACGCCCACCCAGCGGCCCGAACTCGGCCTCCAGGTCGTGCACCGGGACGACAGCGGCATCGTGGTCCGCGGGGCCAAGCAGATCGCCACCCTCGCGCCGTACGCGCACGACGTCCTCATCTATCTGTCGCCCGCCAACTACCTGCGTGAGAACCCGGCGTACGTGTGCTGGTTCGGCGCCCGTCTCGACACCCCCGGGCTAAAGATCCTCTGCCGCCGCTCGTACCACGGGCAGCCCCACACCCTGGGCTCCCGGTTCGACGAGCAGGACGCCATGCTCGTCTTCGACGACGCCTTCATCCCCCGCGACCGCGTCTTCCTGCTCGACGACGCGAACACCGCGGTCAAGGGCTTCCACGCGCTGAACCGCTGGTCCCTGTACACCGGGCAGATCCGGCTCCACCACCGGCTCCGGGTGATGCTCGGCGTCGCGTCCCTGCTCGCCAGGTCCATCGGTATCGACAAATTCCGCGAGGTCGGCGCCATGCTCGGTGAGCTGGCCTCCTACGTGTCGGTGGTCGACCTCGCGCTCAAGTCGATCACCCGGGACGCCACCCGGACCAAGAGCGGCCTGCTGGCCCCGGGGACGACCGCCGCCCTGGACTCCATCGCCGGCCTGTTCTCGGAGCGGGCGTCGGCCATCGTCCGGCAGATCGGCGCCTCCGGGCTGATCATGCAGCCCGCCGAGGGGGATCTGGGCGCACCGGACCTGCGCAAGGCGCTTGACCTGTACATGGGTGGCCGTGACACGTCGGTCGAGGACAAGTCCCGGCTCTTCCGGCTGGCCGGCGATCTGGTCATCGACCGGTTCGGCATGCGGCAGGAGCTCTACGAGGCATGGAACCGCGGCGACCCCGCCCGGGTCCGCTCGGCGCTCTACACCACGTTCGTCGATCTTCCAGGCTGCGAAGCCGCGGCACGCGTCCTGGCCGACCTGTTGGAGCACCCGTGAACCACGACAGCATCGTCCTCGAGGGCGTCACGACCCACAACCTCAGGTCGGTCGACGTGACGCTGCCCAAGGGGAAGTTCATCGTCGCGGCCGGGGTCTCCGGGTCCGGCAAGTCCTCGCTGATCATCGACACGCTGTTCGAGCACTCCAAGTCGATCTACCTCGGGGCGCTCTCCAGCAGGTCCCTCGACCTGGGCGACGGCGACTACCAGTTCGACCGTATCGCCGGGACCCAGCCGCCCGTCGCGCTGCGCCAGCGCGAGGGCGGCTACAGCAACCCGCGCTCGACCGTGGGGACGTTGACCGGGATCGACGGGCTCTACCGCATCCTGTTCGGTGCCGCGTCCCACCCGGTGTGTCCGGCCTGCTTCGGCCCGACCGGCGCCGACCTGCTCTGTCCCGACTGCGGCATCTACACCGAACCGCACTCCGCCCAGCACTTCAGCCCGAACCGGCGCGAAGGCAAGTGCCTGCGCTGCGACGGGGTCGGCGAGATGGTCGGCTTCTCGCTCGACCGGATCATCCCCGACCCCTCCAGGACGCTGAAGGAGATCTGGGACGGCGCCGACTCCGGCACCTTCGCCGTGCCCAACTGCCGCAAGGTGTTCGAGGCCATGGCCGAGGACACCGGCATCCCGCTCGACCACCCCTTCGCGCGGCTCACCGACGGGCAGCGCGAGCGGGTTCTCCACGGCAGCGACACCGTCTACTCCATCAAGCTGAGCAAGGTCACCAACGACTTCAGGTTCGAGGGCATCCTCGGCTTCCTCGAACGGGCCTACCGCAACGCCAGCAGCCCCGCCCGGCGCAACGCCTTCTCGAACTACCTGCTCAGGGACGCCTGCCCGGCCTGCGACGGCGGCCGGCTGCGGACCGAGTCGCTGAAGGCCACCGTCGACGGACGCACCTTCCCGCAGTTTCAGCAGGACGAACTCTCCGCCTCGACCGAGCGGCTGCGGGACGCCCTGGCCGAGGGGCGGCTGCCGGGCCAGGTCCGGGAACTGGCCAAGGAGATCGTCAAGCAGTGCGCCAACATCGCGCAGGTCGGCCTCGGACACCTCCAGCTGCGGCGTCCCGTCGTCACCCTCTCGGGCGGCGAGCTGCAGCGGCTGCTGCTCGCCCAGCACCTGGCGAGCGACCTCACCGGTGTCATGTACGTCCTGGACGAACCCACGGCCGGCCTGCACGACGCGGAGACCGACAACATCCTCGCCTCGCTGCGGCGCCTGCGTGACCTGGGCAACACCGTCATCGCCATCGAGCACGACGAGGCCGTGATCGCCGCCGCCGACTGGGTGGTCGAGCTCGGACCGGGCGCCGGTTCCCGCGGCGGCGAAGTGGTCTTCGAGGGCCCCGTCGCGGAGCTGCTGAAGCAGCCCGACTCCCCGACGGCCAAGGCCCTGCACTCCCGGCCCGCCGCCCGGGAGACGGCCGACCTGGGTGACGCCGAGTGGCTCGATGTCCGGTCCCTCACACGCAACAACATCGAGGACCAGTCGGTACGGCTGCCGCTGCGGGGACTCACCTGCGTCACCGGGGTCTCCGGGGCAGGCAAGAGTTCCCTGGTCGCCGGCCTCCACGACAAGGTCAAGGCCGGTCTGAAGGACGCGGGCGCGGCCGGCGACATCGACGGCATCAAGCACCTCGACGACGTGACCTACGTCGAGAAGCGTCCCATCGGCCGCTCCAGCCGCAGCACGCTGGCGACCTACATCGGGATCGGCGACCACATCCGCGATGCCTTCGCGGGCAGCGAGGAGGCCGCCGAACGCAACCTCGGCCGGGCCGAGTTCAGCACCAACGTCGTCGGCGGCCGCTGCGAGGCGTGCAAGGGCCTCGGGCTGGCGGAGGTCGACATGACCCTCTTCCGCAGCGAACACGTCGTATGCGCGGAGTGCGACGGACGACGCTTCCAGGCCCATGTGCTGGAGGTGCGGCTCGACGACCGCAACATCCACGACGTCCTGTCGATGACGGTCGAGGACGCCCTGCCCTGGTTCGACCGCCTCGGCCACGCCAAGGTGGTCAAGGCGCTGACCGTCCTCGACGAGTTCGGTCTCGGCTATCTGCCGCTCGGCTCCTCCACCACCACCCTCTCCGGGGGCGAGGCCCAGCGCCTCAACCTGGCCAGTGAGCTGAACAAACAGCGGCGCAGGGGCACGCTGTTCATCTTCGACGAGCCCACCCGGGGACTGCACCCGGCGGACACCCGTCACCTCCTGGCCCTCTTCGAACGCCTCATCGCCTCCGGCAACACCATCGTCGCCATCGAGCACAACCTGCGCGTCGTCGCCGTGGCCGACTGGGTCATCGACGTCGGCCCGGGCGCGGGCCGCGCCGGCGGAAAGGTCATCCACTGCGGGACACCGGCGGAGCTGCGCGCGTCCGAGGAGTCGACTACCGCGCTCCATCTGCGCCGGGCGCTGGAGGGGCCCACCGCGGCCGCGACCCCGGCCGGGCGGCCGGCCAGGTCCGGTCCGCCGGCGAGCCCGCCGGCGGGGGCGAACGACGTGCTGCCGAGCGCGGTGGCCATCGTGACCGGCTGCGACGGTGACGCGGCGGCACCGCGCGGTCTCACCGTCGCCTCGCTCACGGCGGTCTCCGAGGAACCCGGCCTCATCGGGTTCCTGGTACAGGCGACGAGTTCCAGCTGGGCGAGCATCGCCTCGCGGCCGCACTTCTGCGTCAACATCCTCAGCGACGAGCAGCCGGACATCGCGCGGGTCTTCGCGCGGACCCGGCCCGATCTGCGCTTCGACGACGTGGCGTGGGTGGCGACGGCGAACGGATGCCCCCGTATCGAGGGCGCCTTCGGGCTCATCGAATGCCGGACGGCGGCCAGCTACCGGATGGGCGACCACCTCCTCGTCCTCGGGAAGGTCCTGCGGACCGAGACCGACGACGACCGCCGGCCGCTGCGACACGACGGACTCGGCCGGGACTCCGGCTACGGTTGGATTCTGGCCGACGAACCGGCCGAGGCGGGTGCTGCCACATGACACCCGTCACCGATCGGTTCGAGGCGTACTTCGACCAGTGGCTGCACACGCTGGAGGCCGACGCGCACCGCGGCCCGCCCGGCGGCACCGGCGCCCCGGCCGGCCCCGACGGGCTCCCGCGGCCCTCGGCGCCGGTGCGGTACGGCGAATGGGAGGGTCCCGACGGCGGCACCCACGCGGTCCGGATGAGCCGGCCGGAGTGGATGCTGAACCAGTTCGACACCGCCCTCGCCCTCGGCGACCTCCTCACCCCCGACGACGTGGTGGTCGTCGCCGCCCCCTACGAACTGTCCCTGGAGGGCGCGTCCGTCGAGCGGGCCGTCGAGTGGCTGGGCGCCTCGCTCATCAGCGTCGGGACCAGCAACACGATCTGCCCGGTCCCGCGCCTGCTCGACCTGATCCACCGGTACCGGGTGACGACGCTGGTGTGCCCGCCCCAGCTGGCCGCCGAACTCGCCGCACTCGACGAGGCGGCCGGACGGCGCCCCGCCGCGGCCGGCCTCACCACCCTCGTCGCGACCCGCCCGGCCGCGCCCGAGCGGCTGCGGCGCATCGCCGCAGCCTGGGGCGCGTCGGCGACCGTCCTGTTCGGCACCCCCTCCCGGCCCGCCACGGCCACGCCCTGCCGGCTCGGCCGGCTCCACCTGGTGGCGGACCGCTTCGAGGCGCGTCTCCGGTCGACGGCTCCGGGCCGTATCGACCCCGGCGGGACCCGCGGCGAACTCGTGCTCGACGTCCGCCACCCCGACGCGCCCGCGCCGGTGCCGCAGCCGACCGGAGAGCTCGTCGAGCTGCCTCCACCGGGCTCGCCCTGCACCTGCGGCTCCGAGCGGCAGCTCGTCGTCCCGCTCGGACGGGTGGCCGACGCCGTCGCCACTGCGCAGGGACCGATCACCCAAGTGGACGTCGAGCACTGCCTGTTCGCGTCCCCGCACCCCCAGGGACAGGTCACGAGCCGACTCGAAGGCGACCACCTGACGGTCGCCTGTGCCGTAGGGAGCGCCGGCGGGCGACATCTGCCGGCACTTCGGGAGCTGGTCCGGAGCCGGCTCGGCCCCGCGGTCGAGCTGACGCCGTTCGAGGAAGACCTGGCCGAAGGCGACACCCGTACGAGGAGAAGCTGATGAAGGTAGCGGTCGTACAGACGCGCTGGGCCGACGACCCGGCCGACGGACTGAAGAACGCCCACCTGGCCATCGAGGAAGCCACCGATTCCGGGGACGCCGACGTGATCTGCTTCCCGGAGTTCTTCCTCGGCCCGCCCTGGTACATGCCGGGCCAGAGCCACCTGCGGGGGCGCACCGACACGCGCATCCCCGGGCCGGTCGTCGAGACGTTCCAGAAGCTGGCGCAGAGCAAGAGCACCAACATCGTGCTCGGGTCGGTCGTCGAGGAGCTGGACGACGGCAAGTACAGCAACACCTCGCTGTTCCTCGACCGGAACGGCGAGATTGCCGGGCGGGCCGCCAAGGCGCACGTGTTCGGCAACGAGATGGTGGTGTGCCGCCCGGCCGAGTCGCTCGGCATCATCGAGACGGACTTCGGCCGGGTCGGACTCGCCGTCTGCTCCGATTTCTGGGTGCCCGAGGCCATCCGCGTCATGGCGTTGGCCGGGGTGCACACGGTGTTCGTACCGGGCGGGACCCTGCGCCAGAACCAGGCGCTCATGGTCAACGCCCTGCGCACCACCGCGTACCTCAACGGCGTCAACGTGGTGTACGCCAGCTCCGTCGGGCTGGTCGAGGGCCTCAGGGGCGACCGGGTGGTCCAGATCCACTTCGCGGGCACCAGCCTGGTGGTGTCGCCCGAGGGGGTGACGGCACAGGCCGGCAGTGGCCGGCCGCAGATCCTCCACGCCGACCTGGCCCCGCCGGAGCCGCACGGCGACGGCGAACGCTGGCTCGCCATGCGGCGCCCCGACGCCTACACCCCGCTGCTCGGGGCGTACGTGGGCATGCGCCGCGACCTCGCGGCCGAGCTGCGCGCCAACCTCGCCGAGAGCGACGCCGGCGGGCAGCCCGCCGACGTTCCCGCGACGACACCGGCGGGGGCGTGAGGATGAGCCAGATCTTCGTCGCCCAGTACCGCCGTCGCGCCGACGCGCAGAGCACGTTGGACGCGGTGATGACGCACCTCGACGCCGAGGTCACCGCACGTGCCGGGTTCGTCGTGCTCCCCGAGAACGCCCTCGCCGCCCCGGACGCGGGTCCGCTGCCCGCCGCGCTGCGGGACCAGGCGCTGACCCGGCTGGCCGAACTGGCCCGGCGGCACGGCGCGCACGTCCTCACCGGCTCGTGGGCCGAGGAGAGCGCGTCCGGCACGGGGCTCGACCAGGTCGCCCACCTCCTGGACCCCGCAGGCGAGGTCCAGGTCGTCGTCCGGCGCCCCGTCGACGACCGGGGCCGTACCGCCACCGGCGACGACTTCCCCGTCGTGGACACCGAGCACGGGCGGGTCGGGGTGCTGCTCGGCCCGGACTTCTGGCTGGTCGAGCCGCCCCGCATCCAGTGCCTCGCGGGGGCCGAGCTCCTGCTCGTGGCCGGTTCCACCAGCGGCGCGACCACCGACAGCCAGCATGCCGCCGTCTGGGGCATCGCCACGCTCAACACCGTCGGCGTCGCCGTGGCCAACGGGCTCGACCGACCCTCGGCGGGCGGCTCGGGCATCGCGGTTCCCGACGGCTTCCTGGCCTGGGCCGGCACCCGGGAGTCCGTGGTCAGCGCCGCCTGGGAACCTGACCACATCCGTCATCTGCGCCAGCCGGACCTGCGCTTCCAGGAGACCCTGTGGTTCGGCCTGTGGGCCCGGCGGCCGGAACTGTACGAGAGCCTCGTCGGCGGGCAGCGGCCGTCCGGCGCCGCCGACGGAACGGGGAGCTGACATGCGCCCCACCGGACTCCCCGAAACCGCGGTGCGCGAAGACATCGCCGCGGCTCTGGCCGAGGACATCCCCTGGCCCCGGGTGCTCAACTCCATCTGCACCGCCCCGCACCCGATCGCCGTCGAGGCGGCTCACGCCGCGGCGCACACCAACCTTGGCGACGTACGGATCTTCCGCGGCACCAAGCGGATCGAGCGCAAGGTGGTGGCCCTGCTCCTGGAGCTGCTCGGCCGTCCGCAGGGGGCGGGCAGCCTGGTCTCCGGCGGCACGGAGGCCAACCTCCTCGCCGTGCTCGCCGCCCGCCAGGACGCCCGGGCTGCCGGCCGGCTGACCGAGCACCCGGAAGTCGTCGTCGGAAGCACCGTCCACTTCTCCTTCGACAAGATCTTCTCCGCCCTGGGGATCACCCCCGTCCGGGTCCCCGTCGACGACGGTCTGCGCCTCGCGCCCGAGGCCGTGGAGAAGGCGGTGAGCGAGCACACCATCGCGGTGGTCGCCACCGCCGGGAGCAGCGAACTGGGCGTGGTGGACCGGGTGGACGCCATCGCCGCCGTCCTGGAGCCGCACGGGGTGTGGCTGCACGTGGACGCGGCCACGGGCGGCTTCATCATCCCGTTCGCCCGTGAACTGGGGTTACCGCTGCCGCAGTTCGACTTCAGCCTCGACGGCGTCCGGTCGATCACCATCGACCCCCACAAGTACGGCCTGGCCAACGTCCCCGCCGGGGCGATCCTGTTCCGCGCCCAGGAGGCCTACCAGGCCGACTCGTTCTTCCTGGACACCCCCGCGCACACCACCCTCCTGGGCACCCGCCCCGGCAGCGCGGCGGTGGCCACCTACGCCGTCCTGGAGCATCTCGGCCGGGAGGGGTTCGTCGAGATCACCCGCACCAACTACGAGAACACCCGCTACCTGACCGGCCGGCTCGCCGAGGCCGGGTACGGCCTGCTCATCGAGCCCGAGCTGAACATCGTGGTCGCCCGCGTGCCCCACGCCGCCGAGGTGTCACGTCTCCTCGACACCAGGGACTGGATCGTGTCCACCTCCAGGCGTTTCGACGATGCCGTCCGCATCGTCGTGACCAGGCACGTCACCCGGGACGTGATCGACGAGTTCATCCCCGCCCTGGTCAGGGCCGACCACGAGGTCCGGGCGGAGGTGGCCGCGCGTTGAGCCTGTTCCGGGGACAAGGACTCACCCTCGCCGCCGTCCAGTTGCAGATCGACGCCGGCCGGCGCGAGGAGAACCAGGCCCGTGCGGCGGAGCTGCTCGCCGACGTCGCCGGCCAGGGGGCCGATCTGGCCTGCCTGCCGGCGACGTTCGCCACCGGGCTGAACTTTCCGTCGATCCGCAAGGACGCGACCCCCCTCGACGGTCCCGTCACGGCCTTCCTCGCCGAGCAGGCGCGGACGCACGGGATGCACATCGCGGCCGGCGTCCTGCTGTCGGAGGGCCGGGAGATCTACGACGCCGCCGTCCTCATCGACCCGGCGGGGGACCTGCTCGGCCTCTACCGCAGGGCCTCGCTGTGGGAGGGGGAGCGGGAGTACCTGTCGGCCGGGGAGCCGCTCGACGCCGTCGCGACCCCGCTCGGCCGGATCGGCCTGCAGGTCAGCTACGACCTGCGCTTCCCCGAGGCGAGCAGGCGGTTCCTCGGGCAGGACGTCGACGTCATCGTGTGCGTCGCGAACCTGTTCACCGAGTTCTCCCACCACGTCAGATCCCTGGCGCGCGCCCGCGCCGCCGACAACCAGACCGCCCTGGTGCTGAGCAGCGGCTCCGGGGAGAACCGGTTCGTCGGCATGTCGTACCTGGGCCGGAGCTGCATCGTCGACGGACTGGTCCAGGGCGCCGACGTGGACGACGCCGACGTGCTCGCCGAGGTCCCGGCCCGCAGCCGCGAGGGAGTCGCGATCGCCACCGTGTACCCCCGCAGGCGGAGGAAGACCAGCGACGGGCTCCCGTTCCGTGCGGACACCGCGACGACCTGGCGCACCTCCTACATCTGGGAGGGACGATGACGGCGCCGACGTACAAGCGCGGTGACGCGCACGCGCCCCCGCAACGGCACCGGTTCCAGCTGTCGGAGTGGCTGGCCGACGTGTTCCGGCTGGTGGCCATGGACCTGCGCCAGTTCTTCGACAACAAGCTGTACTCCGTCTCCACCTTCCTCACCTCGGTGTCGATGGTGCTGGCCTTCGGCGCGGCCACGGACCAGATGGCCAGTCCCACCGCGGACGCGGCCAACTTCTTCGACTTCGTGTTCCCCGGCATCCTCGCCGCGGGCATCATGTTCAGCTGCACCTACACCGTCGGCTACACGATCATCGTGGACCGGAACCGGCGCACGATCGAGGACCTGATTCTCTCGCCGCTGTCGTACTCGGGATTCCTCGTGGCGCGGTTCGTCGGGGTGATCCTGAAGTGCCTGTTCCAGTTCGCCGCGGTTCTGGTGCTCGGCATCGTGGTGTTCGACGCCGCCGTCGAGTCCGTGCCGCTCGCGACCCTCGCCTTCGTCACCGGGTGCCTGGCGTTCGCCGGGCTCGGCGTCGTCGTGGCCACCTTCTCGACCGAGATCTCGTTCCCCGCGGTGGTCAACATCATCGTCATCCCGCTCATGTACTTCGCCGGCGTCTTCTTCCCCCTCCAGAACCTGGGGTGGGTCGGCGACGTCATGGAACGGCTCCCGCTGTCGGTCGACGTGGAGCTGTTCAGGGCGGCCACGGGCCAAGGGCCTTCGGCGTCGGGGGAGGCCCTCGCCCTGGCCGTCGGCTACGCCGTCGTGGCGGTGGTCGTGTCGGCGTACGCGTTCAGGCGGAGGATCGGCCGTGGCTGACGCACCCGAGAACAGGACGCCGGTGCTCCAGGTCTCCGGCCTGAACTACCGTGTCAGCCCGGAGTTCGCCCTGCGGGGCATCTCCTTCGAGGTCGAGGCCGGTGAGGGCGTCGCGATCATCGGCTCGAACGGCGCCGGGAAGACCACCGTCATCCGGCTCGTCGCCGGGCTGCTCAAGCCCCGGGCCGGAACGGTGACCGTATGCGGCATCGACGCCCGGCGCTGGGGCCGGGTCAGCCGCCACATCGGCTACGTCCAGCAGTCGAAGGAGCTCCCCGACGGGGTGACGGTCGAGGCCTACGTCCGCTACCAGCTCCGCCTGCACCGGGCCGATCCGGGCCGGCTGCCCGAACTCCTGGCCCTGGCCGGCCTGGAGAGCAGCGCAGGCCAGTACGTACGGACCCTGTCGGGAGGCAGCCAGCGCAAGCTCCACATCATCACCGCGGTCGCGCACCGCCCCGACCTGCTGATCCTCGACGAACCCACCGCGGGCCTCGACCCCGGCGCGCAGCAGACGCTGCTGCGGCTGGTGGCCGACCTGAAGAAGGACGGGGTCGGCGTGCTCTTCGCGAGCCACCACCGGCACGAACTCGACGCCCTGGCCGACTCGGTGGTCGTCCTGCACGGAGGACGGCAGGCCGAGGGCGCCTCGCTGGCCGACATCGCCCGTACGGCCGGCAACCCGCGGCTCGTGCTCGAAACGCATCCGGACGCCGATCCCGGGCCGCTCCAGGCGTGGTCCGAGACGCTGGCCGCGCGCCACGGCGGGGTCCGGGCGGTCCACCCCACACGCTCCGGCGCGGACGTCGAACTGGTCGAGGGCGAGCACCCCCGGGCGCTCGGGGAGATCGTCGCCCTCGCCCACGCCGACGGCATCGGACTCCGCGCCGCCTCCTACCACCAGGCGACGCTCGCGGACATCGTCCGCACCATCGCCCGGCACACCGGATTGGAGAAATGCCCATGAGTATCACCACGACCAGCATGCCGTTCTGGAAGGAATACCCGGAACGGGACAACGAGTGGGTCCGGCAGTACCCCACCAAGCACGTCGCGGTCACCGAGGACGAGGTGTTCACTCCCCAGCAGATGGGCGTGTACATGCACATACCGTTCTGCAACCGGCTGTGCTTCAGCTGCCCGTACATCAAGTTCCAGACCGAGCGCGACCTGACCCTGGCCTACCTCGACGCGCTGAAGGCGGAGATCACCAACTACGGCAACCGGCCGTACATCCAGGACCACGTGATCACGCTCGGGTACATCGGCGGCGGCACGCCCACCTCGCTGACCGCGCAGCAGCTCGACGACCTGCTCGGGCACATGCACGACAGCTTCGACGTCGCCCCCGACGCGGACTTCTCCATCGAGACCACCCCGATCGACATCACCGAACGCAAGGCGAAGGTGCTGCTCGAACGCGGTGTCCGCCGCATCAGCCTCGGTGTGCAGACGTTCGTCGAGGAGGAGCTGAAGAACATCGGGCGGCCCAGCGACCCGGAGATGCTCAAGGCCAGCATCCGCCTGCTCCAGTCGGCCGGCTTCGAGAACATCAACATCGACCTCATGCACGGCATCAACGGGCAGACGATGGAGGGCTGGGAGCACAGCCTCGACGTGGCCATCGAACTCGGCGTCACGTGCGTGTCGTTCTACACGTACATGGAGTTCGCCCAGGTCTCCACCAAGCGCCGCAAGCTGCCGCCCGTCCCGGACCGCGAACTGGTCGACGAGATGTTCTTCTTCGCCGCCGAGAAGCTCACCCGGAACGGCTTCCTGGGCTACTACGGCGACTGCTTCGCCAAACCCGGCTGCCAGCCCAAGTACGGCGAGACGTCCTGGAGCGACGACGTCCCCATCATCCCGCTCGGGCCCACCGCCACCGGTCACCTGCGCGATCACTGGTACTTCAACGAACCCGACCTCGGGAAGTACGTCCAGACCGTCCGGGAGGGACGCCTGCCCATCTCGATGGGGCGGCACATCCCCAAGGACGAGGCCATCCGCAGGTCGATGGTGCTCGGCATCAAGTCGGGCCGGCTCAACCGCGAACGCTTCATGCGGCTGCACGGCGTGAACTTCCTGGAGATGTTCGCCGACGAGATCGCCGGCCTCGTCGAGAAGGGACTCGTCACGGTCGACGGCGACGGCATCGAGGTGACCGGCCCCAAGGGCTGGTACTACCTGGACAACATCTCCAAGACCTTCTACTCGCCCGAGTTCCGCCGCTACCCGCAGCACCTGGGGGCCGACATCACCGGCTTCATCTCCCCGCAGCGCGCGCTCCCGCTCGAAATCGTCAACGCCGGTCCCCAGGGAGGCTGCCATGACCACTGAGACGCCACTGCTCGACCTCGCCGAGCGGGTCCCGCTGGACCGGCCGCACAGCGACATCGAGGCCACCCGGGCCTACGACCTCGGCATGCGCCGCTCCGCCCTGATGGCGTACAAGCGCCCCACCGAGCGCATCCTGGCCGCGTACCGCGAGGGCATGACCGACTTCGTCGACCTCGGGTTCAACACCGGGCTCCTTTCCCTGCACGTCTCCGGCCGACTGCCCGACGTCGCCGTGTCGGGGGTCGAGGAGTTCGGCAACCTCGTGGACGTCGCGGAGGACAACCTGACGCTCTGCGTCTGGGCGAACATGGCCGGCGACGTCGAGTTCGAGCAGTCCAAGCTCAGCCGGCTGCCGTTCCCCGACGACTCCGCGGACATCGTCTACTCGTTCTCGTCGCTGCACCGCTGGCGCCGGCCCGTGGAGACCCTCAAGGAGGCCGCGCGCATCTGCAAGCCCGACGGGACGGTCCTCATCGAGGACGTGAACCGGCTGGCCGAGGAGGGCCACATCACGTTCATCCTCCAGTTCGTCAAGGAGGGCGGTGAGCAGTTCATGCGCTCGCTCAAGGCCGCGTACTCGCCGGAGCAGGCCCGGGACCTGCTGCGCGAGGCCGGGCTCGACGACTGGCACGTCGTCGAGGAGGACCTGGGCCTGGTGATCTCCAACCGCCCCGTCACCCCGGTGAGTATGTGATGGGCCGCCGCACCAGGATCGCGGTGGTTCAGATGGAGTCCAAGCTCGGGCGGGAACCGGCCAACCTGCGGCGCGCCGAACGCCTCGTCAGGCAGGCCGCCGCGGAGGGGGCGCACCTCGTCTGCCTTCCGGAGGCGTTCCTCACCTCGGGCAACATCCTGGAGGTCGCCAACGTCGCGGTGACCATCCCCGGCGACGCCACCGACCGGTTGTGCCGCCTCGCCGCCGAGGAGGGGGTCCACATCGTCGCGGGCCTCCTGGAGCGCGGCGACGACGGCGCGTACTACAGCACCTCGGTCCTGGTCGACAGCTCCGGCGCACTCCGCGGCACCTACCGCCGTGTCCACCGCCACGAGCTGGAGAGCCGCTACCTGGCCGGCGGCACCGCGTACCCCACGTTCGATCTCGACATCGGACGGATCGGTCTCATGCAGGGGTACGACGTGAACTTCCCCGAGGTCTCCCGGGAGTACCTGCGCCGCGGAGTGGACGTCCTCGTCTGCTCCGCGTTGGTGCCGGACATGTTCACGTACGTCGTCGACATGCGGCTGCCGGTGCGGGCCGTCGACGGGGAGTGCGTGCTCGCGTTCGCCTCCGGCATCGGCAACAACCTCTACGCCGGCTTCGGCTACATGGGGCGCAGCCAGATCCTGGCCGACCCGCTCTTCCTGGAGTCGGAGCGCTTCGACTTCGAGGACGGGGACGAGCGCATGCTGGTGCTCGCCGAGGGCGAGGGGACGGGGGTCGTGGAGATCGACCTCGACCGGATGCGCCGCTACCGGGAGAAGGCGACGCTCCGCCACGACCTCAAGCCCGGCACGTACTGGCAGCCCGATCCCGACGCCGCTACCACCGCACCTGGACCAGCCACGGTGTCCAGCCAGACGTAGGAGCATCCGATGCGCGTCCTCCTGATCTCCACGAACAAGATCCGGGTACCCCGGCCCGCCCTGCCGATCGGGATGGCCTACATCGGCGCCGCCGTCAAGAAGGCGGGCCACGAGGTCGACGTCCTGGACCTGCTGTGGGAGTCCCGCGAGCTCAAGGCCGTTCGCGAGAAACTGACCTCCACCACCTACGACGTGGTGGGGATCGCCGTCCGCAACCTCGACAACCTCACCTTCGTCGACCCGGTCTTCTTCGGCCCCCTCACCGAGAAGATCGTGCAGTGCGTCCGCAAGTACACCAGCGCCACCGTCGTGCTCGGCGGCTCCGGCTTCTCCGTCGAACCCCTGGCGTTCTTCGAGTACGCCCAGCCGGACTACGGCATCGCCGGCGAGGGCGAGGTCGGCATGGCGCAGCTGCTGCAGTACCTGGAGGTCGGCGGATCGCTCGACGACATCTCCGGGCTCTGCTATGTCGACGACGAGGGGAACTTCGTCCACAACCCGCCCAACACCGGATTCGACCTGGGCGCGCTGGAGCCCGACCGGTCCCTGTACGACCCCCGGTACTTCGAGGAAGGGGTGTCGGCCGCGTCCGACCTCACCCGGGACACCCAGCCCGCCATCGAGACCCTGCAGACCAAGCGGGGCTGCAAGCTCTACTGCTCCTACTGCATCATCCGGAAGACCGAGGGCAAGGGGAACCGCTTCAAGGACCCGGCGGCGGTGGTCGACGAGATCAAACGGGCGATGTTCGAGAATCCCGAGGTCAAGGAGTTCGAGATCGTCGACGCCACCTTCAACTTCCCGCTCGACTACGCGGCGGACGTGTGCAACGAGATGGTGAAGGCCAAGCTCGACGTCCCCTGGTACTGCCAGCTGACGCCCAACGCGGTCACCCCGGAGTTCGTCGAACTGCTCGCCGCTGCCGGCTGCATCCGGGTCGACCTCGGCACCGACGCGTTCACCGACGAGGCGCTCGCCGACCTGCTCAAGGGCTTCGACCTCGCCCGGGTCATCGAGGTCGACCGGCTGTTCACGGCCAGCAGCATCGAGCACACCCACTGCGTCTTCCTGGGCGGCCCGGGCGAGACGTCCGCGGCGCTGCGGGAGTCCATCGCCTTCACCGAGCGGTACCTCAACCCCGCCCAGATCTACGCCAACCTCGGCATCCGCATCCTCAGCGGCACCAAGCTGCTGAAGCAGGCGGTGAAGGCCGGGATCATGGAGGAGGGCCAGGGCACCTTCGTCCCCGCCTACTACGTCGAGCCCGAGATCCTGCGCGACCCGGACACCCTCGACTACGTCCGCAACGCCTATCTGAGCCACCGGAACTGGTACCTGTGGTGGGGGCTGCGTGGCCAGAGCCTGCCCGACCGCGCCCAGTACTCGGCCGACTCGGTCGCCGAGATGCGGCGCGAGTACGCGTACGTGATGGCCGACAAGCCCCGGCTGCGGCCCGCGCGGCCGAAGGCGAAGCCGGTGACCCTCACACTCGGGACGTCCGTATGAACCACGAGGCCGCGGCCACCGAGCTGCGGGAACTGCTCGCCCACCACGCGGACCCCGCGTTCGCCGACTCCATGCAACGCTACTTCCCCACCCCGGTCCCGGCGCTCGGGGTGGGCAATCGCGCCGTCGCCGACCTGGCGTACCGCTGGGTGGGCGAGCGTCCGGACCTCTCGCCCGCGGACCGGCTGGCGATCGCCCACACGCTCGTCGAGCAGTCGAAGCACCACGAGGAGACGCTCGCGGGGTTCGCGCTCCTGCACCGGATCGCCAAACGACAGCTGGGCGGGGAACTCCTCGACCGGGCCCGCACCTGGCTCGACCTCCATGTGACCAACTGGGCCCAGTGCGACGACCTGTGCCTCAAGCTGCTCTACCCCTACTTCCTCGGCGGCCTCGACCAGATCCCCCGCACCCGGGAGTGGCTCGACGGCGGCCCGTGGGCCAGGCGGGCGGCCAACGTGGCGGTGGTCAAGTTCGTGCGCCGGCGCGTGGGCAAGGAGGTGTACGAACTCCCGACCGCGCATGTGTTCGACAACTGCACGGCGCTGATGTCCGACGAGGAGTTCTACGTCCAGAAGGGCGTCGGCTGGCTGCTCAAGGTCACCGCACGGGAGCATCCGGACGCCGTCAAGGAGTACCTGACGACGTGGCACCCACGAATGAGGCGCGACACGTTCCGATACGCGCTCGAAGGGATGGGCGCCGACGACCGGCGCGCTCTCATGGCTCTCGGCGGAGGTGCGCGCGCATGAGCGACAGCAACGGCTACGTGCACCGGGCCGGCATCCACAGCGAGAGCGCGTGCCAGTGCAACGTCCTGGCGGCACTCGGGCACGACATCGACGAACACGTCGTCTTCGGCCTGGACGGCGGCTTCGGCTTCTCGTACTTCCCCACCCGGGGCAACACGCCCGACATCATCGTCGGGAAGCAAGTGGTCATGCCGCTGCGGGCGGCCCGGCTCCTCGGCGTCGAGGTCCACGCGCACACCCCGAGGTCCGCCTCGGGCCTGGCCGCGATCCTCGACACCGTGCCGGCCGCCACGACGCGGGTCGACATCGGCCTCCTGCCGTACTGGGGCCTGGAGGGCCGGGCCTCGTTCGGCGGGTACTTCGTCAACGTCGTCCGTGCCACCGGACAGGGCGAGTTCGAGGTCTCCGACCCGGCGTACGACAGCACGGTGCTGGTCCGCGCCGACGACCTCAACGCGGCCCGTGCCAGCCGGAACTCGCCGCCGCTGAACCCCAACTGGCGTATCTACACCTTCGGTTCGCCGCGCAACTCGCCCCGGCTCGACCTGGTGGCGCCGGTCGCGGTGCGCACCCTGAGCCGGGAGGTGCTGAAACCGGGCAGCCGGAGCCTGGGCATCCCCGCGATGAAGGTCCTGGCGACGACCGCCCCCTCCTGGCCGGCGAGCAAGCGCGGCGAGGTGGAGGACGTCGACCTCCAGGGCCACGTCATCACCACGAGCGCGCTGGCGCGCCAACTCCTGCACCTGGGACGGCAGATCGAGTCCTTCGGCACCGGAGGCGGGATGTTCCGCCCCATGATCGCGCGCTTCCTCACCACCGTCTCGGAGCACTGCGACAACCCCCGCTACTCCGAAGCTGCCGACCTCTTCGATCAGAGCGCGGAGCACTGGACCGGGCTCGGGAAGGCGCTGCTGGCGCGGAGCGCCTGCGCCGACGACGCCGAGCTGGTGGGGCTCGTCGACGCGGTCGTCACCTCGGTGCGCGCGTCCATGGATCTCGAGAAGCGGGCCCTGGCCGGCCTGACGGCCGTCTAGGAGGAGGGCATGGACGTGGATGAAGCGGTCCTGCGGCAGGGGCCCACGGAGTGGAACCAGTACGTACGGCGCCGGAAGGCCGAGGGCCGCCGCGCGGATCTCCGTGACGCGAGCCTGTCGGGCGCCGACCTGAGCGGGACCGACCTCTCGTACGCCGATCTGCGTGGGGCGGTGCTCACCGGGTCGTACCTGATGTCCGCCGATCTGCGCGGCGCGGATCTCGACGGCGCCGACCTGAGCGAGGCGTACCTGATCCAGGCGGATCTGGTGAACTCCCGTCTCGTCGGCGCCACTTTGGAGGGCGCCGACCTCAGCGGGGCGGACCTCACGGGAGCGTGTCTCGATCCGTCGTTCGCGCGGTCGCAGGTCATCTCCGACTACCTCACCATCTGGCCGGACTAGGACCTGCCCCGTATGCGCCCGTCCGCTGCCTCGACCCCTCCGACCCGGCCCGTCACCCCGGCCCGTCAACAGGCAAGGAGTTCCCCATGATCGTCCTGGGCTACAACGGATTCGGCAAAGCCGCGGAGCTCTTCGCGCGGCTCTACCGGGCCACCGGCATCGACCGCCACCTGCTGTTCGGCCACGACTCCGCGGCAGCCCTGATCGTCGACGGTACGCTGGTGGCGGCGGTGGAGGAGGAACGGCTCAACCGGGAGAAGAAGACCTCGAAGTTCCCGTCCAACGCTCTGAGCTGGTGTCTGGAATCGGGCGGCATCACGCTCGTCGACGTCGACGTGGTCGCCTTCTCGTGGCAGTTCTCCGACGACGTCATGGACAAGATGATCGCCGAGATCACCGAGGACGCGTCGGCGAGCCCGGCGGAGAAGTTCTCCCGGCTCGGCCGCCTCGCCGAGACCTACGCGGCCCTGTTCAGCCAGGAGGCGATCCTGGCCGACTTCCTCGAACACACCGGCCATCATCTCGACCCGCAAAAGCTGATGCCGGTACCGCACCATCTCGCGCACCTCATGACCGGCTACCACCTGGCCGGTGGTCACGACGCCGCGTTCCTGGTCAGCGACGGCCGCGCCGAGTGGCTGTCGGCGATCACGGGCGAGGTGCGCGACGGCGAGATACGGATCTTCGACGACGTGAGCGTTGACTCGCGGCACTCCCTGGCCATGCTCTTCTCGGTGGTGACCCGCTACCTCGGCTTCGTACCGAACAACGACGAGTACAAGGTCATGGCGCTGGCCGGCTACGCGCCGCCCCCGGCGACGAACCCCTTTCTCGACCACGTGGTCACCACGCTGCCCGACGGCACCTACGAGATCCCCTTCCCCGCGAGCGCCGTCCCCGCCTACTACGCACTGTTCGACCGCATCTTCGACGGCGGTCCCGGCCGACGCGAGGACTTCGACTTCCGCGTGCGCGTCGCCGGCGCCGCCCAGCAGATGATCGAGATGCTTACGGCCGCGCAACTGGGCACGCTGGAGCGCCGGAGCGAGCTGCCCCGGCTGATCTTCGAGGGCGGCCTCGCCCTGAACTGCGTGAACAACACCAAGCTCCTGAACGGCTCCCGCTTCACCGACATGGACGTCAGCTTCGGCGCCTCCGACGTCGGGGTGGCGCTGGGCGCCGCCCTGTACGCCGCCCGGCAGGCGGGTGACGAACCCCGCACGGGCAAGTCCCCCTATCTCGGGCCCGAGTTCGACCGCGAGGACATCCTGGCCGCCCTCGACAAGTTCTCGCAGCAGGTCGAGTGGCGCGAGGTCGAACCCGGTCAGGTGCCCGCCGAGACCGCCGCGCTGCTTCAGGACGAAAACGTCATCGGCTGGTTCCAGGGGCGGATGGAGTACGGGCCGCGTGCGCTCGGCAACCGCAGCATCCTCGCCAACCCGCGCTTCCCCGGCATGAAGGAGCTGATCAACGAACGGATCAAGCAGCGCGAGCAGTTCCGGCCCTTCGCACCCGTCGTCCTGGAGGAACTCGCCGCCCAGGTCTTCGAGACCGGCAAGAAGAACTCCTCGCCCTACATGACGTTCGTCTTCCCCGTGCGCCCCGTGTACCAGGACCTCATCCAGGGCGCCTGCCACGTGGACGCCACGGCCCGCATCCAGACGGTCACCGACGAGAGCAACCCGCCGCTCGCGGAACTGCTGCGCCGGTTCAACGAACTGACCGGGGTGCCGTGCCTCATCAACACGTCCTTCAACGTCGCCGGCGAGCCGATCGTCTGCTCGCCCGTGGACGCGCTGGCCTGCTTCCTGAACACGGAGATGGACCACTTGGTTCTCGGAAACTTCCTCGTGCGGCGCGCCGCGGATTCGTGACGGCCCGTGCGGTCTGCCCGTACGCCCTGCCCGTACGGCTTTTCGAACGCGCCCCCATCGGGGGCGGACCTGTGCGCACGCCCGTCGTACGGGAGGGGCGCGTGACATCCTGAGGATTCCCCCAAGGTGGGTGGCCGAGCCACCTTCGTCGGTGCGATCGACGGCTCGGCCCCATGCTCACCGCCGTCCGGCCCCTCCCGGGAGCGAGTCCTCTCCATGCAGAACTACGACGTGAAGAAGGACCTGCGGAACCTCTTCACCGCGAAGAAGAGTTTCGAGGTCATCGACGTGCCCGCCATGAACTTCCTCATGGCGGACGGCGAGGGCAGTCCGAACACATCGCAGCTCTACCGGGACATCGTCCAGGCGCTGTACGCCACCGCCTACGCCGTCCGCGCCCGCGCCATCGACGAACTCGGCAGAAAGCACACCGTCGGCCCGCTCGAAGGCCTCTGGTGGTCCGACGACCTGCGCGCCTTCACCTCACGCGACGAGGACTCCTGGCAGTGGCGCCTCATGATCGTCCAACCCGCCTGGATCACCCGCGACCTCTTCGAGGCCGGACTCAAGCAAGCCATCGACAAGAAGGACCCCACCGCCGCCGACCGCGTCCGCTTCGACGAATTCCACGAAGGCCCATCCGTCCAGGTCCTCCACATCGGCCCCTACAACGAAGAGGCCCCCACCATCGCCCGCATGCACGACGAGTACATGCCCCACCACAGCCTCAGACCCCGCGGCACCCACCACGAGATCTACCTCTCCGACGCCCGCCGCACAGCCCCCTCCCGCCTCCGCACCATCCTCCGCCAACCGGTCGAACCCACCGGCGCGTGAGCAGGCGCCGGCTGGGCCGCCCGGCCCGGCCAGGTGTATGGATGTCCGGTATCCGCAGTCCGGCGACGGCCTTGTCGCAGAAGGCGCCGGGTGCGTCCCCCGAGACGTCCTTCTCAGGGCCTCACGCCCAGATGTGGACGGAGTACTGGACCTTGGAGTCCTGGGTGACGACCTTGAGGGCCGTCCCCTGCCTGTGACGACGTCGTGCAGCGTCACGACGTCGGGGTGGGTGACGCCGGCGACGGACCGCGCCTCTCGGAGCATCCGCTCAAAAACCGTTGCCGCTGAGTCTCGGAGCGCCCGCGTCCACCGTCGTAGCCCCCTTGGTTACCTGGCTGCGGACACGAGCAACATAGTTGTGCGTGACACGAAAATGTCGGGGCGCGTCGAAGGCCGGGCCGTCGATCAGGCGGCCAGGCGCGTGAGCGTGTCCTGGAAGGAGACGGTGCTCCTGGGGGGCCGGTTGTGGGGGAGCTTGGCCAGGATCGCGGCCATTCCGCAGGTGTTGGTCACGCCGGAGAACACGAGGCCGGCGCCGACCGCGCCGGACAGCCAGTGCGCCGGCTGCCAGGCGAAACCTGCGAGGAAACCGACGACGACCAGCGACCCGGCGGCCAGCCGGACCTGGCGGTCCATCGGCCAGGTGGAGCGCGCTCCGGCGGGCCGCTCGACGGGGTGGCCCGCGGCCGCCCAGCCGCTGGTCCCGCCCTCCAGGGTCGCGGCCTCGATCGCCAGGCCGGACAGCTGGGTGCAGGCCTTGGCCGAGCGGTTGCCGGAGGCGCATACCACCAGCAGCGGTGCGAGGGCCGAAGCGTCCTTCAGCGCGCCGACGGCCTCGTGCAGCCGGTCCAGGGGGATGTTGTGGGCGCCGGGGAGGTGGCCGCCGGCGTACTCGCCGGGAGTGCGGACGTCGATCACGGTGAATTCCGCGTAACGGGCGGACGCCTGGGAGGAGGTCAGGGAGGCGGGGGTGGTCACGGAACAATGCCTTTCGGAAATGGGTTGCCCTCCACGTACGATACCCATAGGGGTATATGGAGGAGGATATATGGAACTCGACATGACGGCCGATGAGCTGAAGTCGGCGCTGAACCGGCTTCGGCGTGCGCAGGGCCAGCTCGCCGGCGTGATCAAGATGATCGAGGAGGGGCGGGACTGCGAGGACGTCGTCACGCAGCTGGCCGCCGTCTCCCGCGCCCTGGACCGGGCCGGGTTCTCGATCATCGCGACAGGGCTGCAGCAGTGCATGACCAGCGACGATCCGCAGGTGCGGGACTCGGTGCAGATGCGGGCCCGGCTGGAGAAACTCTTCCTGTCACTGGCCTGATTCCTGTCACTGGCCTGAACAGTCGTCCCGTGCGGTGTCACAGCACGGCACCCACGGCCATCGTCACGGCGACGGTCAGCAGCAGAATGCCGAAGACGCGCTGGAGTGTGCCCGGCGCGACCTTGGCGGTCAGGCGTTTGCCGTCCCAGGCGCCCAGAACTGCCGTCGCGATGAACGGCATGATCAGGGCCCAGTCCAGGGTGACATCGGTGGCCGCTCTGGCCGCAAGGGCCACGAGCGCGTCGGCGATGATGACCAGCAGACTCGTGCCGACGGCCGCGCTCATCGGTACGGCCAGTACGGCCACCAGCGCCGGGACGGCGAGGAAGCCGCCGCCGACTCCCAGGAACCCGGTGACCGCGCCCAGTCCGGCGCCGGCCCCTGCCGCACGTCCCGCCGAGACCGTCCCACTGCCTGCGGGGGTCCTGCGGCGCAGCATGCGCAGGGCGGCCAGTGCGGCCAGCACGGCGAAGGCCAGGGTGAGTACGGCGGCGGGGATGTGCGCGGACAGCAGTCCCGCCGCGGCGGCGGGCAGGATTCCCGCCGCCGCGAACAGCAGTCCCGCACGCCAGTTCACGGCTCCCGCCCTCGCGTGGGCCACGAGGGCGGTCAGCGACGTGACGATGACGATGATCAGGCTGGCTGTGGTCGCCTCTGCCGGGCTGAAGCCGAGCAGGTAGATGAGCGCGGGGACCGTCAGGATGCTGCCACCGGCCCCCAGTGATCCGAGGGCCAGGCCCACCAGCGCACCGGCGGCCAGGGCCAGCAGGAACGCGGTCATACGGCGGTGCCCGCGAGGCCGCGTGCGTTGTGCACAGTGAGCCCCGCCGCGCTCCATGCCTTCATGCCGCCCCTCACATCGACACAGGACACCGGGCGCTCGGCGAGCAGCCGCGGGGCCCGACGGGAGCAGTGTCCGGACCGGCGCACGATGCGGCGGTGCTGATCGGCCCCGGGTGCGTCCGCCGCCCCAGCGCTCAGCCGCGGCAGGGGCGCGTGCACGGCCCCGGGGGCGTGGCCGGTGCGGTACTCGTCGGCCACGCGGACATCGATCAGCACCGCAGTGCGGTCCTGGGCCAGGGTGTCGGCAAAGAACACGGCATTCTCCCTCGAAGAGTTTACCCCCTGGGGTATCTGCCGTCTACCGTAACAGAGATACCAGGGGGGGTATTTCTGGGAGGGTGTGCGACGCCCGTCACCCAGCGGTGCTGCGGGTCCCGGCCTCGGCCTGTTCACGCCACGAACCCGCAGCCCCTGGGGCCGTACTCGTTGTGATGCCGGGTTCAGACGGCCAGCGGCACGGGCGCCGGGGCACCGATGCGGCCGGTGCGTGCCAGCCCGTACACGGCACCGGCACAACCCAGCCCGGTCACCGTCAGCGCCGCCCAGGTCAGCCACAGCGCGTGCTGGGCGGCGGCGAAGTCCCACAGCGCGCCGGTGGCCAGGTTCCCCAGCGTGACACCGAGGCCGGAAACGGTGTTGTAGAGGCCGTAGTGCGTGGCCACCAGCCGGTTGCCGGAGAGTGCCACGACGGTGTCCATCTCCAGCGGGTAGACCACCGCACTGCCCGCCGCCAGCAGGACGACGGCCGCCGCCAGGGCCGCCAGCTCGACCGGGGTCTGCCACATCCCTGTACCGGCGGCCTGGGCGAGGGCGAGCGGGGTGAACGCCAGGCCCATCGCGGCCAGCCCGCGCACCATCGCCTGCGAACGGCTCCACCGCGCCTTCGCCCAGGCGGTCAGCCTGAGCTGCCCGGCGACCGCCACCGCGGCGGAGAGCACGAACAGGCCGCTCGTGACCTTCGTGCCGTCGGCCCCGAGCGCGGCGTCGGCTGCCATGGGCAGGGCCAGGTAGACCTGGAAGGTCAGCACGTAGGAGCCGATCATCGCGAGCGAGAACAGCAGGAACGGCCGGTTGGCCGCCACCTGGCGGCACTGCGCGAGCATCCCGCCCGCATCCCCACCGTCCTTGGCGGCGGTGGCGCGGCGGACAGGCAGCGCGCGGGCCTGGAGCACGGTGAGCGCGGCGAAAATGGCGGCAGCCACGGTGCACACCAGGCGGAAGTCGGCTGCCAGCAGGACGAGTCCGACCAGCGGGCCCAGCAGCATCCCGGCCTGGTAGTAGACGTTGAACGCGGCGAAGGCATCCACCCGCCGCTCGCCCGCCTCGGCGGCGAGGTAGGCGCGCACGGCCGGGTTGAACAGGGCCCCGGCGAACCCGGTGGCCGCCGACGCGGCCACCAGGGCGGGCAGGCTGTCGACCCACCCGAGCAGGGCGAACCCGCCGGTGCGCAGCAGACAGCCGACCATGATCGGGGCCTTGTAGCCGAAGCGGTCGGCGATGGTGCCGCCGATCAGGAACATGCCCTGCTGGGAGAAGTTCCGCACCCCCAGCACGAGGCCTACCGCCCAGGCCGCCAGCCCCAGTTGCCCTGCGAGGTGAGCGGCGAGATAGGGCATGAGCATGTAGAACGCGAGGTTGATGGCGAACTGGTTAACCATCAGCAGCCGCACCGCCGGAGAAAAGCTCCGGACCGTCGCCAGCAGCGCCTTCACCGGGCCACCCCCGCCAGCCCGCGCTCCTCAGCTGCCGTGCGGGCGGCCCCGGCCAGGGGATCGAGGACCGTCGTACAGCGGCTCCAACGTGCAACGACCCGCTCACCGGGATGCGCCAGCTCGTCCGGCGCTTCGGCAGGCTCCTGGCCGAGCAGTTGGTGGGTACGGCACCAGGCGTCGTCGAAGACCGTGCCCACATACCTCTGCGGGCCGTCGGGGAACACCGCGGCGATCCGCGTCTCCGCCGCCGATGTGGCGGCAAGCCGGCGGGCGACCAGCGCGACCGCGCCCACGCTCCACCCGCCCGTCGCGTACCGGGCCTTCGCCAGGGCGCGGGCCGACCAGACCGCCTCACCGGGGGCGACCCAGTGCACCTCGTCGAACAGGGCGTAGTCGACGTTGCGCGGGTAGATGCTGGAACCCAGCCCTCGCATCAGCCTCGGTGCGGCGGGCTGACCGAAGATCGTGGAGCCGCAGGTGTCGACCCCCACGATCCGCAAGGCGGGGAAGAAGCCGCGCAGCACCCGGCCGATGCCGGCCGAGTGCCCGCCGGTGCCCACGCTCACCACCAGCGTGTCGATGCGGCCGAGCTGGGCGACCAGCTCGTGGGCCAACGGGGCGTAGGCGGCCACGTTGTCGGGGTTGTGGTACTGATCCGGGCACCAGCCGTCCGGCCGTGTCGCCAGCAGCTGGTCGACCTTCTCGCGGCGGGCCTGCTGCCAGCCGCCCACCGGATGCGGCTCGGTCACCACATGCAGTTCGGCGCCGTAGGCGGTGAGCAGGCCACACATCAGTGGCTCCATGCCGGGGTCGGTGACCACCGTCACCGGATGCCCGAACGTCACCCCGGCCAGCGCCAGGCCCAGGCCCAGGGTGCCGGAAGTCGATTCCACGATCGGCGCTCCCGGCAGCAGTTCGCCGCGTTCGCGTGCGCGGGCCACCATGTACAGCGCGGTCCGGTCCTTGATCCCGCCAGGGTTGTGTCCTTCGAGTTTCGCCCAGAACCCGTGGCCGGCGGTGGTGAACGGCTCACCGACCCACAACAGCGGGGTATCGCCGACGAGTCCGGCCGGCGTTTGCGCGGCTGGTCCGGACGCGAGCAACCGGGCAGGCGAACAGGCGGAAGCAGTGCAGGTGTGCGGAGAATTCATAGCGTGTGGCCTCCCGCGACCCCGCCCTTCGGCGGGCCGCGTGATCGTGACGGTTCAGGACGCGCGAACGCCACCACGGCACGACGGGGCCATCCGGCCACTCCCGTCACGCCGCGCGGCGTGTCCCGATCACGTCCGCCACACCCCCAGCACCGCCCGCACCCGTTGCTGCTCGCCGTGATCCTCGGGCGCCCCCGCCTCCGGCGCTCTCCGCCGGGCAACCGCCAGTGGCTCCGGCGCCACCGTGTTCGCGAGCGCGGTCACCTCCGGCGCCGGTGTCACGCGCACGTCCCGGGACAGCACACCGGGGTCGTCGCCTTCCGTGCAGTCGGCGAACCGCAGCCCCCGCTCCCCGACGGCCGGCGCGGACACCGGACCCGATGCCGGCACAGCAGGCACGACCGCGGCCGCGACCGCAAGCGAGTCGGACACCGCCGCGCGCCCGAACTCGGGCCCATGGGCGCAGACCAGCACGTGCACGAGAGCGGCCAGCACCGCAGCGAGGACCGCTGTGGCCGCCGACCGGGAGTGACGCCGCAACACGAACACATCACACAGGGTACCTGCTTGATTACCTAAAGTGTTTCCCTGGTTCGGCTGCCCGGCAACTGCTGTTCGTGCTCGTCACGGCGCTGCACCGGCCTGCTGTCCATGGGGCATGACCGGCATGTCCGCTCTCACTTGCCCACTTCGTCCAGGCGAGAGGGAGGATGGAACCGAAGGCTCTCTGCGGGCGCCGGGCCCGCACCCCGCCGGAGACCAGGGGGAGTGATCCTCGATGATGTACTGGTACGACCACGGCATGGGCGCGTGGGGCTGGTTCGCGATGACGGTCGGCATGATCCTCTTCTGGGTACTGATCATCATCGTCGTCGTCCTGCTCTTCCGCGCATTCGGCCGGAGCCGTCCTGTCGGCGGCCAACCCCCTGCCACGCCCGGCTGGCCCAGGCCCGGCCCGTCGTCCGCGGAGCAGATCCTTGCCGAGCGGTACGCACGTGGTGAGATCGACGACGACGAGTACCGGCGTCGCCTGGCCACCCTCCGCGGCTCCCCACCCGGCTCGGCCGAACCATGACCAGGCTCGGCGCGCCCACAGGCTTCTGTCATGGCCACACTCCGCCGCGTTGTTGACGCCGCACCCGGAGCCGCTCTTCTCCACTCCTCGATACGTCTGCGGGTGTGACGCCTGGGGCGGTGGAGCCGCTGGTCGGAGTGTGAACACGAACGCGACGCAAGCCGCCGCCCCTTCGCCCGCCTACCTCGCGGTGCTGCGCTCACCGGCCGGTCTGGGACTGGCTACTTCTCTTCTGCTCGTCGCCGTGATCGTCACGGACGTGCTGTCGCTCGCCTCGGGGGGACATCTGTACGGTCTGCTGCGCGGCGCGGCGGACCCCGAGGCGGCCCTGCTCACGGTTCCCGGGATCGAGGACGGACAGCTCGCCTACGACCTCTTCGGCCTGCTCCAGAGCATGGTCTACCTCACCACCGGAATCGTATACGTGTGCTGGCTCTACCGCCTGCGCGACAACGCCGAAGTCTTCGCCCCCGGCACCCATCGACGGGGCCGCAGCTGGACCGGCTGGGGCTGGCTCGTCCCGGTCGTCAACCTGTGGTTCCCGCGTCGGATCAGCCTCGACATCTGGAACGCGAGCCGTCCCGAGGGGCCGTATGCACCCGATCGGCCGGGCCGTGGTCCGATCAACCTCTGGTGGGGCTTCTGGCTCGCTCAGGGCTTCGTCGCCCTGGCCGGCGGAGCGGTCTACGACATGGCCGAATCAATCGGCACGACGAACGTGGGACTCGGCCTGCTCACGCTCGCCGACCTCCTCGACATCGCCTGCGCCGTCCTCGCCATCCGGCTGGTCCGCACCCTGACGCACATGCAACACGTCAAGGCCATGCATGGGCCGGTCGCCCGGTCCGGAGAGCCCGTCGGCTGAGGGCGATCCGGAGACGGGCCGACGTGTACGTGCCGTGCCGGTCGGTTCATCACGCACAGTGATCTGGCGGCGAGCAGGGGAGCAGGGGGATCGACGGGTTCACACCGACCTGTCGACGCACGGGTCGCGCGCCATTCGGGCGCGCCGGCCCGGGTTGCGACGCGTTCCTCGTGGCCGTCGCATTCCGTGAGGCGATCGCCTCACCGTTCCCGGACGGACGTGTCCGGTTCTCCGGGAAAGCCGCAGGTGAGACGCGTCGCCGGGGTACGTTCGAGTCCCACCCGCCCCCTGTTGCCGTTCCCGGCAGAAACGCTATGACCTGCGTGTATGCAGGTGGCCGCGGCCTGGCGGGCCGTATGCCCGATCCCCCGCGCCGTCAGGTGACGTACGGGCGGACTCGATTGCGGGCGGCGGGGGCGTGCTTCCGGGGGGCCTCCGGAGAGTCACTTATGGCAACGCTCCGAAGATTTGCGGTATTTCATGAGTTTTGTCGCCATTACGGCTTGTACGAGTTGTTGGCCGTAGGGGGCGGACGTAGTGTCGGTAGTGCCGCAGCAAGAGCAAGGAGCGGCACAGCGACATCCTCCAAAGGAGGCGAAGATGAAGGTTCGCAACATCTTCGACCACAGGGGCAGGGACCGCGGCGATTTCGGACGTGGACGGGGTCGTGGACGCGACCGCGACCGCGGACGTGGAGGCGACTGGGACCGTGGCGACTTCGGCCGCTTCGACCGTCGCGGCGGCCGCGGGGGTTACGGGGGTTACTGACCCGAAGGTCCCTGACTCCATCCCCAAAGCGAGGCAGGCTCGCGCTCCGGCGCGGGTCGGCCTCGTGGTCTTGGGGTCCGCGCCTATGGAGATGGTCCATAGTCCGAGCACCTCTGTGACGTGATGTCCATGCGCCTGCGCAGCTCACCAGGGCGCCCAGCGCCCTCCGAAGAGACTTCTCAGGACTCGGTGACGGATGTTCCGATCCGCACCGACCCCATCAGCATCATGGTGGCGTTCCGGCGCTTCTGGCCACTGACCGCGGGAGACAGGCGCTGGCTCGTCCTCATCTTCCTGTTCTCCGTCCTCGCCGCCATCGCCGAGACCATCACCGTCCTGCTCTTCGCCAAACTCACCGACACGGCCCTGCAGACCGGCTCCGTCAGCGCCTTCTGGAAACCGGCAGGCCAGTGGCTCGCCGTGGCCGTCATCGGCGCGGTGGTGGGATATCTGGGCAACTCGATCGCGGCCTGGACCGCCGAACGCTTCGTGATGCGGCTGCGGGCGCGGGTCTTCAGCCATCTCCAGACCCTCCCGCCGCACTTCTACCAACGCAATCGCCGCGGTGACCTGGTGGAGCGGCTGACCGGTGACGTGGAAGCCATCGAAGCGCTCGTGGTCTCGGGCATCGTCAGGGCGGCCTCGGCCGTGTTCAGCACGCTCTTCTACGCCGCCGCGGCCCTGTGGCTGCGCTGGGACCTGGCCCTCGCCACCTTGCTCATGGTGCCGCTCTTCTGGTTCACGACCAGCCGGTTCACCCGGCCCCTGCGCGCGGTGTCCCGGCGCGGCCGCGCGGCCGACGGCGCCATCACGGCAGTGGTCGAGGAGACGCTGGTCAACGTCGTCATGACGCAGGCGTACAACAGGCAGCCCGACGAGGAGGCGCGGCTCTTCGGCAAGGCGCGCCTCCGGCTGAAGATGGCGGTGAAGGCCGTCCGCCTCACCGAGTTCTACGAGCAACTCGTCGAAGTCCTCGAAACGTTGTGCGTCCTGACGATCATCGGCCTGGGGGTGTGGGAGATCTCCGCGCAACGGATGACCCTCGGGCAGCTCCTGGCCTTCGCCGCCTTCATCGGCTACCTCTACCCGCCGATCCGCTCCCTGGGCAAGCTCGGTCTGACGGCCACCGCCGCGACCGCGGGAGCCGAGCGACTGCTGGAGATCCTCGACGCCCGCCCCGCCGTCACCGACCCGGCCGCCTCCGTGCCCGCCCCGCCCCGGAGCCGTGCGCTCGGCGAGGTGGAGGCGCGTCAGGTCCTCTTCCACTACCCGGGCAGCAGCGAGCCCGTTCTCCGGGACCTCTCGTTCACCGCGAGCCCCGGGGAACTGCTGGTCATCACGGGCCCCAGCGGCGCGGGCAAGTCGACGCTGGCGGCTCTGCTGCTGAGGTTCTACGACCCGGATGCCGGCAGCATCCATCTGGACGGCGTGTCCGTGGATCAGCTGCCGCTGACCCACTTGCGCCGGAACATCACGCTGCTGCCGCAGGAGACGCTCGTCCTGCACGACACCATCGAGGAGAACATCGGGTGCGGGCGCACCGATGTGACTCACCGTGATGTCGTGGAGGCCGCACGGGCAGCCGACGCCCATGCCTTCATCCGGACTTTGCCGGAGGGATATGACACCGTCATATCCACAGGCACGTCCCGGCTCTCCGGAGGACAGCTGCAGCGGATCGCGATCGCCCGCGCCATGCTGCGCGACGCACCCGTGCTCCTGCTCGACGAGCCCACCACCGGACTGGACAGACTCGCCGCACAGCGCATCCTCGCACCGTTGCGGCGCCTCGCCGAGGGGCGCACCACCATCGTGATCACACACGATCTGGCCCTTGCCTCGGACGCCGACCGCATCCTCGTCCTGGACGAGGGACGGCTGGTGGAGTCGGGCACGCACACCCAACTCCTGGACCGGAACGGTCTGTACGCCACCCTGTTCGAGCGCCGTACCCAACCCCGTAACGGCACCGTGTACCCGTCCGCCCGCCCGTCGGGAATCCACTGGCGGTAGGCGGGGCGGTCACGGCGCCCAACTGCGGGGCCGGCCGCGCTTCCTGACGCGGAGGCCCGGAGGCGTACGGGCCGTACCCGATGGCCGCAACCGGACCGTCGGACGCACGCCGGTCGCTACCATCCGCTGTGACCGAAACAGCCGGAACAGCCGGAACAGCCGGAACAGCCGAAGAACCCGCACCCCGCCCCCGAATATTCGCCGACCTGACACCGCTGCGGACCTCCCCCCACTACCGGCGGCTCTGGTTCGGGAACACGGTCTCCTGGATCGGGCAGGGGATGACGGCGCTCGCCGTCTCGCTCCAGGTCTACGACATCACCGGATCCGCCTTCTCGGTCGGGCTCATCGGGTTCTGTTCGTTCCTGCCCCTGGTCGTCTTCGGGCTGTACGGCGGCGCCGTCGCGGACACCGTCGACCGGCGCAAGCTGGGGCTCGCCAGCTCCGCGGGGTCGTTCGCCCTCTCCGTCGCGCTGGTCGCCGCCACCGTCGCCGGGGTGGAACAGGTGGGGCTGCTCTACGCGATCGTCGCCCTGCAGGCGGCCTGCTTCGCGGTCAACGCACCGGCCCGCAGCTCGATGATCGCCCGGCTGCTGCCGGCCGAGCAGCTGCCCGCCGCCAACGCCCTCAACTCCATGACCAGCACCACCGGCACGCTGGTCGGCCCGATGCTCGGCGGGCTGATCGTCGGCTGGTGGGGATACCGGGCCGCGTACACCGTCGACGCCGTCACCTTCACCGCCTCGCTGTACGCGATGTGGCGGCTGCCCTCGATGCTGCCGGAGCGGGCGGGAGACGCGGGCGACAAGCGGGCATCCGTCGCGGACGGGCTGCGTTTCCTGGGAACCAGGCCCAATCTGCGGATGACCTTCTTCACCGACCTGTGCGCCATGGTGCTGGCCCATCCCCGGGCGCTGTTCCCCGTCGTCGCCGTGGTCTGGTTCGGCGGTGACGCGAAGACCACCGGACTGCTGGTCGCCGCCCCGGCGCTGGGGGCCCTGCTGGGCGGGGTGTTCTCCGGATGGCTGGGACGTATCCGCCGCCACGGCCTCGCCGTGCTCCTCGCCGTCGCCTGCTGGGGCACCGCCATCGCGCTCTTCGGTCTGACCCGTCAGCTCTGGCTCGGACTGATCTTCCTGGCGCTCGCCGGTGCCGCGGACACCACCTCGATGGTCTTCCGGAACACCATGCTCCAGGCGGCCGTGCCGGACGAGATGCGAGGGCGGCTGCAGGGCGTGTTCATCGTCGTCGTGGCGGGCGGACCGAGGCTCGGCGACTTCCTCGCCGGATCGGTCGCGGACCTCACCTCGCCCGGCCTGGCGGTGACCGGCGGCGGGATCGCCTGCGTCGTCGCCGTGTCGCTGCTGGGGCTGCGGTGGCGCGGATTCGTGCGGTACGACGCGAAGAACCCGCAGCCGTGACGGCTCGGCGCCGGACCCCGCTCCCTGATCCGGCCTGATCCGGCCTGATCCGGCCTGATCCGGCCCGATCTGTCCTGATCCAGACGAAAGGCCCTGCCCGTAACCCGTCAGGCAGGCAGCGACCGCTTCATGATCTTGCCCAGGTCGTTACGGGGCAGCGCCTCCAGGTAGCGGACCGTACGCGGGCGCTTGTGCGGGGACAGCTGGGCGGCCACATGGTCCGCGAGCTCGTCCTTCGCCGGGGGCGCGGCGGGGTCGGCCGGCACCACCCAGGCGACGATGCGCTCACCCAGATCCGGGTCCGGTTCACCGGTGACGGCGGCCTCGCGGACGCCGGGGTGGTCGAGGAGCGCGTTCTCGATCTCACCGGCGCCGATCTTGTACCCGCCGCTCTTGATCAGGTCGGTGGCCTTGCGGCCGACGATCCGTACGTAGCCGTCGGTGTCGCGGGTGGCCATGTCCCCCGTACGGAACCAGCCGTCCTCGGTGAGCGCCGCGGCCGTGGCGTCGGGGCGGTTCAGATAGCCGGTGAAGAGGTTCGGGCCGCGCACCTGGATCTCGCCGATGGTGTCGGGGCCGGTGAGGACGGTGCCGTCCTCCTCGACCAGACGGAGTTCGACGCCGCGCAGGGGTGCGCCGACCGTGCCGGGGCGCGGTTCGCCGTCGGCCCGGACGCCGGTGTTCATCAGGGTCTCCGTCATGCCGTACCGCTCGATGACCCGGCGGCCGGTCGCCGCCGCGATCCGCTCGTGCTCGTGAACCGGCAGCGCGGCCGACCCGGACACCAGCAACCGGGCCCCGGCCAGTGCCTTCGCCAGCCCGGCCGCGTCCGGGCCGGAGCCGTCGAGGGCCTCGGCCAGCCGGTGGTACATCGTCGGTACGCCGAAAAGCATCGTGCCGCCGGACGACAGCTCCCGCGCCACCCCGTCGGTGGAGAACCGGCCCAGGTGCCGCACCGATCCGCCCCGGCGCAGCGGCCCGAGCACGCCCAGGATCAGACCGTGCACATGGAACAGCGGCAGGGCGTGGACGAGCACGTCGTCGCCGGTCCACTGCCAGGCGTCCTCCAGCGCGTCCAGCGACGCGGCGATCGCCCGCCGCGGCAGGACCGCGCCCTTGGGCGGGCCCGTGGTGCCGGAGGTGTAGACGATCAGCGCGGGGGACTCGGGGGAGGGCTCGGGGAGCGTGGGGCACGCCGCCCCGTCCGGGGCCGTTTCGACATCGATACGGTCCAGCGCCTCCAGCACCGGCGGGAGGACGTCGCCCGCCCCGGCCAGCACCACGCCCGGTTCGCTGTCGGCCACGATGTGCCCGAGTTCACGCGTCCCCGTCTTCGGGTTGAGCGGCACCGCCGGCACCCCGGCCCGCAGCGCGGCCACGACGGCGACCACGGTCTCGGGCGTGGGCGTGGCCCAGACGGCGACCCGTCGGGCGCCGGTGAGACGTGCGGCGAGCGCGGCGGAGGCGACGGCCAGCCGGTCGTACGTCAGGGAGTGTTCGCCGAACCGGATGGCTTCCCGGACGGAACCGTCATCCGGCACACACAGAAGAGGAGTCACCCACCGCACCCTAGGGCCGAACGGGCGTGAAGGCCGAGCCCTACTCCCGCTGAAGGTTCCGCCGCATACGCCCGTACGCGTACACGCATCCCGCCGGCGCAAGGTCCGACAGCAGCATGAAGCCGATCGAGTACGACCTCTGCGCGCTGTAGATCGCCCCCATCACCAGCGGCGGTACGAAGCCCCCAGGCCGCCCATCGCGCCGACGATCCCGGTCACGCCGCCCACCTTCGCCTGCGGCGTCACCTGGGAGACCAGGGCGAAGACACTGCCGCTCGCGGTGCCCAGGCCCGCCGCCACGCAGAGCAGTGCGGCCAGGACTGCGGCCCCGGTGCGCCTTGCGAGGTCACGAACCGGACAAAGCTGAGACAATCGCAGTATGGACCGTCTGGACAGGGAGATTCTCGGCATCCTCCAGGAGGATGCCCGGATCTCGTACCGCGATCTGGGCGTACGGGTCGGGCTCAGCGCCAACGCCGCGGCCGACCGGGTGCGCCGGCTGCGGCGCGACGGTGTCATCCGCGGCTTCACCGTGATCATCGACCCGGCCGCCGACACCCGCACGGGCCTCGTCGTCTTCATCGACGTGACGCTGCGTATCGACACGACGAACGAGGTGTTCGAGCGGGCGGTGCTCGCGCTGCCCGGCATCACCGAGGTGGTGCATGTGACCGGCGGCCACGACTACCTCGTACGGGCCACCGTCGCCGACACCGCGGCCCTGGACGGACTGCTGCGCAGGCTCAAGCGTGAGGCCGGTGTCGCCCACTCCAACACCCGCGTCGCGCTCAGAGCGGCGCCTGCCAGATGACGGTCGACGAACGCGAGCCGTCCTCCTCGCGGCCGTCGTCGGCGACCGACAGCCGGACCGCGGCCCGCCCGTCGGGCTCCACGGCCGCCGCGTCCACCTCCACCTCGATCGCCGTCACCCCGGCCCGCCGGTGCGCGGCGGCGAGCGCGCCCCGCAGCGCCGCGAGCAGCCGGCCGTCCACGGGCTCCCGGACCAGTGTGTCGACCGCCCCGTTGAAGTGCACCGACGGCTGGAAGCCGAGGACGGCGGCGGCGCCCCCGGTCTCCCGCAGCACCCGGCCGCGGAAGGTGGCGGGGGCCTCGGCGGGCGGCTGCTGGAGGGCGAAGATCGTCGTCCGTACCTCCTGAATGGTGGAGTCCAGCTCGTCGACGGCCTTGCCGAGCAGCTCGTCCGTCTCCGGGGCGGCGGTCCTGCGGCGCGTCGACTCCAGCATCATCTCGGTCGCGAACAGCCGTTGGACGACGAGGTCGTGCAGATCGCGGGCGATCCTGTCCCGGTCCTCGTACACCGCGAGCTGTTCCCGGTCGTGCTGGGCGTCCGCCAGGACCAGGGCGAGCGCGGCCTGCGAGGCGAACTGCGAGGCCAGCTGCCGGTCGACGGCCGTGTACGGGCGGGCGCCGCGCCGCCGGGGCAGGGCGAGGGTGCCGATCAGCCGTCCGCCGCTCTGCAGCGGCAGCATCATGCTGGGCCCGAACCGCGACCGCACATGCGTCGTCATTCGCGGATCGGTCGCCGAATCCTCGATGAACACGGGTTTCCCGCCCAGCAGTTGGACCAGCACGGCGGAGCCGGGCTCGATGGTCGTACCGACGATCCCGGCCGGGTCGTCGAGCGTGGACGCGGTGACGATCTCCATGCCGCCCTTCTCGTTCGGCTGGAGTATCACCCCGGCGGTGGCGTCGGCGAGTGCCCTGGCCCCCTCGGCGACGGTCAGCAGCGCGTCGGCCGCGTTCCCGCCGGACAGCAGGGCGGTGGTGACGGCGGCCGCCCCCTCGATCCAGCGCTCCCGTTGCCGGGCCGCCTCGTACAGCCGGGCATTGCCGATCGCGATCCCGGCCTGCGAGGCCAGCACCCTGAGCAGCGCCATGTCCGTATCGGTGAAGCGGCCGGTGCGCTTCTCGGTGAGGTAGAGGTTGCCGAACACCTGGTTCTGCACCCGGATCGGTGCCCCCAGGAAGGAGCGCATCCGCGGATGGCCGGGCGGTACCCCGCAGGAGCGCGGGTCGGTGGTCAGATCGTCGGAGCGCAGCGGCTGCGGTTCGGCGATGAGGACGCCGAGCATCCCCGAATGCCCGCGCGGCAATCGGCCGATGCGCTGCCGCTCGGCGTCGCCGAGGCCCGAGGTGAACAGCTCGCTGATCGTGCCGGGCCCGGGGTCGAGTACGCCGAGCGCGCCGTACCGGGCGTCCGTCAGCGCGGTGGCGGTGTCCACGATCTGCTGGAGAGTGGCCCGCAGTTCGAGATCGGTGCCGACGCTCAGCACCGCTTCCAGGAGCATCGGCAGCCGGGGCGCCCGCGCACGGCCGGCCGCGGCGGCCGTCTCCTCGTCCGGGGGCCCCGCGCGCGGGTGCGCCGCCGCCCTGTTCTCGGTCTCTTCGGTCATACGCGCACCCCCGCGGTGCTCAGCAGGCGAGCGGGTCGAGGACCATCGGCTCGATCTTCCCGTCCAGCATCGCACCGAGCCCCAGTACGGAGCACACGTCGGGCCGGTCCGCGATGTGCACGGGCATGCCCGTCGCCTCCCGCAGCATCTGATCGAGGCCCGGCAGCAGCGCGCTGCCGCCGACCATCATGATCCCGCAGTCGGCCAGGTCGGCCACCAGGTCGGGCGGGCAGTCGCGCAGGATCTGGCCGAGACCGTCGAGCACGGCGGTCAGCGGGGCATGGATCGCCTTCCGTACGGCGGCGGTGTCGACCTCCACCGAGCGGGCCAGACCGGTCAGCACGTCCCGGCCGTGGATCTCGGTCGTGGGGGGCCCGTGCGAGCTCAGACCGCTGCCGCTGAGGGCCAGTTGCAGCGGTCGTACGGACTGGCTCGGCAGCATCAACTCGTGGTGCTGGCGCAGATACTGGATCACTGTGTGGTCGATGGCGTCGCCGCCGACCGGGACACGTACGGCGGTCACGATCGAGCCGAGCGAGAGCACCGCGATCTGAGTGGTCGCCGCCCCGCACACCATGATCATGGTCGCGGTCGGCTGCTCGACGGGGAGCCCGCAGCCGACGGCCGCCGCGATCAGGGTGTCGACCAGCTCGACCCGCCGCGCGCCCAGCCCCACCAGGGTCTCGATGGTGGCCCGCTGGGCGAGCGGATCGCTGTCGTGCGGGGTGCAGGCGGCGGCCCGCAGCCGGGGCTTGCGGCGCAGTTGGCGGCGGAGCTTCTCGCCGAGCAGCTGGCGGAGCATCCGCTGGGCCATCTCGATGTCGATGACGGTTCCGCCGGTGACCGGGCGGACCACCCGGATGTAGTCGGGGGTGCGGCCCGTCATCTTTTCGGCGAGTTCGCCGACGGCGATGAGCGAGCCGGTACGGGTGTTCATGGCGGCGGCGCTCGGCTCGTCGACGACGAGCCCGAGCCCCTTGACGTACACGCGGGTCCGGGCGGCCCCGAGGTCGACGGCGACATGGCAACGGCGCAACTGCTCAAGGCTGACGGTCACGGCAGGTTCTCCCGAGAGCACTGAGGGGGTTCCGGCGGCAGCCGGCTCTCTTCGCATCGTGCGCCGTTCGGAGTCATCGCGCCCGTCGGGATGAGCCGTAGGAGGTACGGGGCTGACGGAGTGACAGAACGCGCGGTACGCGGAGGTCAGCCGGGCAGCAGTCGCTGGAACAGCCCCCAGGTGAATTCGGCGACATACGGTTCACCCGTGTCGGGCGCGTTGATCGCGAGCGCCCACCGGGTCGGCGCGCTGCCCTCCATCGGGCGGGCCGGCGCGAAGGCCCGGGCGACCTCGTCCACCGTGCCCGACCAGGGGCGCAGATCCTCGACCGTACGCAGCTCGGGGCCCGGCGCTCCCGGCGCCCGGACCAGCCATTCGTTCCATACGGCCCCGCCCGGCGCGACCATCACCTCGAACCGCAGATCCGGCCAGAGCGGCACCGGCCACAGCAGCGCGTCGCACTCCAGATCGCCGATCGTGCGGCGTACGGACGACTCGGGCTCGCCGAGTACCGAACGGTAGCGCCGCAGCGCGCCCCGCCCGCGCGGCGCCCGCGCCATGGCCTGCCAACGCCGGTTGGCCTCCCGCATCTCGGCGAGCGAGGCGCTGAGCTCCTGCCGGGCCTCGTCGACGAGGGTGGGCTGATGGTCGGCCATCCGGCGCAGCAGGACGAGCTGGAACTCACGGGGGCCGAAAGGCGGGGGCGCGGTCATGGATTCAACGGTTCCACACAAGATCCTCACCTGGGCGGCTTTCTATGTTGTCCTACAGGCATCTAATCTGCGGGCGCCATGGATTACTGCCACCCGTGTCAACGGCATCTCAACGGCGCCCTGGCCTGTGCCGGATGCGGAACCCCCGCGGAGGCGCTGAGCCACTACGCCACGCCTGCGTTCTCCGGTCACGAACCGGATGGGGAGCGCGAACCGTCCGCACCGCCCGGGCCCGGGGGACGCCGCCGGGGGCGCGGTGCTGCCCGGCCCACGCGCGGCACCCCCGGTTCCCGCAGGCCGGACCGGAGGGCCGGGGTGCAGCGGCGTGGCAAGCGCGCACACCGCCGTCGGGGCCGGACGGCCCTGCTCGTCGTGCTCGGCGTGGTGCTCGCGGCGGGGCTGCTGAGCCTGGCCGAGCTGGCCATCGAGCCGAACGGTGACGACCGCGCCTCGGACTACGTACGCGAAGCGGTCCCGGTCCCGGTCACGATCGAGCCGGCCCCGGCCCACTCGGCGAGCGACGCGGCCGAACGGCCCGGTCCGGTGGACGGTTCCTCCGTGGTCCCGGCCACCGATGCGCACCCCGCCGGTGCCACGGGTGCGGGCGGGGCGACGGGCGGCGCCCGCCCCGAGGGCCCCGGCGCGGGCAGCCCCCGCCCCGAGGATTCCGGTGCCGCGTCGCTACCGGAATCCGCCGCGCCCGCCGCCTCCACGGACCCGTCGCCCGGCCCTGTCGCCACCGAGGGGACGTCCGGCGATCCGTCGGGCCCGGCCAGGCCCGGCGGCGGCCCGACGCGGTCGGCACCTCCGGTGTCGCCCACCCCGACGCCGACCCGGTCCGAGACGTGCTGGTTCCTCTGGTTCTGCTCCTGAGCGGTTCTGTTCCCGGGCGGTTCTGTTCCTGAGCTGGTTCTGTTCCCGGGCGAGTTCTGCTCCTGAGCGGTTCGTCCGCTCGCGTGGCCCCGGGCCGCCGGGCCGCGTCCTGCCCTCAGTCGCGGCGCGGGCCCGACTCTCCCAGCATCCGCCGCAGCAGGTCCCGCAGCGTCGCCCGGTCCTCGTCCGACAGCTCGGCCAGCGGCTCCCGGGCGAACGTGAGCGAATCGCGCAGCTCCTGCGCCGTCCGCGCGCCCTTCTCCGTCGGGGCGGCCAGCTTCACCCGCCGGTCGGCCGGATCCGGCCTGCGCTCCACCAGGCCGCGCGTCTCCAGCCGGTCGACGATGCCGGTGACATTCGACGGCTCGCACTTCAGCTTCTGGGCGATCCTGCGCATGGGCATCGGCTCCAGGGCGAGCAGCCCGAGGACGCGCGCCTGGGCGCCGGTGAGGGAGTGGGCCGCCGCGGCCTCGTCGTACTCCTCGTAGTAACGCGCCACGACTGTGCCGATGAGCTCGACGACTTCGAGGGTCAGAGGGTCTGTACGGGTGGTGGCCATGACACCCACGATAACCGGTTACTTGACAATATGAAATATCCAGGAGCATGGTTGTTTCACGTCATGAAGTATTTCCGCTTCCCCCGTCGGCCCGGGCCGGCCGGGTGGAGCCTCCCCCACCCCGTAAGACATTGAGGAGACCCCGAGCCCATGTCTGCAGCACTTCCCGCGTCCAGCCGTGAATGGCACCTCGTGGCCCGCCCGCACGGCTGGCCGAAGGCCGAGGATTTCGCACTGCGTGAGGCCCCGGTCACCGCTCCCGGCGAGGGCCGCGTCCTCGTCCGTAATCTGCACTTCTCGGTAGATCCGTACATGAGGGGAAGGATGAACGACGTGAAGTCGTACACCCCGCCCTTCAAGCTCGATCACCCCATGGACGGCGGAGCGGTCGGCGAGGTCATCGCGTCGAACGCGGCGGGCATCGCGGTCGGCGACCACGTCCTGCACGGCCTCGGCTGGCGTGAGTACGCCGAGGTCCCGGCCGAGCGCGTGGTGAAGGTCGACCCGTCGCTCGCCCCGCTCTCCGCCTACCTCGGCGTGCTCGGCATGACCGGTCTCACCGCCTACGCGGGCCTCTTCGAGGTCGCCTCCTTCAAGGAGGGCGACGCCGTCTTCGTCTCCGGCGCGGCCGGTGCGGTCGGCAGCCAGGTCGGCCAGATGGCGAAGCTCAAGGGTGCCTCACGAGTCATCGGCTCGGCCGGATCCGACGAGAAGGTCAAGCTCCTCGTCGAGGAGTACGGCTTCGACGCGGCGTTCAACTACAAGAACGGCCCGGTCGCCGAGCAGCTGCGCGAGGCCGCTCCCGACGGCATCGACGTCTACTTCGACAACGTCGGCGGCGAACACCTCGAAGCCGCGATCTCCTCGCTCAACGTGCACGGCCGCGTCACCGTCTGCGGAATGATCGCCCAGTACAACGCGACCGAGCCGACCCCCGGCCCGCGCAACCTCGCCCTCGTCATCGGCAAGCGGCTGCGCATCCAGGGCATGCTCGTCGGCGATCACGCCGCGCTCCAGCCGCAGTTCGTCCAGGAGGTCGCCGGCTGGCTGGCCTCGGGCGAGCTGAAGTACCGCGAGACCTTCGTCGAAGGCATCGAGAACGGCTTCGACGCCTTTCTCGGTCTGCTGCGCGGCGAGAACACCGGGAAGATGATCGTCTCCCTCGCCTGAAAGCCGCTCAGGGGCACCCATTAGTCTCATCCCCAGGCCGTCGCGATCGTGGGCGCGAGTCGCGGCGCACAGCAGAAGGAAATTTCTCAGCATGGCTATTCAGGACATCACCGTTGCCTACACCGCTGTCGCCACCGCCGAGAACGGCCGTGACGGCCGCGTCTCGTCCGACGACGGCAACCTCGACGTCGTCGTCAACCCGCCCAAGGCCATGGGCGGAAGCGGCGCGGGCACCAACCCGGAGCAGCTCTTCGCGGCCGGCTACAGCGCCTGCTTCCAGGGCGCCCTCGGCGTCGTGGCCCGTCAGGAGAAGGCCGACATCTCCGGCTCCACGGTGACCGCCGCGGTCTCCATCGGCAAGACCGCCGAGGGCGGCTTCGGTCTGGAGGTCGCGATCACGGCCACCATCCCGAACGTCGACACCGCCACCGCGCAGTCGCTCATCGAGAAGGCCCACCAGGTGTGCCCGTACTCGAACGCCACGCGCGGCAACATCAAGGTCGAGCTGTCGGTCGCCTGACCGCGCGCAACCGGCCGAGGGCCGCATCCCTGCCGGGGTGCGGCCCTCGGCCGTGCACCGGGCACACCTCGACGGGAGAGGTCGCCGCCCCCACAAGTACCCTGACGCCATGCGCGATCTAGGGGTGGGCTTCGGCTACTTGATCAAGGGACAGCGATGGGTCGGCCGGCACGGACGCTGGTTCGGCTTCGGGCTGCTGCCCGGACTCGTCACCCTCGTCCTGTACGCGGCAGCGCTCGTCGGCCTCGGCTACGGCGCCGACACTCTGGTGACCTGGGCGACCCCCTTCGCCGACGACTGGTCGTCGCCCTGGGCCGGCCTGCTCCGCACCACCCTGACCGTGCTGGTCTTCGTCCTCGGGCTCTTCCTCGCCGTGATCACGTTCACCGCCGTGACGCTGCTGGTCGGCCAGCCCTTCTACGAGTCGCTCTCCGAGCAGGTCGACCGTACGGAGGGCGGCGAGGTCCCCGAGTCCGGGCTGCCGCTCTGGCGGGAACTGTGGATATCCGCCCGTGACAGCGTCCGTATCCTCGCGCGGGTGGGGCTGTACTCGGTGCTGCTCTTCGCCCTCGGATTCATTCCGGTCGTCGGCCAGACCGTCGTCCCCGTGATCGGCTTCTGCGTCACCGGCTACTTCCTCGCCGAGGAGCTCACCGCCGTCGCGCTCCAGCGCCGCGGCGTGATCCTGAAGGACCGGCTCGCCCTGCTGCGCGGCCGCCGCCTGCTGACCCTCGGCTTCGGCGTGCCGCTGGGGCTCGCCTTCCTCGTCCCGTTCGTCGCCGTGTTCCTGATGCCGGGCGCCGTCGCCGGGGCCACCCTGCTGGCCCGCGACCTGGTGGCGCCCGACGAGGACGAGGACGACGACGCGGCCCCCGCCCCGTACACCCTCCACAAGGGCTGAACCGCTGCTCGTCCGACGGGGCGTCACCCCGGGCCCGGCCCGCTGAGCGACGCCCGCCGGACACCGGTCAGCTGGTGTGCACCTCCAGCGCGGACCTGACCGCCGACTCCAGGGCCCCCTCGATCCAGGCCGGCTTGATCGAGGTGTGGCAGCCGGCGAAGTGCAGCGGCCCCTCCACCGAGCGCACATCGGCGAACAACTCGGTGTGCTGGCCCGGCAGCAGCACCGACGCCTCGCCGTACGCGTACGGGTCGCGCATCCACGACTGGGTGGCGCCGACGCCCGTGTAGAAGACCTCGACGCGCTGCCCGTACACGTCCTGTACCCCGCCCAGGGCGTGCGGATAGCGCTCGTCGTCGTCCAGCGAGTCCCACTTCAGCGCGTCGTCGGCCCAGCTGTACGAGGCGAGGACCACACCGCCCGCGCTGCCCTCGACCGGGTGGGACGGCTGGAACATGAAGCGGTTGGGGTTGTCGGTGACCGATCCGCCGCCGATGACATGCGCCGCCTCGGGCTGGTTGCGCGCGGTGGCCCGGTACGCCGCGTAGTGCACCCGCTGGTTGGGCGGCAGGTGACCGGGCGGTACGGAGGGGTGGGCGCCGAGCAGCGAGCCGTCGGCCGGGGCCTTGCCCAGCCGGTAGGCGTCGTACAGGCCGGGCCTGATGCGGTCCAGCTCGGTCTTCCAGTCCTTCTCCTCGAACTCCCACCAGCGGCGGCTGAATTCGAGCAGCACCTTGGTCGCCGCGTCGTAGTGGATCTCGGTGATCGCGCGCCGCTTGCCGTACGAGAGCATGGGGGCGACGGGGATGTGGCGCAGCCCGGAGAACGGCACGGTGATGATCGCCCGGTCGCCGGTGAACGTCTCGCGCACCAGCGGCCTGCCGTTGCGGCCCTCGGAGATCGTCTCGACCCGGACGCTGTTCGCGCCGTAACCGATCCTGGTGGCCCGGCGGTCCAGCCGCACGATGTCCCGGACCCGCCCGTACATCGCGTCGGCCAGGGTGGCCGTACCGTCCGGCAGTTCGAAGAACGCGGTGTCCGGGCTGATCAGGGAGGCCCCGATGAAGCTGTGCACAAAGGCGAGGTGGAGCCGCGAGGTGAGGTTCTCGACCGTGCCGATGAGGTCGATGGTGCGCTCGTCGAGCTTGGCCGCCTCGGTCAGGAAGCGGAACATCGACCAGTGTCCGTACCGCTGGATGACCCGCGCCCAGCCCTCGACGAGCTCGCGGCCCTCCTTGCCCTCGAACTCCTTGCGCACGGGCGCGAAGGCCTCCCGCACGATCGTCGCGGCGGTCTTGTTCTCGAACTCGGCGGGGACGCCGAACGAGCGGTTGATCGCCTGCGGCCTCGCCGCGTAGTCGGCCTTGCGCATCCGGACGCCGTTGACATGGATCCAGGTGTGGTTGACCGGCCGGCCCTCGGCGTCGACGTCGACCAGGTAGAAGCGGCGGCGCTTCAGATCGAAGCTGTCGATGAGCCCGGTGACGAGCGGGTGGCTGTCGGGGATCCGCATGGCGCCGGCCTCGGCGTACTGCTTCGGGTCGGCGAACGGCGCCTTCGCGTGCTCGTGGCCGCCCGTGCGGAAGGTCTTGATCCGGCCGCCGACGCGGTTGCCGTTGGCCTCGATCACGGTGACGGTGTGCCCGGCGTTGCGGAGCAGATGGGCGGCGGTGAGCCCGGCCGGGCCCGCGCCGACGACCAGCACCTTCTTGGGGGCCTTGCGGCTGCGCGGCAGGCCCTTGGAGAGCAGGATGTCGCGGTACGTGGGGACCAGCGGCTGGTCCTGTTCGTCGCGTACGAGGATGGCGCGGGCGATGGTCAGGCAGGCGTTCCAGTCCGAGCCGGGGGCGGCCGTGGGCGCGAGCGCGGTGCCGGACGCGGCGGTGGCGTCGAGGGCGTGGGGCGCGGCGGCGTTCGCGGAGCCGACGGCGGTCGTGGCGAGCGCGGCGGCACCGGCGGCGGCGCCCGTGATCATGGTGCGCCGGGAGGGCAGGCCGGAGGTGGCTCCGGTGGGCTTGGAAGTCATGCGGCCCACCTTGGGGCGCGCGGGAGGGTGCCCTTCGCCCGGACGCGCGTAGACCGCCCGGAAATCACCCGCAGGTGGGGCCCGTCGATCTTGTTGTACTGACGTCGCAGCAGGTCATGTCATGACCGGGGGTTCTCCGGAGCTTCCGGTTCCGCCGACCGCAACAGCGCCAGGAAATCCTGGAACGCCGCGGGCATGTCCACCGAATCCGGGTCGAGGAGCCACTGGTACTGGAGCCCGTCCATGATCGCGACCAGCAGCGGCGCCGCGCGCTCCGGAGTCAGGCCTCCCGGCAGCCGCTCGCCGTACTCCGCGCGCAGCGTCGCCGCCATGCTCGCGCGGACCTGGACGTAGCGGCGGGTGAAGAACTCCCGCGCCGGATGACCCTCCGTCACGCTCTCGCCGAGCAGCGCCGAGAACGTCTGGACGATGCCGGGCCGCATCGCGTTGTACTCGACGAGCGAGCCCAGCAGATCGGTCCGCCAGGTGCCGTCGCTCCGGGGGCCGCTGCCGGTGTCCCACCGGTCGCGATCCTCCAGTACGGCGACGAGCAGCGCCTCCTTGGTCGGGAAGTAGTGCAGGAGCCCCTGCTGACTGAGGCCGACCCGCTCGGCGACGGCGCTCAGCGAGGCGCCGCGATAGCCGCGCGCGGCGATCACTTCGAGTGTGGCGCGGAGAATCTCCGCCCGCCGCTCCGTGCTTCTGGCCCGCACCATCGCCCCGGCCCCTTTCGACGCTCCATCGGTCCCGCACCGAGGACCGTACGCCATCTGAAATCACGAGATGATAACGAAACCTACTCCTCTACTGGTTTTGGGGTCAGTATGGAGACATTCCATGCAGGACACCGACGAGGAGGTACGGCCGTGGCAGGCGCGTCCACACCCACCAACCCCGATGCGGCCCGCGAGGCCGCGGTCGACGCGGCGCTCGCCGCACTCGGCCTCGACGACAAGGCGCGGCTGCTGGCCGGCCAGGACATGTGGTCGCTGCCCGCACTCCCCGCCGTCGGGCTGCGCTCCCTGGTGATGTCCGACGGGCCGATCGGCGTCCGCGGGGTCGCCTGGAGCGCCGACGACCCCTCCGTCGCCCTGCCCTCGCCCACCGCGCTCGCCGCGACCTGGGACCCGGTCCTGGCCCGCCGGGCCGGCCGGCTGCTGGCCCAGGAGGCCCGCCGCAAGGGGGTGCACGTCCTCCTCGCCCCGACCGTGAACCTCCACCGGTCCCCGCTCGGCGGGCGCCACTTCGAGGCGTACAGCGAGGACCCGTACCTCACCGGCGAGATCGGCACCGGCTATGTGCGGGGCGTGCAGGACGGCGGCGTCGGCACGACCGTCAAGCACTTCGTCGCCAACGACGCCGAGACCGACCGCTTCACCGTCGACAACATCGTCGCCCCGCGCACCCTGCGCGAGATCTACCTCGCCCCGTTCGAACGGATCGTCAAGAACGCCCACCCGTGGGGCATCATGGCCGCCTACAACCGGGTCAACGGCTCCACCATGACCGAGCACCGCTATCTGCAGAACGCGGTGCTGCGCGGCGAATGGGGCTTCGACGGCTACGTCGTCTCCGACTGGCTGGCCGCCCGTTCCACCGTCGCCGCCGTGGAGGGCGGGCTCGACGTCGCCATGCCGGGCCCCAGGACGGTGTACGGGAAGGCGCTCGCCGACGCCGTGCGCGCCGGTGACGTCGAGGAGTCCGTCGTCGACGGCGCCGTACGCAACGTGCTGCGGCTGGCCGCCCGCGTCGGCATCCTGGACGGCGCCCCGCCCGCCGTGGACGAGACCGCGTACCCCGAGACGATCGACGGCGACGCACTGGCCCGCGAGGTCGCCCGCCGCTCCTTCGTCCTCGTACGCAACGAACGCGCCGCGCTCCCCATCGACCCGGCTGCCGTCCGCAAGGTCGCGCTCAGCGGGGCGCTCGCCCGGGACGCCCGGGTCCTCGGCGGCGGCTCGGTCCAGGTCTTCCCGCACCACATCGTCTCGCCCCTGGACGGCCTCACCGCCGCCCTCCCCGAGGGCGCCGTCGACTACCGCGTCGGCGCCGACCCGAACGACGACCTCACCCCCGCCGAGCAGGGCTTCGAGCTCAGGGCGGTCTGTCGCGACGCCTCCGGCACCGTCATCGGCACGGCCCCGCTGCACAACGGCACCCTCCAGTGGATCGGCGACGACCTCCCCGAGGGCGTGACCCGCGAGACGCTGCACAGCGTCGAGATCACCGGCACCTTCGTCCCGCGCGACGGCGGCGAGCACGTCTTCGGCACCCGCGGCACCGGAGCGCTCACCCTCACCGTCGCCGGCGAGACCCTGTACGACGAGGTCCACCGGGTCACCGACTCCGCCGACCCCGGCGAGGCGTTCTTCGGCAACCCCCTGGAGCGCGGCCGGATCACCCTCACCGCGGGCGAACCCGTCGAGGTCTCGCTGCGGCAGATCCCCGACACCCTGGACGACGACGAGGCGATCCCCGGCGTCTCGTTCTCCTTCTGTCACCTCGGCCCGCGCCGCGACCCCCGGGAGCTGATCGACGAGGCCGTCGAGTCGGCCCGCGCCGCGGACACCGCGATCGTCGTCGTCGGCACCACCGAAAGCGTCGAGTCCGAGGGCTTCGACCGCACCGATCTGAAGCTCCCCGGCCACCAGGACGACCTCGTCAGGGCCGTCGCCGCCGCCAACCCGAACACCGTCGTGATCGTCAACTCCGGCTCCCCGGTGGAGCTCCCGTGGCGCGACGAGGCCGCCGCGGTCCTGCTCAGCTGGTTCCCCGGCCAGGAGGCCGGCCACGCCCTGGCCGACGTCCTGCTCGGCGCCGAGGAACCGGGCGGCCGCCTCCCCACCACCTGGCCGGTCGCGCTCGCCGACGTCCCGGTCTCGAACACCACCCCCACCGACGGCGAACTCTCCTACGACGAGGGCGTCTTCGTCGGCTACCGCGCCTGGGAGAAGTCGGGCACCGCGCCCGCCTACCCCTTCGGCCACGGACTCGGCTACACGACCTGGGAGTACGAGACCCTGACCGCCGACCCCGACAGCGCCACCGTCCGCGTCCGCAACACCGGCACCCGCCCCGGCGCCGAGACCGTCCAGCTCTACCTCGCGCCCCGGGACGACACCGCCGAACGCCCCGCACGTTGGCTGGCCGGCTTCGCACGGGTCGAGGCGGCGCCCGGCGAGAGCGCCGAGGCGGTGATCGCGCTGGAGCGGCGCGCGTACGAGATCTGGGACGAGGCGGCGTACGACTGGACCCTCGTCCCCGGCACGTACGAGGTGCAGGCGGCCCGCTCGCTCGGCGACGTACGCCTGACGACGGCCGTGGACATCAAGACCGTGGACACCACCGAGTAAGCGGCCCCTGCCCGCGCGAAAGAGCCCCGGAGCGGTACCTGCACCCCGCTCCAGGGCTCTCCCCATGCCGTGGCGACGGCGTCAGCGCACCGAGAATCCGTACACCGTCGACGAGACGTACTCCTCGCCCGGCCGCAGCACCGTGCTCGGGAACCCGGGCCGGTTCGGGGAGTCCGGGAAGTGCTGTGTCTCCAGCGCGATCCCGGCGCACGGCCCGAACGGCCGCCCGTCGAAGTGGTCCGCCGTGTACAGCTGCATCCCCGGCTCCGTCGTGGTGACGGTCAGGACGCGCCCCGACCCCGCGTCGTACAGCTCGGCCACCGGACCCGTCCCCGCCTCGTCCAGCACGAAGTTGTGGTCGTGGTCCGGGCCGACCGGCTGCGGCTCACGGAAGTCGAACCGGGTCCCGTCCACCGGCAGGAACTCGCCCGTCGGCAGCGACTCGTCGTCCGCCGGGGTGATCCGCCCGGCCGCGATCCGCAGCAGCTGCCCGAGGGCGCTGCCGCTGTCGGCGCCCGCGAGGTTCCAGTACGTGTGATTGGTCAGGTTGACCACCGTCGGGGCGTCCGTCGTCGCCCGGTACGCGATCCGCAGCGCCCCGCCCTCGTCCAGCGTGTACGTCGCCGACACCGTCAGACGCCCCGGGAAGCCCTCCTCGCCGTCCTCGGAGACCAGGGACAGCCGGACACCCTCCGCCACCTCCCGCGCCCGCCACACGCGCTTGTCGAAGCCCCGGGCCCCGCCGTGCACATGGTTGCGCCCCTCGTTCCGCGTCACCCGGTGCGTGCGCCCGTCCAGCTTGAAGCAGGCCCCGCCGATCCGGTTCGCGTACCGCCCGACGAGCGCGCCGAAATACGGGCCGGTGAACGTCTCGTACCCGGCGAGGTCCGGCAGCCCGAGCGCGACACCCGCCCGCGCTCCGTCCCGGCCGGGCACCTCGACCGACTGCACGATGCCGCCGTACGTCAGGACGCGCACCCGCGTACCGTCCCGCTCCAGCGTCCAGCGGTGCACGACGGTGCCGTCCGCGAGGGCGCCGAACTCTTCCGCACGTATCACCGCGCTCGAACCCGTGTCCATGATCACAAAGCCTATGCCGGGGGCCTGGCCGAAGTGACATTGCGGTACGCGATCTCCGCCAGCCTCGCCTGCCCGTTGCGCCCCGGGTGGAACCAGTCCCACTGGCTGAGCTGCTTGTCCGTGAACGCGTAGTCGAAGACCGCCCCGCCGTCGTAACGGCAGCGCCGGTCCTTCGCGCACACGTCCCGCAGCACCTCGTTGTACGCCACGACCCGCTCCTGCACCGAGGCGCGCCGGGCCACGGCGCTCGCCCCCATGTCGTCCGCGTCCCCCAGCATCGACCGACAGATCCCCAGCTTCCAGATCTGCTTGCCCAGCGCGTTGCCGCGCCCCGTCGACCAGAGCCGCTTGAGATCCGGCACGCTCGACACATACACCTGCGCCTTCGGTGCCCCGGCGCGCAACTGACGCATCGACACCTCGAACGACGCCCGGAAATCCGCCTCCGGCGTCATCAACCGCACCGAGTCCCGGCAGGCGTCGTTGGCGCCGATCATCACCGTCACCAGATCCGGCTTCTTCTTCGCGGCCAGCGCCATCTGCTCCGGCAACTGCGCGATCCTGGCCCCCGTCTCGGCGTGGTTCCAACTGCGCGCGGCGGCCCCCGACTCACCGAGCAGCCGCACGGCGAGGCTGCGCACCTCCCGGTCCGTGCCGGTCGCCCAGGACGCCTCCGGACAGTCCGCCAGCACCGAACAGGCGTCGAATCCGCGGGTGATGGAGTCACCGACGGCGGCCACCGACCCCGGACTGCGGTCCCAGGCCGGTCCCGGTCTGGCGGACGGCTTCCGCTGCTCGGCCGCCGCCCCCTTCGTCGTTCTGTTCCCATCGGCGTCGCAGCCGGTCAGAGTGGCGGCGCCGAGCAACGAGACCGCCGCCAGGACAGCGGCCGCGGCACGCGAACGGTGACGGGCGGAACGTTCCTGCATCTCTTGCTCCCCTCGGTTATGCCCCCGGCAACCCCCCGCGGCACCGGGCGGCACGCCCGGGTGCCCCGCAGGGTGAAAGCTGAGCGAATGATGTGCCCAGGACCGACCGTACGTCACACCTCGGCCGCCGCCGCGCGGTAGCTTTTCCTCGTCGAACCAGCGGCGCGTTGCCTCGCCCGACTCCACTCGGGTGGCTTTCTGTAAATCACATCACGTCACATACTGTCCCTTTTCAGGAGATTCACCCCGATGCTGTTTACTGACGACAACCTCGGGGGCCGGCTGAGAAGAGACGGTACGGGCGCGAGGCCGCTGGGGAAGGCGAACTTCGTCCCACACTGGAGGTCCCGGTGACGACACGTGGAGTTCTGTACGTTCACTCCGCACCGCGCGCGCTCTGCCCCCATGTCGAATGGGCGGTGGCGGGTGTCCTCGGTGTGCGGGTCCAGCTCGACTGGATCAGACAGCCGGCCTCGCCCGGCACCTGGCGCTCCGAGTTCTCCTGGCAGGCTCGCCCCGGCACGGCGTCGAAGCTGGCCTCCGCGCTGCGCGGCTGGGATCTGCTGCGCTTCGAGGTGACGGCGGAGCCGAGCCCCACGTCGGAGGGCGAGCGCTACAGCTCCACGCCCCGGCTGGGCATCTTCCACGCCGTCACCGGCATGCACGGCGACATCCTGGTGCCCGAGGACCGGCTGCGTGCGGCGCTGGCACGGTCGGTGCGGGGCGAGACCGACCTGGAGGCCGAGATCGCCAAGCTGCTCGGCAAGCCGTGGGACGACGAACTGGAGCCCTTCCGTCACGCGGGCGAGGGCGCACCGGTGCGGTGGCTGCACCAGGTGGTGTGAAAAACCGGCCTCGTCGGCGTTTGAGGCGCGGGGGTCCGGGGGCAGAGCCCCCGAAACACCCCGTGCAACGGACGAAACCCGTCCCCCCAGCTGGGGAGACGGGTTTCGGTGTACCGGCCCGCGGACCGCAGGTCAGACGCTGCGGAACGCCAGAACCACGTTGTGCCCGCCGAACCCGAACGAGTTGTTGATCGCGGCGATCGGACCCTCCGGCAGCGGCCGCGGCTCATCGCGCACGATGTCCGCCTCGACCGCCTCGTCGAGGTTGTCGATGTTGATGGTCGGCGGCGCCATCCGGTGGTGCAGCGCCAGGACCGTCGCGACGGTCTCGATGCCGCCCGCACCACCCAGCAGGTGACCGGTCATCGACTTCGTCGCGGAGATCGCGACGTGGTCGAGGTCGTCGCCCAGCACCTTGCGCAGCGCCTTCAGCTCCGCGACGTCGCCCTGTGGCGTCGACGTGGCATGCGCGTTGAGGTGGACGACCTCGGACGGCTTGAGGTCCGTCTGGTCCAGCAGGTTCTGCATCGCGGCGGCGATGCCGCGGCCGGTCGGTTCGGGCTGCGCGATGTGGTGGGCGTCCGCGGACAGCCCCTGCCCCAGCACCTCGCAGTAGACCTTGGCGCCGCGCGCGGCGGCATGCTCCGCGGACTCCAGGACGACGACTCCGGCGCCCTCGCCGAGTACGAAGCCGTCACGGCCGGTGTCGTACGGACGGGAGGCCTTCTCCGGCTCGTCGTTGCTCTTCGACATCGCCATCATGTTGGCGAACGCCGCGATCGGCAGCGGGTGGATCGCCGCCTCGGTGCCACCGGCGAGGACCACATCGGCACGGCCGGTGCGGATCATCTCGACGGCGTACCCGATCGCCTCGGCGCCCGAGGCGCAGGCGGAGACCGGAGTGTGCACACCGGCCTGGGCGTTGACCTCCAGGCCGACGTTGGCGGCCGGGCCGTTGGGCATGAGCATGGGCACGGTGTGCGGGGAGACGCGGCGTACGCCCTTCTCCTTGAGCACGTCGTACTGGTCGAGCAGGGTGATCACGCCGCCGATACCGGAGGCGATGACCGTACCGAGCCGCTCGGGCCGGATCGCCTCGTCCTCACCGGCCTTGCCGGTGAAACCGGCGTCCGCCCACGCCTCACGGGCCGCGATCAGCGCGAACTGCGCCGAGCGGTCCAGCTTGCGGGCGAGCGGGCGGCGCAGGACGTCGCCCGGGTCGACGGCCGCGAGTGCGGCGATCCGGACGGGCAGTTCGGCGAAACGTTCGCCCTCGAGAGGCTTGACGCCGGACCGGCCGGCCATCAGACCTTCCCAGGTCGACGCCGAGTCGCCACCCAGCGGAGTGGTTGCGCCGATACCGGTGACGACCACGGTGCGATTGGTCGAGTTCACTGGAAAATCTTCTCCACGTGTAGAGGGTCGTGAATCAGCGGCGCCACCGCCGGGTGGCGACACAGGAGCCGGGCTGATCAGCCCTGGTGCTTGAGGATGTAGTCGGCAGCGTCGCCGACCGTCTTGAGGTTCTTGACGTCCTCGTCGGGGATCTTGACGTCGAAGCGCTCCTCGGCGGCGACGACGACCTCGACCATGGACAGCGAGTCGACGTCCAGGTCGTCGGTGAAGGACTTGTCCAGCTGGACGTCCTCGACCGGGATACCGGCGATCTCGTTGACGATCTCGGCGAGACCGGTGACGATCTCTTCCTGAGTGGCGGCCATGTTGGCGCTCCTTCGGTGTTTATCTGCAGGGTTCGGGCGTCCGGGCCGAAAGGCCTGGTGTGCCTAGGGGAGGGTAACGACCGTCGCGGCGTAGACGAGACCCGCCCCGAAGCCGATGACGAGCGCGGTGTCGCCGCTCTTCGCCTGACCGGTCGCCAGAAGCCGCTCCATAGCGAGCGGAATCGAGGCGGCCGAGGTGTTGCCGGTGGTCTCCACGTCACGGGCGACCGTGACGTTCTCCGGCAGCTTCAGGGTCTTCACCATCGAGTCGATGATCCGCATGTTGGCCTGGTGCGGAATGAAGACGTCCAGGTCTTCCGGGGCGATCCCGGCCGCGTCCAGCGCCTGCTGGGCGACCTTCGCCATCTCGAAGACGGCCCAGCGGAAGACCGCCTGGCCCTCCTGCGTGATGGCCGGGAACTTCTCCGGGCGCTCGGTGTGGAACTCGTCCCACGCCACGGTCTGCTTGATGGTCTCGGACTTGTCGCCCTCGGAGCCCCAGACCGTCGGTCCTATCGCCGGCACCTTGGACGGGCCGACGACGACCGCACCGGCGCCGTCACCGAACAGGAAGGCCGTCGCCCGGTCCGTCAGGTCGGTGAGGTCGCTGAGCCGCTCCACGCCGATGACGAGGACGTACTCCGCGGAACCCTCGACGATCATGCCCTTGGCGAGCGTCAGTCCGTAGCCGAAGCCCGCGCAGCCGGCCGAGATGTCGAAGGCGGCGGGCTTGCCCGCACCGACCTTGTGGGCGATCTCGGTCGCGATGGCCGGGGTCTGCTTGAAGTGCGAGACGGTGGAGACGATCACGGCGCCGATCTGCTCGGGCATGATCCCGGCGTCGGCGATGGCCTTCCCGGACGCCTCGACGGACATCGCGGCCACGGTCTCCTCCTCGGAGGCCCAGTGGCGGCTGGCGATGCCGGAGCGCGAGCGGATCCACTCGTCGGACGAGTCGATCGTTTCGAGGATCACCTCGTTCGGCACGACACGGGTCGGCCGGTAGCCGCCGACACCCATGATCCGTGCGTACGGGGCGCCCTGGCTGGGCTTGATCTTCGACATGCTCTCGGGCTCCTTAGGCGCCCGCGTGCTCGGAGATGAGCGCGCGGGCCGCGTCGAGGTCGTCGGGGGTCTTGAGCGCGAGGGTCTGCACACCGGGCAGCGCGCGCTTGGCGAGACCCGTGAGGGTGCCACCGGGGCACACCTCGATGAGCGCCGTGACACCCATCTCCTTGAAGGTCTCCATGCACAGGTCCCAGCGGACCGGATTGGCCACCTGGCCGACCAGCCGCGAGATGACCTCGTCGCCGATGGCCACGGGCTTCCCGTCGGCGTTCGAGACATATGTCACGGTCGGGTCGGCGATTTTCAGCGCCAGGGCGGCCTCGCGCAGCCGGTCGACGGCGGGCGCCATGTGGTGCGTGTGGAAGGCGCCGGCGACCTTGAGGGGCACCACGCGGCGTACGCCCTCCGGCTTGTCCTCGGTCAGCGCGGTGATCTGCGCGGCGGTGCCGGCGGCGACGATCTGGCCGCCACCGTTGACGTTGGCCGGGGTCAGCCCGAGCTTCTCAAGGTGCGGGACCGTCACCTCGGGATCGCCGCCGAGCAGCGCCGCCATGCCGGTCTCGGTGACCGCCGCGGCGTCGGCCATGGCGAGCCCACGGGTACGTACGAGACGGAGAGCCGTCTCGTCGTCGATGACTCCGGCGAGGGCCGCTGCGGTGATCTCACCCACGCTGTGACCTGCGACGATGTCGGGCGACGCGTCGAGCGCGGCGGCCGACAGCAGACCGGCGGCAACCAGCAGCGGCTGCGCCACCGCGGTGTCACGGATCGCCTCAGCGTCGGCCTCGGTGCCGTAGTGGGCGAGGTCGAGCCCGATGGCATCGGACCAGGCCGCGACGCGGTCGGTGGCACCGGGGAGGTCGAGCCAGGGAGTCAGGAAGCCGGGCGTCTGAGCGCCTTGGCCGGGAGCGACGAGTACGAGCACCCTCACACTCTCTCTTGTGAACGGTCCGGAACACCCGTGGGGACAGGGACGAAGAACCGTATGGGGAATTGTTGATGTCCGACAAAAGTCTAGGACTGGGGATCTCTGGCGGCCAAGCGTCCCAGGATCAGGGCGATTCGCAGAGTGAACGCCGAGCGGACATCGGAAGGTGACCAACCGGTGACGTCAGTCACACGTCGGAGCCGGTAGCGCACGGTGTTGGGGTGGACGAAGAGCATCCTGGCCGCGCCCTCCAGGCTGCTCGCCTGCTCCAGATACACGCTCAGCGTCTCCAGGAGCGCGGAACCCGCCTCTTCCAGCGGTCTGTAGATCTCCTCCACCAATTGGTCCCGTGCGGCGGGGTCACCCGCCATCGCGCGCTCCGGCAGCAGATCGTCGGCCAGCACCGGCCGCGGGGCGTCCTGCCACGCGCCGCACGCCTTGAGCCCGGCGGCAGCCGCCTGTGCGGAACGGGTGGCCGCCAGCAGGTCGGGCACCACGGGCCCGGCGACCACGGGACCTGCCGCGTACGGGCCGATCAGCGCCTTCGCGACCTGCAGGGGGTTGTCGCTGCCGCCCGCGATGACGACGAGGCGGCTGCCGAGCACCCCGGTCAGGACCTGGAGCTTCGCGTGCCGGGCGGCCCGCCGGATCGCCTCCACGGTCAGCTCGCTGTCGCCGTCCGGAGCCGTACCGAGCACCACACAGACGTGCTCGGGGGAGTTCCAGCCGAGGGCGGCGGCGCGTGACACGGCGCCCTCGTCGGCCTCGCCGGACAGCACCGCGTTCACCACGAGCGATTCCAGCCGGGCGTCCCAGGCGCCCCGGGCCTCGGCGGCCTGCGCGTACACCTGGGCGGTGGCGAAGGCGATCTCCCGCGCGTAGACGAGCAGCGCCTCCCGCAGCACCGACTCGTCGCCGGGCGCGGCGACCTCCTCGATCGCGGCCTCCATGACCTCGATCGTCGTACGCACCATCTCGACGGTCTGCCGCAGCGTGATCGCCCGGGTCAGCTCGCGCGGAGCCGTGCCGAACACATCGGTGGAGATGGCCTGTGGGGTCTCCGGATGCCGGAACCACTCGGTGAACGCCGCGATCCCGGCCTGGGCCACCAGGCCGATCCAGGACCGGTTCTCCGGTGGCATCGCCCGGTACCACGGCAGCGTCTCGTCCATGCGGGCGATCGCGTTGGCGGCCAGTCGGCCGGAGGACTGTTCCAGCCGTTTCAGGGTCGCGGCATGCAGGTGGGCGGCGTTCGCAGCGGGCTGCTCAGGATCGGATCGGGGCACGGACACAAGACTGCCTTATCCGGCCACGTGAGCGGAGGGCCGGGGCGGTGGCGGGTCGTACCGCCGGGTAGCGACGAGGGGCCCGAGGGGGGCGCGGGTGCGCCGCGCCGGGCTACCGTGGGCAGGTGATTTCCGTACACCGTGCCGAAGACCGCTTCCTGGGCGGGGACCGGGCCGCCGGCATCCTGTCCCGGCACGCCTTCTCCTTCGGCAGCTTCTACGACCCGGACAATCTGCGTTTCGGCGCGATCCTGGCGTGCAACGAGGAGCGGCTCGCCCCTGGCGCGGGCTTCGACGAACACCCTCACAGCCATACGGAGATCGTCACCTGGGTGGTCGAGGGCGAGCTGACCCACCGCGATTCGACCGGTCACGCCACGGTCATACGCGCCGGGGACCTCCAGCACCTCAGTGCCGCCGCCGGGGTGCGCCACATCGAGCGCAACGACGGGGACGGCCCGCTGACCTTCATCCAGATGTGGCTGGCCCCGCTCGAGCCGGGCGGCGAGCCCTCGTACACGATCGTTCCCGGCATCGCCGACTCCACCCCCTACGCCCTCCCGGCGGCCGGCGCGATGCTGCACGTACGCAGACTCGCGCCCGGGGAACGCACGGCGGTGCCGGACTCGGCGCGGGTGTACGTCCATGTGGCGGCCGGGGGCGTACGGCTCGGGGACGAGGAGCTGGAGGCGGGCGACTCGGTGCGGATCACGGGGGAGGCGGGCCTGGAGCTGGTTGCGGCCGAGGCGGCCGGGACGGCCGAGGTGCTGATCTGGGAGCTGTCGGCCTGAGTCGACAGGACCACGGGCGGCCTGAATTCAGGTCGGTCACGGCGCGGCGATGAGTTTTGCCGGCCCGAAGAGTCTGATCACTGTTACCGACGACGCAGGAGGAACGCGTGGCCCAGTTACTGAGAGTCCAGAACTTCAATGTTTCCAGTGACGGAATCGGGGCCGGTGAGGACCAGAGCTTCGAGAGTCCGTTCGGTCATGTCGATCCGGAGAGGCTGTTCTCCTGGGCCGGTGCCACGGCAAGTTGGCCCATGCGCACCGACCCCGGGGGGAGCCGGGGCCTCGACGACTACTTCACGCGGGACTACGCACGCAACATCGGCGCCGAAATCATGGGCCGCAATAAGTTCGGGCCCCAGCGCGGGCCCTGGAACGACCACGAGTGGCGTGGCTGGTGGGGCGACGAGCCCCCGTTCCGCACCCCGGTGTTCGTCATGACCCACCACACACGTCCTTCGTACACACTGTCCGACACCACGTTCCACTTCGTCGACGGGGATCCGGCCACGGTCCTCCAACAGGCGCGGGAGGCGGCCGAGGGTAAGGACGTCCGACTCGGCGGCGGAGCCACCACCATCCGGCAGTTCCTCGACGCGGGCCTCGTCGACACCCTGCATGTGGCGGTCTCGCCGGTGAAGCTCGGATCCGGAGTACGGCTCTGGGAGTCACCCGATGAGTTGCTCGACCGGTACCACCTGGAGGTGGTGCCCAGCCCGAGCGGCGTGACGCACCACCTGTTCTGGCGGAAGTGACGAGGGCCCGCTCGGGGACGCCGGCGCGACCCACGAGGGCGTTCCGGTGAATGATGGTGAATGACTGCGTGGTTGCGGGCGGGACACCGGGACGGGCCGCCGCACTCGTCCGCAACCACCGCACAGCCGTGGGCGGCGGGCCCGCTCGTCGGCGAAGCGCTACTGGTCCGTGTCCCGGCGCCACATCGACCACATCGGCGGCCCTGCCCGAAACGTCATCTCCTCCCGCACGGTGAAGCCGTGCCGCTGGTAGAAGGTCAGGTTGCGGCGGTTGCTCGACTCCAGGAACACCGGCCGCCCGTCCGCGTCCGCCTGTTCCAGCAGCCCGCCCAGCACCTGCGATCCGCGCCCCGTGCCGCGCGCGTCCGCGTGGGTGCCGATGTACTCGACGTACCAGTGCGCGGGCTCGGCCGGGTGGCGGTGCTCCAGCGCGAGCAACCGCATTCCGGTCCGGGGCAGTTGGGCCCGTCCCGCCCGCAGCAGCGTGCCCGCGTTGCGCAGCAGGTAGCTCACCGGCAGCTTCCACTGCCCGGGTTCCGCCCACACCGCCGCCACCGTGCGGTCCGGATCGGTCCACACCCGGCCCGCCGGGACCTGCTGTGCCAGATGCGTGGTGAACAGCAGCCGCAGCCTCCGGTCCCGGTCGTGCGGCATCAGCCAGGACCAGACGGGGTCCTCGGCATAGGCGCTGGCGAGTACGGAAGCGAGCGCCGGGACGTCGGAGGCGGCGGCGCGGACTATGTCGGCCATGGCCGGGGAGCGTAGCGGCTCCTGGGCCACCGAACTCCGTTTCCTTCAGGATGCGTTGAGCGGTTGCGCCCAGGGCCGCCCCTCCATGTGAGTGCCGTCACGCCCGCCCCCGGGAACCGGAAACGGCGAGCGTCCGCTCCCCAACTACGCGGGCATCTCGGCCCATTTGAAGCCGAGACTCCGCGTGAGTTCAAGGAATCGGGGGATTCGGGGGATAACGTGCTGCGTATTCATTTCATGTTCGCCGACCTCGCGAAGGTCAGGGTCGCGTCGGGTCCGGATCCGTTCTGGGAGACGGTCCTCGGGGTGCAACTGTTGTCGAGGCACGGCGCCAAGGCCGCTGTGGGCCACGCGGTCACCATCGCCGACAGCGGCTACCAGGGCACCGGGCTCCTCATCCCTCACCGCCGTGAAAGAGGGAAAGCCGAGCTCGCGGCCTGGAAAGAGGCGCACAACCGCTCGCACAAGCAAGTCCGCGCGCGTGTCGAGCATGTCTTCGCCCGCATGAAGAACTGGAAGATCCTGCGCGACTGCCGCCTCAAAGGCGAAGGCGTCCACCACGCCATCCGCGGTGTTGCCCGCCTGCACAATCTCGCCCTCACCGGGTAGGGCGACGACTGCGTTTAGGCGGACCCGCCGATCACGTCGCCGACGGCGGCGGTGTGTGCCGCGGCCACTGCACGTCGGCGTGTTCTGACGCGGCGGCCCGGAACGCCTCCATCAGCGCGGCCCCCGGATACGTCCCAAACACTTCATATTTCCGACGGTAGTAGCACGACCAGTAGCTCACCACGCGTCGCTCCGTGCGTGCGAAGAAGTCTGGATTGCGCTCGATGAACTCGCCATAGAGCCTGCGGTCAGCCGACGCTGGGGCAGCGAGGCCGGGAACACCCAGGCCGATCGCGTCAAGGATCTCCAGCACGTACTCGCCGGCCAACCGCACCACAAATGGGACCACCCATGGCTCGCTCGACGCCGTGATCTTTTCGAGGTGGCGCTGGCGGACCCTGCCATCACTGTGCCGTGAGTACAGGCAATGCAAGATCACCTGCTGGGTTTCGGTCAGTGGCCGCTCCGAGCCGCCGGTCTCCGGCTCCTCGTTGTAGATCCGGTAGGGGAGGGCGACGGTCTCGCCCTGCACCTCAACAACCTCGAATGACTCCGCCGGCGCGAGCCTGGCGTCCGGCATGACCGCCAAGACACTCTGCACGGCACCGGCAAGACGTGCCGGAAAGGCTGCCACAAGGACATGCGTGACGTTCGACGGATCCCGAGGCAGCTGCATGACACGAGGATAGGCAGCGAGCCCTCGCTCCCTCAGCCGCCCGCCTCAACGTTGCGGGGCAAGCCTTAGCTGCGGTGTCGCCCGGGCTGGGCACGGGGAACGCGCTGAGCTGCTGTTGCAGCTCGGGGTGGTGGCAGTGACGGGGCTGCCGAATCTGCGGCTGCCCCGGGTGGTCAGCTGAGACGCGGGTGGTCGGCCGAGAGCTGAGCGGGACCGGCCGCGCCCGGTACGGCAGCAGGGCCCGGACCGCGCGTCGCGGTCCGAGCCCTGCCCCGTGCGGTGCCGCCCTGCGGCGGCGGTGTGTCAGCTCTGTGCGGTGTCGTCGCCCGACTGCCCGGCTCCCTCAGGTGCGCCTGCCTTCTCGCGCATCTTGCGCACCAGCTCCGCCTTCTGGTCGGCTGCACCCTGGCGGTCGAGGTTGCGGTGCGGACCGTTGTTCTGCCGTTCGGCGCGGGACAGCCTCTTGCGCTGGCCGCCGCCCATGCCCACGGGGTTGTTGATGTTCTTGCTCACGGTCACGGGTTCTCCCGGTAATGATGTGAAGTGATCTACGGATTCGTCGGTGGGGGACGGACGGCGACGTCGAAGGACGTCAGCAGGGGCCCATCACGCTCTCACTCGTAAATCGGCGTCTGGAAGAACATGACAAAGACGTTACCCGGTTCCGTCGGCCCCGCACACCAACCTTTTCGGTTCCCCGGCGTCGGCCGGGCCTTCGGCGAGCGCCCGGGGTCAGCCGTTTCCTTCCGGGAATCTCAGCACCGCCAGCACCCGCCGGTGGTCGCCGCCCGCCCGGGGCAGGTCCAGATGGGCGTTACTGGGCCGCCGCGGGCTCGCGAGCACACTGACGGCATGAGAGATCATCTCACTTGCGCCCCACCGTTACGGGACAACCTTTAGGTGAGTACCCGTTCCGGGGACGTAGATACCTGTGTGGTCGGCTGTGTCGGGGTTCCCGGTGGCCAGGATGACCTTGCCGTCTCCCTTACCCACCGGATCGAAGCCGAGCAGGTACGCCTCGGGCAGCCCATTCACACCGGTTCGGTCAAACCGCCCTTGGACGGCGTTCATGCCGTTTACGCCACTCTGCAGCTGGGCCTTCCGGTCGCCATACAGTCAGGGGCTCGGGACGACCGCCGGTCGTCCCGAGCCCCCTTCGCCGTACGGGCGCCTGCGGCGGCCTCAGCGGAGCCCGTCCACGAACGTCCGCCAGGCATCGGCCCCGACGACCAGGACGGGACCGTCCGGGTTCTTGCTGTCGCGCACGGGCACGGCGCAGGGGAGGCCGTCGGCCACCTCTACGCAGTCGCCGCCATTGGTGCCGCTGTAACTGGACTTGCGCCAGGTCGCACCGCCGGTGACGGTGCACTCTACGCATTCGCCGCCGTTGGTGCCGCTGTACGACGACTTCCGCCACCGAGCTCCGGTCAGGTCATGCCTGGTCTCCATAGCGTTCCTCCATCACACGAGCGATCAGTGTCGCCGAGTCCTCGGGGGAGAGGGCTGTGGCTTGCAAGCGAGCGTAGCCGACCGAACGTTCCTTGATCACCTGGGAATTGGCGGTCATGTGACCCTGGTCGTAGCTCTCCAAGTAGAACAGGTCGGGGTCGTCCTCGAACCTGAGCAAGTTGAACGAGCCCATCATTCCCGTGTGCTGGCCGACGGAGAACGGAAGCACCTGGATCTGTACCCAGGGATCGTCGCGGAAGCCCAACAGATGAGCCAGTTGGGCACGCATGACGTCACGTCCGCCGACCTCCTGGAGCAGTGCCGCCTCGCTCAGGACAACCCACAGAGCGGGCGGATTCTCGCCCCTCAAGATCCGCTGGCGCTCCAGGCGGGCCGCCACCATCTCGTCAACCTTGTTGGGGTGATCGACACCGAGTAGTGCCCGCGCATACTCCTCCGTCTGCAACAGCCCGTATACCAACTGCGCCTGGTACGTGGAGATGTACGCCGCACGGGCCTCCATGTCCGCGTACGGCTGGAACCAGGTCGGCAGCTGGCTGCGCAGGACCAGACCGACGAGCCGCGAGAACACGCCGTCCGTGCCGAGTGCCGCGTCCACCCGCTCGGAGAAGTCGCGGGTGGGTAGCTTCCTCGTGGTCTCGATCTGGCCGATCAGGGAGCCGGTGCAGAAGATGATGTCGCCGAGCTGCGCCTGCTTGAGGTTGCCGGCCTCTCTCTGGCGGCGCAGCTCCCAGCCGTAGTAGTCCAACGGGGAAGCGCTGGGGTCGAGCGACTGGATGTTGGCCACGGCGGGCACCTCCGGCATTCAACGCCTCGCGGCGTTCGGTTCCGTACGTAGCCGAGCGTAATCATGTCGCTGCACTCTGGTGACATGAATCACGTAATTGATCCGCGGGCCGACGACTTGCTGGAGGCGACCTACTGCGCCGACTTCGCGCTGGGCGAGCACTCGGCCCGGCATCTGCGCCGCATCCTGCGCCTCTACCTCACCGGCTGGGGGCTTCTCGACGTGGCCGACGCGGCGGAGCTGGCGCTCACCGAGCTGATCGCCAATGTCGTACGACACGTCCCCGGCCGCCGTTGCCAGACGCTCATCTTCCTGCTCCCGGCCGGGGGCGTGCGGGTCGAGGTCGCGGACGGCTGCCCGGAACTGCCCTGCGCGGTCATGGGTGATGTCCTCGACGAGGGCGGGCGGGGGCTGGTCCTGGTCGATGCCGTCACCGACGGCTGGGGCGTGGAGCCGCGCCGCGACGGCACCGGCAAGACGGTGTGGTTCGAGTGCCTGTCCGGGAAGGCGGCGGACCGGCCGGACGAGGCGTGGCTCAGCGGCCGGGGGCGTACGGCTCGGGGACGAGGAGCTGGAGGCGGGCGACTCGGTGCGGATCACCGGGGAGGAGGGCCTGGAGCTGGTCGCGGGCGGGACGGCCGAGGTGCTGATCTGGGAACTGTCGGCCTGAACGGGGCGGCACGTCCGCCGTCGCTTGAGGGCCGTCACGCCCGCCCGGGGACCGCGAACGGCTGGTCCGAAATCCCCAACTATTGGCAGCCCACTTGGCGGTGCACGCCCCAAGCGGGTTTGCGCCGTGACGGGGGCAATATGACAGCAGGATCGAGGTATCAGCGAGTAGCTGAAGTTCGCGAGAACGCCAACGGGAGTACGAGCGCGAACAGGGCAACCGCCACCAGCCACGCTGTCATGCTGTTCGAAGGGTAGAGGGCAACGGCCCACCAGGTGTGAGCTTTGTGGCCATCGGGGTTGTAGACGCGGCCGAGAACGAGGTTGATGACGAGAAACATCATCCCTGCTCCCGCCGCCGTAGCTTCATTGGCGAGGCGGCGTGTGAGGAGCCCGAGGGCGAGAAGGAGAGTGACGTTGCGGGCGATGTCCATCCCCACCACCACTCCGGCCGCGTGGGCCAGCGCCGCAGTAAGAATGATGGCGCCTTGATCAAACCGGTGGATGGGCTGGACCGCTGTGGTCTCGACATCATGTAGCTGCCGATCCAGGCAGTACATGACGGCGATGACGATCAGGACGGGGGTGAAGTAGGCGAGTTGGGCACTGCCCGTGGCTCCAAACAGGCTTGGGACGGGGACCTCGCTCGCCCCCACCGTCCAGCACGCCACGACGAGCAGGGCGAGCGCCGCAGGACCAGCCCACCAGCGGCGCACAGTGATCGCATAGCGGTTCATGAGATGGCCCCGCTGCAGTGCTTTTGGCCCGCAGCCGCCTTGGTGAACCAGTCGGCCTGCTCGTCAGCGGGAAGCTGGCGAATCTTCTGGAGTGCCGACCATTCCGTAGGGGGCAGTGCTGCCCGTACACCCTGTTCGTCCACTCCAACCACCAGAGCAGCCCAGGCGGCGGCGGGAGAACCTGGCTGTCGGCAGTCATCCACACCAGCGAGCGCCGCTGTTCCGGTTACTGCGGATTCCGCTAGATTTGCGGCGTACTCGGCAGGGTCCTGACTACCCCCGCGCGGGGGCAGCGACCAGTACAACGGCCACGTGCCCGGCGTGAGCGGAACCTTCGCCGAGGTGATACGCAGCTCTTTCGGGACAGCTATTCCGGCACTCTTCAAGCGTGCGATCGGAGCCAGGGCGTCTCGCTGCAACTGTTCGACGTAAGGCTCGTACTCCGGTGGTACACACACCCTCGGCGCTTGCCCGGTACAAGCCATGGCAACGCTGCGTGGGCTGGACGGGTTCTGGTAGCCCCAGTCGATCACCAAAGCGCGGCCGGCGACGAAGGTGACTGCCGCCACGGCAAAGGCAATGGCCACCGCCCAGGCACGTCGGCGCATCCGGGCCAAAACCCAGAAGGCGAGTGCCAAACCAGCAACAACTCCCCATGGCACTACATAAACGGCTGGGGTGACCACATCTGTGACGGTCGACAGCCCGTCGATGAAGCCACCCAGGTGACGCATCCAGGAGTTGGACATCGCGTGCGGCATAGACAGCCACGCCCAGCAGCCGATACCAGCAGCGGGCGCCGCAATACTCCTGGGCATCAAGAGCCCGAGGCACCAGCCGATCACCAACCAGCCGAGGGACAGCACGATCAGATGCGCCACAGCGAGCCACCCGGCCCCACCGGGCAACACGCCTGCCGCATGGTGGGCCACGACGAGCGCGCCGATGACGAGTACGAGCAGAAGGATCAAGACCGGTGCGACAGCCCGCAAGAGCTGCCGTGCCGGGCTGCGTTGGCCGGTGGCACTCAAAGCACCGAGCAGGCGATGACGACCAGCCTCCCACGCGGCAGCTGCGGCCACTGCCGGGGCGATGACCGCGATGGCGTGGGCGGCCAGTTCACCGGACTCAACTCCGTACCTCGACGGTGCGGTGAAGGCGGCGTCGTCGACGTACAGGCCTGCGTATATCAAGATGGGAAGCACCAGCCAGGGTGCGGCCGAGGCGCGGAGATTTGCCCAGGTAATCATTCGGCTGCCTCCAAGAGCGACGCATAGGCGCTCTCCAGGCGTCGACCAGGTGCACAGTCCGGGGCGGCATGGTCAGCGAACTCCTTGACCGTTCCCCTGAACCTCGATCTCCCCGATTCAAGGACTACAACCTCGTCGAAAGCGTCGTCGAGGTCGCCGATGTCGTGAGTGGAGACGATCACATGGACTTTGCCGCGTAGCGAAACCAGCAAGTCGAGGAGCCGGCGCCGCTGATGTGGGTCGAGTCCGACGGTCGGCTCGTCGAGAAGCAGTAGTTCGGCATCATGAACGAGTGCCTGTGCGATAGCGACCCGCTGCTGCTGGCCGCCGGACAACGTCTTGATCTTGCTGTCGATCTTTTCGATGAGGCCGACTCGTTCGATTGCGCCCAGCGCGGCGTGCCAGGCGTCGCGTTCCCGCATGCCCTTGAGCCAGCCCACGTAAGCCACATGCTCTCTGCATGTCAGCCCGGGAAGGAACCCTGGATGCTGCGGTAGCCAGGAGACCTTGTTTCGGTACTCTCGCGTTTGTTTGCGGTTGGCCGGATCAAGGTCCCCGTACCGGATGCGTCCCGAATGTGAGATCAAGGCGCTGGCGCCAAGGGAGAGCAGGGTGCTCTTGCCCGCACCGTTGGGGCCGAGAAGGACGGTGTGGCCGGGCGAGAATGCCAGGTCCAGGCGGTCGAGGATCGGGCGTGACCTGCTGCCGTATCGGAAGGTGCAGGACTGGTAATGCAGGGGCATGGGGTCCCTCGGGGCAGAAAGAGGAGCCATCCTTCGGGGCTGCACTTGCGCAGTGTGGTGCAGCCCCGAAGGAGGGGAGGCGCTTAGTACGTTACGGTCAGCGACTTGACCGTAACGCGCACGCCCACCATGGCGTCGTTGACGACGAAGTAGTACGCGCCGGAGCCGTGGTCGGCCCACGTGCCGGAAGAGGTCGACGTGCCGCTGACGAAGCATTGGGTGAACACCGCGTTCACGTAGGACGGGTCCGGCCCGAAGGTGTCCTTACGGAGCCGGACGGTGACGCTCTTGTCGTTGTAGTCATCCGTGCAGCCGGTGAACTTAATGTTGGTTGTACCGCCGCTGTCGTTCCAGCGGCTGGACTCGAAGCCCGGACCTGCACCTGTCAGATGGCTGGAATAGGTCGATGCCTGGGCCGGCGCGGCGATCAGGCCGAGCACGGCGGCGGCACCAAGCGCAACGGTGGCTATACGACGGCTGGGCTCACGCAGGGCAGTCAGATGTGCAGGTCTCATGTGTCTTCCCTTGAGTTGATGTGAACGAACAGTCGAGTTGTTAGGTACATGATCAATTTTTGATCAAGGATGGCAATGCTTTCGGTCAATTGTTGGCCACTTTCGGCGTGATCGTTTGGCGCCGTGAGGTTCCCCTGCGCGAGAGGTGTTGACTACTGAGCCCGGATCCACCGGCTGATTTCGGGGTGGGCGTTTCGGGGCTGTGCGGGCCGTGCTGGGGTTGAGTCGCGGATTCGGGCATGGGGTGGCCGCTGGTCTGTCCAGCTTTTCCACTTGTCCACGCGTGTCGAACCCTTTCGGGCAGGTCGGTCGGGGAGCGTCAGGAGGCTGGTAGCCCATGCACCGTGCTGAAGAGCTGGGTGAAGTCCGTGCTCCAGGGCCAGAGTTCGGGTAGGTGCAGGGTGAGGCGGCGGGCCGAGCGGGCCAGCCGGGAGGGCACGTTGATCAGGTGGTCACGGATGGTGGCGGTGGTCGCTCTGGCATGGAAAGTTCCGGCCAGGGCGCCGGCGGCGCGGGTCAGGTTGTGCGCCAGCGCCGCCAGGGCGAGCCACGCGGCATTGGCCTGGAAATGGCCGGACGGCGCGTGAGCGAAGGCACTGTTCTTGACATCCGCGATCACCTGCTCGATGACGGCGTGCCGACGGTGGTCACGCTCGGCGTCCTTCAAGGAGAGCGGGGAGTCGGTGAACGCGGCGTGGTAGCGCCAGGTATCGAAGAGCGTGCCCTGCCCGGCGGGAACGGTGCCGGTGCCCAGGCGCTTGACGCGGCGCACGATCAGACGGGCGGTGACCTGCTGTTTTTTCGGCTTGGAAGTGAACGCGGTGTAGGGGACCTCGGCTATCTCGGCGTCCGAGATCCAGCACTGGCCTTCCTCGTCCCAGACCGCCTTGGGGTACTTGATCGGCGTCCAGGCGCCCTCGTCGATGCGGCCGATCGCGGCCTTGACGGAGGCGTTCATCCGCACGGTGATGGAGAAACGCGCGCCCAGTGCCCGGCAGGAGTTCACGACGTCGGCGCCGTAGAACGCGGAGTCCGCCCGCGTCACCAGCAGGCCACTGGCGCCGCAGGCGCGGGCGGTGCGGATGGTCTCGGCGACGAACGCTGCCGCGCCGCGTGCGGAGTTCGATGGTCCTTTGCGCAGCCTGGTGGCGGCGATCACCGGGGCGGACAGGGGCGTGGAGACGATGCCGAGCAATGCGTTCAGGCCCTTGACCTTGCTGTATCCGTAGCCGGCGCCCTGCTTGGCGTAGCCGTAGGTGCGGCGGATGGTGTCGTCGATGTCCACGTAGGTGACCTGGTCCGCGCCGGGCAGCAGCGGGGTATGACGGGCCAGTACGGGCAGGAACCGGCGGGCCACGGCGTGGAGTTGCTTCACATGCCCGTGTGTGAAGGAGCGTAGAAACGATCCCAGCGTGGACGGGGCCCGGACCCCGGCAAACAGGCGGCCCATCGCGCCATGCCGCAGGCGGTCCATGTCATTGATGCTGTCGGCGCCCACGGCCATGCCGCCCACCAGTGACATCAGTTTCGCCGCTGGGAAGGCGCCGGTGCCGTCCTTCGATGCGGGCAGCCTGATGAGCTCGTCGGCCAGAGTTGGCAGACCGCACCGCTCGGCCAGCCGCATCACCGGCTCCAGCCCGCCGTACGCGATCAGGTTCGGGTCATCGAACGCGGATGAGACAGCCGTCGCGGCATGGGAAGATTGCATCTCGGAAGTGCCTTGCCGATCGTGCCTGATGTGGTCCTAGAGAAACCCCATCATCGCAGGTCACAAGGCACTTCTTCGTTTCCGGAAGAACGATCCACAGGCGTCAAGCCGGTGGATCCGGGCTGAGGTTGAACCCGTGGTGTCGTAGAGGCTGACGTTCCTCGATCCGTGCGGTATCTCCGGGGTACGCGGTATCCACAAGGCGGCGGGCTGACCGCTGAACGTCAGGAGTTCCGGGAGCAGTTACGGCTTGAGGTGGCAGAGCGGTTCGACCGAGGCGAGTCGAACGCGGCGATCGCCGTGGAGCTGCGCGTCAGTGTGCGGTCGGTGCAAGGTGGCGCTAGGTCTGGGCCGAGGGTGGTCCGCGGGCTTTGCGTTCGAGTGGCCCCGCGTTGCTTCCGCGTAGCACCGCAGTCGGTCATGGGGGAACGGAGAGGGGGTCGGGACGACCACCGGTCGTTCCGAGCCCCCTCCGTTGTGCGGGTTTCCGACGACCTCAGAGCCCGTCTACGAACGTCCGCCAGGCGTCGGCCCCGACGACCAGGACGGGGCCGTCCGGGTTCTTGCTGTCGCGCACGGGCACGGCGCAGGGGAGGCCGTCGGCCACCTCTACGCAGTCGCCGCCGGTGTTTCCGCTGTAGCTGGACTTGCGCCATGCCGCGCCGCCGGTGACGGTGCACTCGACGCATTCGCCGCCGGTGCTTCCGCTGTAACTCGACTTACGCCACCGCGCGCTCTTCAGGTCGCGACTGGTTTCCATAACGCTCCTCCATCACGCGGGCGATCAATGCCGCCGACGCCTCCACGGAGAGGGCGGCAGCCTGCAAGTGAGCGTAACGGCGTGCGGCGTCCCGGATGGTCTCGGGGTTGGCGGTCATATGACCGGAGACGATGTCCTCCGTGTAGACGATGTCAGGATCGTCGTCGAAGCGCATCGTGGTGAACGCGCCATCCAGGCTCGCGTGTTCACCGGCCTCGAAGGGCAACACCTGGACCCGCATCCAGCGGTGGTCGGCGTAGTCCAACAGGCGGGCGAGTTGGTTCCGCATGACCTCGCGGCCGCCGATCGGCCGGTGTAGCACGGCCTCGTCGAGGATGACCCAGGCGAGCGGCGGCTGTTCCCGCTCCAGAATGCGCTGGCGTTCCATCCGAGCCGCAAGCAGGCCTTCGAGGTCGTCCGGCATGCCGGTGGCCAGTACCGCCCGCGCGTACTCCTCCGTCTGCAACAGCCCGTACACCAACTGCGCCTGGTACGTGGAGATGTACGCCGCACGGGCCTCCATGTCCGCGTACGGCTGGAACCAGGTCGGCAGCTGGCTGCGCAGGACCAGGCCGACGAGGCGCGAGAACATGCCGTCCGTGCCGAGTGCCGCGTCCACCCGCTCGGAGAAGTCGCGGGTGGGTAGCTTCCTCGTGGTCTCGATCTGGCCGATCAGGGAGCCGGTGCAGAAGATGATGTCGCCGAGCTGCGCCTGCTTGAGGTTGCCGGCCTCTCTCTGGCGGCGCAGCTCCCAGCCGTAGTAGTCCAACGGGGAAGCGCTGGGATCGAGAGTCTGGATGTTGGCCACGGCGGGGGCACCTCCGGCATTCAACGCCTCGCGGCGTTCGTTTCCGTACGTAGCCGAGCGTAATCGTGTCGCTGCACTCTGGTGACATGAATCACGTAATTGATCCGCGGGCCGACGACTGGCTGGAGGCGACCTACCGCGCCGACTTCGCGCTGGGCGAGCACTCGGCCCGGCATCTGCGCCGCATCCTGCGCCTCTACCTCACCGGCTGGGGGCTTCTCGACGTGGCCGACGCGGCGGAGCTGGCGCTCACCGAGCTGATCGCCAATGTCGTACGGCATGTCCCCGGCCGCCGCTGCCAGACACTCATCTTCCTGCTCCCGGCCGGGGGCGTGCGCGTCGAGGTCGCGGACGGCTGCGCGGAACTGCCCCGCGCGGTACTGGGTGATGCCTTCGACGAGGGCGGCAGGGGACTGGTGCTGGTCGACGCAGTCACCGACCGCTGGGGCGCGGAACCGCGCCGCGACGGCACCGGCAAGACGGTGTGGTTCGAGTGCCTGTCCGGGAAGGCGGCGGACCGGCCGGACGAGGCGTGGCTCAGCGGCCGGAACGGAGCTCCGCGAGCACCGCGTCCGTGAACGCCGGCCACACCTCGACCGCCCACGGTCCGAAGGCCCGGTCGGTGAGGGCGACGCAGGCCGCCCCCGCGACCGGGTCGATCCACAGGAACGTGCCGGACTGCCCGAAGTGCCCGAAGGTTGCGGGTGACGAGGAACTGCCCGTCCAGTGCGGCGACTTGTGGTCCCGGATCTCGAAGCCGAGCCCCCAGTCGTTGGGGTTCTGGTGGCCGTAGCCCGGCAGCACACCCTTCAGGCCGGGGTGGACGACGGTCTGCGCGGCCAGCACCGTACGCGGGTCGAGCAGTCGCGGCGCCTGTATCTCCGCCGCGAACCGCACCAGGTCGTCGACGGTCGAGACACCGTCCTTGGCGGGCGAGCCGTCCACCGTGGTGGACGTCATCCCGAGCGGCTCCAGGACTGCCTGGTGCACGTACTCCGGGAACGGGATGTCGGTGGCCTTGGCGATGTGGTCGCCGAGCACCTCGAAGCCCGCGTTGGAGTAGAGCCGCCGGGTGCCCGGAGCTGCTGTCACCCGGTGCTCGTCGAAGGCGAGCCCGCTGGTGTGCGCGAGCAGATGCCGGACCGTGGAACCCTCGGGTCCGGCCGGCTCGTCGAGCTCGACCGCGCCCTCCTCGTACGCCACCAGCGCCGCGTAGGCCGCGAGCGGCTTGGTGACGGAGGCGAGCGGGAAACGGTGCGCGGTCGGGCCGTGCGTACCGACGACGGTGCCGTCCGCTCGTACGACGGCCGCAGCCGCGGTGGGGACGGGCCAGTTGTCGATCATCGCCAGGCTCTGCATGCATACGAGCGTATCGGGCAGGGCTGTCGAGCCACCGGCTGCCCGACGAGGGGCAACTCGGATGGTCTCATCATCAGGATGTTCGATGTATCTTCAGCTCTGAACGGCGGCGAACGGACAGGGAGGTGTCGCGGATCGTGCGGTTGACACGGGCTCAGCAGCAGGAGCGCACGCGCGCGGCCGTACTTGCCGCGGCGAAGGCTGAATTCACCGAGCGCGGATACGCGGCGGCGAAGGTGGACGAGATCGCCGAGCGGGCCGAACTGACGCGTGGCGCGGTGTACTCGAACTTCCCGAGCAAACGCGCTCTCTATCTGGCGGTGCTGGTCGACATGGTCGAGCGCAGCGCCACGGCTGAGCACAGCGGCACCGCGGAGCGTGGCGCCACCAGCGCGGTCCCGTCGCCTGCAGCGCCCTCCGCGGCGTCCATCACCGACGCATTGGGCGCGTTCGCCCGGACCTGGCTCGAACGAATGCCCCTGGCCGACGACACCCCCTCCTTCGGCCGGGTGCATCTCCGCTCGCCGGCCGGGGTTTTCGACGACGAACCGATCCGCGACGCGTTCGGACAGGTGACCCGCCTCGAGGCTCTGCTGCTGGCACTCGCGCTCGAGTCTCACGCGCCCGCCAATGCACCGTCCGTGCGGCAAGTCCGGCGGGCCCAGCTGGTCATGAGGCTGCTGGACGGCCCGGGTCCCTCGGCGGATCCGGCGCTCGGCATCGGCGACCCCTTCGACATCGTTCAGGCCTGCGCGCATCTGGGCGGGCTCGCCCTCGCCGACACCTGGAACCCTCCGTACCTGCCCTACGTCCTGCCGGCCCGAGCCTGCCGGGACCGTTGGGCCCCGCCGCAGGAGCTGCAGGATCTCATCACGCACCGCCCCGTCGGCTTCGCCGAGGACGGGGTGATCACGCTCCTCGGCACCAACCGCCTGAAAGCCGCCGAGGAGGCTGTCCGCGCCGCACGGACCGGCGACCGGATCACCGTGGCCGTCACGACGGCGGACCCGGCCGAGACCGGCCGTTTCGTACAGCTGAGGGCCGGTGACTTCGCCCGGTGCCTGCGGCGCGTGTTCGAACCCGGCGCCTGGCCGCGCCTCCGCCTCGTCCTCGACGAGCGCGGTCTGCTGGCGTCGGCCGTCGGCGTACCGGACGCCGACGACGCCACCGAGTACGCGGTACGCGTGCAGCACGGCACGATCGTCACCCGAGCCCAAGGACCCGGTGCCGCCCATGCCGCGGCCACCTTCGATCTCACGACCGCAGATGTCGCCCACACCACACCTGATGGGGCCGCGCCATGACCCAGCCCGTTTCGTCCCACGCGACCAGCACCGACCTGCTGGTGCTTCACACCCTTCGCTGCATCGGCTTCTCCGGCCTCTCCGGGGTGGCCAGGGCGTCAGGACTCCCCGAGTCCGACGTCGAATCGGAACTGATCGACCTCGCCGTGGCCGGACTCGTCACCCATGCCGCGGGCGACTTCGGCGGATGGGGCCTTACGGAGGACGGCCGAGCCGCGGACGCCGAGCGGATCGCCGACGAGTTGGCGGCAGCCGGAGCCCGGGCCCGAGTGACCGCGGCATTCGATCGGTTCCTGATGCTCAACCCCGAGCTGCTCGATCTCTGCACGGCATGGCAGACCCGCACCGTAGACGGCACCATGACGATGAACGACCACAGCGACCCCTCCTACGACGCCCGGGTGCTCGGCCGGTTCACGGAGTTCCACCAGCGTGCCGAGCCCCTCTGCGCCGAGCTGTCCGCGGCGCTGCTCCGCTTCCAGCGCTACCCCGTCCGGCTCGCCGACGCCCTCGCCCGGGCGAGGGCCGGCTCTCTGGAGTACGTGACGGACAGCACCTCCTCGTATCACACCGTGTGGTTCCAGCTGCACGAGGATCTGCTGGCCACCCTCGGCATCCCGCGCCACTGAACCCGCCGCCCGCCATCCCGCGCATTCCGCGAGACCCGCAGCCGAACCAGCAAAGGCGACGCAGAGATGACACCGCGATGACCTGGATTCACCCGCTTTCGGCCGACGTCGAGGAGACGGCGGAAGTCCTCGGTGGCAAGGCACACGGTCTTGTCGTGCTCCGCCGTCTGGGACTGCCCGTGCCGCCAGGCTTTGTCATCAGCACGGAGGCGTGCCGCGCCTTCCTCCGTGCCGGACGGCTGCCCAGCGGCCTCGACGCCCAACTGGCGGCCGCCGTCGCCGGCCTCGAAGCCGCCACGCACCGCAGGCTCGGCGGTCCGGAGCGGCCGCTTGCGGTGTCCGTCCGCTCCGGCGGCAGCGTGTCGATGCCCGGCATGATGAGCACCGTCCTCAACCTCGGGCTCACCACCGAGGCGACCACCGCCCTGGCCGACGAGACGGGCGACCTGCGGTTCGCACTCGACTCGCGGCTGAGGTTTCTGACCAGCTTCGCCTCCGAGGTCGCCGGCGTGGGTCCGGAGAGCCTGGCGGGCATCGACCGTGCGCTCGCCGGACAGGACACCGACACGAGCCGTCTCGCCGAGGCGATCCAGGACGCCGAGCGGCTCATCGGAGAACGCAGCGGCGACACCGTGCCCGAGGACGCCACCCGGCAGTTGGAGCTGGCCGTCGCGGCCGTGTTCTCGTCATGGAACACACCGCGCGCGCAGACCTACCGCGAACTGCACGGCATCCCGCACGACCTCGGCACCGCCGTGACCGTACAGGCGATGGTGTTCGGTAATCGCGACCGGCGCAGCGGGACGGGCGTCGCGTTCAGCCGTCATCCCGACACCGGTGAGCAGGTCCCCTTCGGTGAGGCCCTGTTCGGCCGCCAAGGCGAAGACGTCGTCTCGGGCACATCGCTGACCGAGCCCCTGAGCGAACTGGCCGACCGGGAGCCCGCGGTGTGGACCCGCCTGCTGTCCGCCCTGACCCGGCTCGAGGAGCACTACCGCGACGCGTGCTACGTCGAGTTCACCTTCGAGGCGGGCGAACTGTGGATTCTGCAGGTGCGACCCGGGCGGTTCGTCGGGCGCGCCGCAGTCCGGGTCGCGGTCGACCTCGCCGACGCGGGAACGATCGGGCGCGACGAGGCGCTGCTCCGCGTTTCACCGCAGCATCTCGCCCACGTACGTACGCCTCGGATCACGGCGATCGAACTCCACGACATCTTCACCCGAGGGCTGGGCGCCTCCCCGGGAGTCGCTGTCGGCCAAGTGGCGACCACCGCCGACAGCGCGGCGCGGCTGGCCGCAGGAGGGCCGGTCGTCCTGCTGCGCCCCGAAACCTCCCCGCTCGACATGCACGGCCTGGCCGCTGCCGCCGGGGTCGTCACCGCTCGCGGCGGCCCTGCCAGTCACGCGGCCGTCGTGGCGCGGTCGATGGGGAAACCCGCCGTCGTGGGTGCCGCGAGCCTCACCGTCTACGCCGCCGACGGCTGCGTCCGGGCAGGCGGACGTACTCTGCCCGAAGGCACCCTCATCGCTGTTGACGGGACGGGCGGAGAGGTCGTCGTCGGCGAGCCTCGTATCGCCGCGTCCTCGACCGACCCACAGCTGCACCGGTTGCTCGACTGGGCCGACGACGTCGCGGGCGACGGGACCACGGGCCGCGACGAAACCGAACGCCTCGCCTCGGCACAGGCGGTCCTCCGCCGGACCGGCCACGGACCGGAGAGCTGACCGCGTTCACGCCGGGCGCGCAACACTCAGCCGGCGTGATCCCCCTGTACCACCGGTAGACGAAGAACGTTCTTTGTTCCTGCAATCCAAGGAAGCCTGGTCTTCAGGGAGGGCAGGCCGGCCGCGCGGTACGGGCGATCCAGATCGGGCTTGCTTAGAGTGCACTCCAAGGTTCTAGCGTGGAGGGCATGACGGCGATGGAGAGCACTTTCGTGAAGGTGGAGAGCACTTCCGTGAAGGTGGACGTCTGCGCCTCGGCCCCGCGGCCGCATCCGCGTCCCGAGGGGCAGGACCGCTACACCATCAGTGAGGTCGTCGCCTTCACCGGGCTCACCGCGCACACCTTGCGCTGGTACGAGCGGATCGGGCTGATGCCGCATGTCGACCGGTCGCACACCGGCCAGCGCCGCTTCACCAACCGTGACCTGGACTGGCTGGCCTTCGTCGGCAAGCTGCGGCTGACCGGGATGCCGGTCGCCGACATGGTCCGGTACGCGGAGCTGCTGCGCGAGGGCGAGCACACCTTCGAGGAACGGCAGGAGCTGCTGGAGGCGACCCGCCGCGACGTGAGGACGCGGATCGCGGAGCTCCAGGACACCCTCGCCGTTCTCGACCACAAGATCGACTTCTATGCGAGTGCCCGACGGGCGCCGGAAAGGCCCTGTGCCTGATGACTGACAACAAGATCACCACCGTGGAGCTCGGCAACGGCGGCCCGCAGGTCGGCGTGCAGGGACTCGGCTGCATGGGCATGAGTGAGTTCTACGGGGACACCGATGAGTCCGCCGCCCGCGAGACGCTGGAGACGGCACTGGCGGCGGGCGTCACCCTCTTCGACACCGCGGATGTGTACGGTCTCGGCGCCAACGAGGAGTTCCTCGCCCCGTTCGTCGGGGCGCACCGGGACGAGATCACGCTCGCCACGAAGTTCGCCATCGAGCGCAAGGACGACGACCCGCAGTACCGGGGCGTGCGCAACGACCCCGCGTACATCCGCCGCGCCGTCGAGGACAGCCTGCGCCGGCTGAACACCGACGTCATCGACCTCTACTACATGCACCGCCGCGACCCGGGCGTCCCGCTGGCAGAGTCCGTCGGCGCGATGGCCGAGCTGGTGCAGCAGGGCAAGGTCAAGCAGCTTGGGCTGAGCGAGGTGACCGGCGCGGAGCTGCGCGAGGCGTACGCCGTGCATCCGATCGCCGCCCTCCAGTCGGAGTGGTCGCTCTTCAGCCGGGACGTCGAGCGCAGCGCCGTGCCCGCCGCCGTCGAACTCGGGGTGACCTTCGTGCCGTACTCGCCGCTCGGCCGGGGTTTTCTGACCGGGGCGTTCACGGACGCGGCCAAGGACCTGTCGGACGGCGACTTCCGCAAGTACCAGCCGCGCTTCACCGGCGACAACGCCAGGACGAACGCCGCGCTGCTGGAGCCCGTTCACAAGATCGCGGCGGCGCACGGGGCGTCCGCCGCGCAGGTGGCGCTCGCCTGGGTGCAGCAGCGGGCCCAGGTGCACGGGCTGACCGTGGTGCCGATCCCGGGTACCCGCAGGAGCAGCCGGCTGCTGGAGAACGTGGCCGCCACCCGGCTCACGCTGACCGCCGAGGAGCTGGCGCTGCTGGAGCCGATCGCGGGGCGGGTTGCGGGGGACCGGTATCCGGACATGAGCTTCACGTCCGCCGCGCGCGAGTAGTCGTTTCCGGCGGGCCCGGGCGCCCGGCGATCGTGGTGTCCTCAAGCGCCGGACGGGCTTGAAAGATGCCCTCAATCGCCGGGCGGGCTGGGTTTTGCCGTGCCGGGCTGGGTTTTGCCGTGCGGGGCCAGAGGATGTCCCCGGACGCGGGGCGGGCTGGTTTTTGCCGTGCCGGGCCGAAGATGCCCTCAATCGCCGGGCGGGCTGGGTTTTGCCGTGCCGGGCTGGTATTTGCCGTGCGGGGCCAGAGGATGCTCTCAATCGCGGCCCCGTCTGGTTTTTGCCGTGCCGGGCTGGGTTTTGCCGTGCCGGGCCAGAGGATGTCCCCGGACGCCGGGCGGCCCGGCAACCGCCCTACGCCAGCCCCAGCGCGTACGCCGCGAACGCCGTCGCCAGCAGGCCCGCCACCGCGCGGCGGGCGTTCGCCGCGTGTGTGCCGGTCTTCCATGGGGCCTCGAAGCGTCGGGCGTACCGGGCGATCAGTACCAGCAGCCCTGCGAACACCGGCATCCACGCCATCCGGGCCAGGATCCAGCCGACCGTGTCGGGCCCGGTCGTCAGCCCCGGCACCGCACCGGCGAACGACGCCGGGACCGCCGCGGCCAGCATCGCCGTCTGGTGCCAGCACAGGATCGTCATCGCGGACAGGTTGATGACGACGACCGGCGCCCACGCCAGCGGCCTGCGCAGGAACCGGCCGATCCGGTGCCGCAGCAGGATCGCCGCGCCGCTCTGCGCGGCGGCCAGCGCCAGGACCAGCAGCGACGGCGGATGCGAGTTCGTCCGCGCCTCGCCCGGTACGCCGACCATCGACGCCGGATAGTGGAGGACCAGCAGCAGCGCGGCGAACAGCACGGTTCCGCCGATGAGCAGGACGCGGGCGCCGCGCCTGCCGATGCGGCCCTCGCCCCAGGAGACGCCGAGCTGGTACGCGAAGAGCCAGCCCGGAAGGATGTTCAGCATGCTCAGCCAGGACGGCATGGCGTCCGCGAACGGCCCGTACCGCAGGAAGTCGACGGCGGCGACCGACCCGAGCAGCGGCACGGCGGCCCAGCCGCCCAGCTTCCGTGCGGCCTTGACGCAGTACGGGGTGAGCGCCGTGACCACCGTGTACACCCCGACGAACCACAGTGGCTGGATCACCAGCGTCGACCCGGTCCGCAGGGTGTCACCGGGCACGCCGAGCGCGCTCAGTACCGGGATCATCGCGGCCCAGACGGCCGTCACCCCGATCACCGGCCTGCCCAGGCGGGCGATGCGTCCGCGCAGCCAGGCGGCGGTGGTGGACTTCCTGCGGCGGTACGAGAGCACGGAGGCGTACCCGCCGACCAGGAAGAAGATGCCCAGCATCTGAAGCACCCAGCTCACCGGGGCGAGGCCGCCGAACGTGGACAGCGGGCTGGCGTTGTGCAGCGCGCCGTCGCTGTCGAGGCCGAAACCGCCGAGCAGCCAGTGGCCGGTCGGGACGGCCAGCAGCGCGAGGGCGCGCAGGCCGTCGATGGCGCGGTCGCGATGGGCGGGCGTACGGGCGTCGATGCGCCGCGCCAGGGTGGTGAGGGCGGTGAGGCTCATCGGGCTTCCCCCTGCGCGATCGAGGCGAAGGCGCGGAGCGAGTCCGTACCGGGGGCGAAGTAGCCGGTGTGCCCGTGGGCGTCGTGGGCCGGTACGCGGCGTGCGCCGAACCCCGGGCCGGTCGGATCGGGGCCGTGGCCGAGCCCCGCCACCTCGACGTTCGGCACGTCGTCGATCCAGTCCGTGGCGTCCTTGGCGGCCCACACCCTTGCGGTGGTGTGCAGATCCGCGACGTCGTCGGCGCGCATCCCGGGCGAGCCGAGGACGACCAGGTCCGCGGCGCGCAGCCGGGGTGCGGCGAGTCCGCACACGACGGAGCCGTAGCTGTGGCAGAACACGGCGGGCGCGGGCACACCGTCGGCGGCCAGCCCGGCCGCGAACCGGGTCAACCGGTCGGCCCCGGCTTCGGCGAGCGAGCCGGTCGCGGCATCGAGGCCGACGCCCACGGGAGTGGTGTACCCGGCCCAGGCGATGACGGCGCTGCCGCGTCCGGTCTGCGTGTACAAGGACTTCGCCATGCCGGCCGGAGTGCCGTACACATCGTTCGTACGGTCGAAGGTCCCGGCGTCGATGTCCGAACCCGGCACCACGACCGCCACATGGCGTGCGGCGCTCAAGTCACCGAAGACCTCGGCCACTTGACCGCGTCCGCGCGGATCGAAGGCGAGGATCTGCCGGTGCCCCGGTCCGGCGAGATGCCTGTACCTGGGGTCGTGACCGGCCTGCACGGAACGGGCGTTGGCCCGGTAGCGCAGTTCGACGGGCACGCCGTCCAGATTGCCGACGACGAGTGAATGCCGTACGACCAGGGCCTGTTGCTGCGTGGCGGTCAACCCCCGGAAGAACCGGCTCACTTCGGCGGGTGCGGTCCGCTCCGGGTCGGGCAGCTGCCGCCCCAGCGCGTGATCCGCGCGCCAGGCCGCGGTGCCGGGGGGTGGCCCTGTGAGGGCCTGCTGTGCGTTTCCGGACGCCCAGCCGGCCGTTCCCGCCACCATGGTGGTCGCCAGCGCGACCGCGACCAGAGTCCTTGCGTATCGGCGCATCCCGCCCTCCCTCTCCGGCTGATCCGGCTCCCGCACGCCGTTCGGCGCGACGGAGAGGAAGGTAGGAAGAGGGTGGGTGCGGGGGCGTCGCACTGGGGGGCCAAGTGCGGGGTGATACCTGGGTAGGGGGTGTACGGGGTTCTGCCGGGTGTGTCCGGGGGCCGTGTCCTCGAACGCCGGACGGGCTTCGAGGATGTGCCGGGGCGCTGCCCGCTCCATGACCCGGCGATGAATGGCCCCACGACAAACGGGTACCAAAGATCCGAACGCATGCGAGTTCGGCCCCCAGGACGACATAAGAGGAATCCGAGCATGACGGACCCCAAGACGTGCCGGCCCGCTGAGCGGCTTGACGAGTTCCTGTCCCTGGTCGGGCAGACGGCCTGGAAGCCGGATGCCGATCTCCGGGTGATCGCCGAATGGCTTCCCCGTGAGCTCGGCGCGGAAGTGGCGATCGTCAACGGCTCTCTGAAGACGGTGGAGTTGTCGACGTCCGGATTCTCCGAGCACGTGCTGGAACACCTTGAGCCCATGCTCACACGACTGGCCACCGGGCGAGTGGCCTCAGCGGCCATGGACGTCGGGACGGCGCAGGTACGACTCGAAGCGGTCGGCGCGGAGCTGCCGCGCCGGGTGCTCGTGCTGGTCAGCCCCACCCCGCTGACACGCCAGGCCGCAGCCCTGGCCTCCCACACCGGCGGCATCATCGCGGTCATGCACCGCGCCCGGGAAACCGACCGGGCGATCCGCAGCTACCAGCAGAAGGCGCACCAGCTGCGTGTGGGCGTCATCATGGCCCTCCAGGCAGGGGACCCCCTTCTGGCCCGCCGCATGACGACCGGCTCCGTCCCCGAACTGCTGGACTGCAACCGCCTGCGCGTCCACATTCTGCGATGCGGGAAGGACGACCGCGAGCGGATCGCCCAGGCCTACCAGGACCCGTCGGGATACCACGGCGACGGTCTGATGGTGGCGTGTCCTGTCTATGACGAGCACCTCGTCAGCCTGATCGCCGAGCGCGACGGGAGCGGCGCCGAAGCCGCCGACGGCTTGGCCGCGGTGCTCCGTGACCTTGTCGCGGACAACCCCCGTTACGCGCTGGGTATCAGCAGCACCCACCCGCTCCCCGCGACAGCCGAGGCGTACGAGCAGGCCCGGCACGCCCTGGCCGTCGCGTCCAACACCCCCGGCCGGGTGGCTGGTTACCACGGCCAGGAGCCTCTGGAGCGGCTGCTGCCCCGGGCAGCGGCCATCGAGTGGGCCGGCTTTGTCCTCGGACCGTTGACCGCCTTACCGGAACTCACCACCGAGATCACCCGTCTCGCGATGCACTTTCACCGCTCGGGTGTGGCACGCATGCTGAATGTCAGCCGCAACACGGTCACCGCTCACCTCGGCCGTGCGCAGTCGGCGCTCGGCCTGGACCTCCGCGATGTCCACTGCCGGGCAACTCTGGCTCTGGCCCTGGGTGTTGCCGCCCTCCACCGGGAAGTCGGGTGTACTCCCGCACCGGCGAACCCACCCGCTCTGGAAGAGCTGTTGCACACGCGACCCGCGGCAGAGTGGGGCCGTACGTTCCTGGAGCCTCTTCGAGACGCCCGGTACCACCCCGTGCACCACACCCTGCGCACCTGGATCGATACGAACACCGACGCCCAGCAGGCCGCCCGCCGCCTGGGATGCAGCCGCACCACCGTTGCGGCACATCTCCGCACCGCCGAGCTCCGGCTGACACGGGACCTGCTGAGCTCGGGCTCGGGGGTCCACGACCTCGTCTACGCACTCCATCTCTCGGGCGAGACCCCTCTCTGACCGTGCACCGTGAGCAGTCGGCCGGAACCCGAGGTGTGCACCGCGCCCCGCCTCGGCCCCGGGTTGCGCAGCGTGCACACCACGCGTGCGGAACTTGGGCAGCGTGCACACACATTGGCCCTTCTGGCCCCTTGGACGGCGTGCTCCACTTGTTCTGAACAGCCCGGACTGCACAGCATCGGCCCACGGGGGCAGATGCAGAACGGAGAGAAATGATGTTCAGGACGAAGATTGCCCTCATCGCCATGGGGGCCGCCGCGGCACTCGCCGTCGGGGGCGTCAGCGCCACGGCCGCCCAGGCGGATGCCGATGCCGCGTCGAGCCCACAGATCCTCAGCACCAGCGGCTCGTCGAAGGCCAACGCGGACTTCGGCTACGCACACGCCACGTGGAAGTGGACGGGCGCCGGCAAGACCGGAAAGGTCAAGGTCTACGTCAACGACCAGAGGTGTAGCCGCGGTGAAGACGTGTTCGCGTTCATGCAGTTCAAGGGGGGCAGGTGGGGCAACTCGATCACCACCGGGAAAAGCCGGGCCTGGAACTACAACTCGGACTGCGTCGGTAAGGGCAAGACCTTCACGTTCCCTGGCTACACGGACACATTCAATGTGAAGAAGGCCCGCGTAGTGGTCTGCAAGGACGACTCCCTGTTCGGGAAGGACACCTGCGTCACGGGCGAGTGGCACACCAACCCCAAGGCGTAGACGCATTCCAGTAGCGGAGTGCCCCGGTAGTCCGGGGCGAACGGGTCGGGTCCGCCGTCGGGGGGGCGGACCCTCCGGTTCCGGGCAGAGGGAAAGCACCTCACCCCTCGCCCGGTACCACCACCCCTGCCTCGTACGCGAAGATCACCGCCTGCGCGCGGTCCCGCAGGTCCAGCTTGGCCAGCACCCGCCCGATGTGCGTCTTCACCGTCTGTTCGGCGAGCACCAGCCGTCCCGCGATCTCCTGGTTGGACAGCCCCCGCGCGATCAGCTCCAGCACCTCCCTCTCGCGCGGAGTGAGCCCGTTCAGCCGCAGTGCCTGCCCACTCCGGGCGGCCCCGGACGGCCCCTGCCGGGCGAAGTCCGCGATCAGGCGGCGCGTCACGGACGGCGCGAGCAGCGCCTCGCCCGCCGCGACCACCCGCACCGCCGAGATCAGGTCGGCCGGCGGCGCGTCCTTCAGCAGAAAGCCGGACGCCCCGGCGCGCAGCGCCTCGTACACGTAGTCGTCCACGTCGAACGTGGTGAGCATCAGGACCTTCGGCCGGTGCACCACCCCCACCGGCGGGTTCAGCAGCTCACGGGCCGCCGCCAGCCCGTCCATCTCGGGCATCCGGACATCCATCAGGACCACGTCCGGGTGGACCCGCCGGCTGACGTCGATGCCCTGGCGCCCGTCCGGTGCCTCACCGACCACGTCGATGTCGCTCTGTGCCGCGAGCAGTGCCGCGAACCCCGCCCGCACCATGGCCTGGTCGTCGACGATGATCACGCGAATGGTCAAGAGTCCTCCGAGGCCGGGGGCGGAACGGCGGCGAGCGGCAGCCGCGCGGCGACCCGGAAGCCGCCGTCCGGCAGCGGTCCGGTGTCCAGGGTGCCGCCCGTCAACCGTACGCGTTCCCGCATCCCGACCAGGCCGTGTCCGGTCCCGGTCGTCTCCAGCGGCGAACCGGGCTGCTCCGCCCGGTCGTTGACCACCAGCACGGTCAGGTGCTCACCGTCGGACGTGATCGACACCCGGGTCCGCGCGCCGGGCGCGTGCCGGACCACGTTCGCCAGGGCCTCCTGCACGATCCGGTACGCCGACAGATCCACCGCCTGCGGTACGTCCGGCAGCTCGGCGGCCAGCGACAGCTCGGCGGGCAGCCCCGCCCGCACCGTCGCCTCCACCAGCTGCTGCACCCGGTCGAGCCCCGGCTGCGGCGCCCGCTCGCCCTCCGTGCCCTCGCTGCGCAGCACCGTCAGCAGCCGTCGCATCTCCGTGAGCGACTCCCGCGCGCTCGCCGCGATCGCGCCGAACTCCTCGCGCGCCTCCTCGGGCAGCCCGCTGATCCGGTAGGGCGCCGAATCGGCCTGGACCGTGATCACGGACATGTGGTGCGCGACCACGTCGTGCAGCTCACGGGCGATCCTGGTGCGCTCCTCCAGCAGCGTCCGCTGCGCCCGCTCGGCCTCGCTGATGGTCTCCTGCTCGGCGAGCCGCCGCTGCGCGTCGCCCCGTTCCCGTACCGCCGCGCCGATCACCAGGACCACCGCACCGAGGACCACGAGCAGCAGCGCGCTGCCGTTGCTGCGCTCCGGCGCGATCAGGTGCAGGATCAGGCTCGCCGCGCCCGTCGCCACCCAGACCGCGGTCAGGGTCCGCCGGGTCTCGCGCAGGGCCAGGGCGAGCAGCAGGAAGAGATAGCCGATCAGGGTGGGCGGCGGCCACGGCCAGATGCCGAACGTGCCGACCGGATACCCGAGCAGCGCGGCCGCACCCAGGATGTCGGCGGGGAAGATGATCCACCAGGCCTGCAGCGGCCGGTGCGCCAGCATCAGGAGCGGCGCCGCCTGCGCGACGGCCAGGGCTCCCGCCAGTCCTCCGTTCACGCCGTATCCCTCGGTCAGGACATTGATCGTGACCGGGATGAAGGTGGCGACGAGGGCGAGGACGACGACGTACGGCAGCAGCCGCTGCCACCGCTTCGGCGCGTCCGCCAGGAGCGGCGTCGCGGGATGGGACGGGTGCGAGAGCCCGTGCGCGAACTCGCGCAGATTGCGCCGTACGGCGCTCAGCAGGCCGTCGACGGCGGGCGATGGGGGATATGAGGGCGGTGGGGGAGACGAGGGCGGCGGCGTGGGCGGCGTGGGCGGCTTGCGCGGCGGGGAAGTGGACATGGCTTGATCAGCGTAGGCAGTGGGCCGGTCCGGTGACGTCATACCGGGGTTCCGGTCCACCGCCGCCCTTCTCGTACGGGAGTACTACCGTCGAGTCTGCCCGCCGACCTGGCAAGCCGGAGACACCCGACCCCGGCCGCCGCACGTGCACACCGCACGCGCACGCCGCACACCTATAGCTCGGCGAGCAGCTGCGCCTTCTTCGCGCTGAACTCGTCGTCCGTCACCAGCCCCGCCTCGTGCAGCTCCCCGAGGTGCCGGATCCGCTCCGCGATGTCCGCGGGATCGCGCCGCCCCGCGCCCGCCAGGACGGCGGCCGGCGCGGCGGGCGACGGCTGCTTCCTGCGTACCGATTCCAGTACGGCCGCGGCGAACGGCAGCGACTCGTGCACCGGGCCGTAGCCGAGGCCGAAGACCACCGCGGCCGGGTCCTGATCGGCCCGGTTGGGGCGGGGATCCATCGGCTGCGCGCTCCGCAGCAGTCCGGCGGCGAGCCCCGTACCCAGCTCCGTACCGGTACCGGCACCGGTACCGGCACCGCCGCCCGCACCCGGGCCGGGAGCGGTGCTCATGCCGAGGCCGGCCCCCGCGCCCGGTCCGGGAGCCGCGCCCTCCAGGCCCCTCGGCACCAGCCGCAGATAGCCGTCGAAGGCCTCCGGCGAGCGCCACTCGACCCCGCTCAGCTCCGTCACCCGAAACGTCTGGTCGCCGGCCTTCCACTTCGCCGTGGAGGCACCCGTCCAGAACCAGCGGAAGGAGATCCGGTCACCGTCGAAGCCGGCCCGGCCGTCGTACGCCTTGAACTGCATCGGTGCCTCGGGGGCCGCGACCAGGAACCGCTCGGCGGGCTCCGCGGCGTCGGGACCGAGCCGGGCGCGCAGCTCGTCCGCGTAGTACTCGGCAAGCGTCTCGCGCTCGGCCGGCAGCACCAGCCGGTACGGATCGCAGCCGGTCTTCAGCTGCCCCGCCGCGGCCTCCAGCAACGGGTCGGCACCGGGTCTCGGCACCGCGTGCAGGACCACCGTGCCCCGCTTGCCCGGGGTCAGCGTCACCGACGACAGCGCCGCGTGCGGGACGCGGCGCTCACGCAGGCTCTGGAAGAGCTTCGGTGTGCGTATACCCCGTTCGAAGCGGATGAGCACGGAGTCGGTGTCGAACTCCCAGGTGGCATGAATTCCGGCCAGCACATCACCCATGTGCCTCATCGTATGCGGCACTTGCTCACACGTCCCCCTCGGTGTCGGCCCCGATATGCGGCCGGCTGCGGTTCGTCGCGCCCGTCAGATCCCCGGGCCCCGGCCGCCGGTGGCGACTCCGTCGTGACAGGTGCTGTCGGAGCTCGCACAGCTCACCGAGGCGTAGGCCCCGACGCCGATGGCGGCGAAGTTGCTGAGGCTCTCGGTGCCCGGCTCGAAATAGCCGCTGTGGCCGACCGCTCCGCCCGCCGAGACAATGCGTGCGCCGAAGCCCGGGTCGACCGGGTCGGCGCCGTGGCCCAGCCCGCCGAGCTCCAGGTTCGGCACGTCCGCGATCCAGTCGTCGTGGTCCCGCGTCGCCCACACCCTGGCCTCGGTGTGCAGCTGCCCGGCGTTCTCCACTCGCATGCCGGGGCTGCCGGCGACCGCGATGTCGGTGACCCTGGAGGGCAGTTCATGCGCGGCGACACCGCACAGCACCGAGCCGTAGCTGTGGCAGAACAGCGAGACCGGGGCGTCCCCGGGCAACGTGCCCACCAGGGCGTTCAGCCGCACCGCCCCGCGCTCGGCGAGGTTCCCCAGGGCCGCGTCCACACCGATCCCGGCCGGCGTCGTGTAGTCGGCCCAGGCGATGACGGCGGTACGGGTACCGGGGCGCGCGGCGCGCTCCGCCGCGTACAGCGACTTCGCCATGCCGACCGGGGCGGCGTTCACCATGGGGGCGGTCCGCTCCAGCGTCAGCAGATTCGTGTCGACGCCGGGGACGATCACGGAGACCCGGGCGGCCCGGTCGAGATCACCGAACACCTCGGCCGCTCGACCCTTCCCCGACGGGTCGAAGGCGAGGATGTGCCGGCCGTTCTCCAGCATCGACTGGAAGCGGTTCATCCGCCGGAGCGCCTCGGCGCGGCCGTCGGGGGAGAGCCTCTCGTCGTGCATGCGCTGCCGCTCGACCGCCCGCGCCTGCACCAGGGCCAGCCGGTTGGCGTGGTAGCGCAGGGTGACCGGGGCGCCGTTCAGATTGCCCACGACCAAGGGGTACTTGTCGGCGAGTCCGGTGCGCTGCGCGGCCGTGAGCGTGGCGAAGAACTGCGCCAGCCGGCGCGGCGGAGCGTCGGCGTCCGGCAGTGCATGACCCGCTACGCTGCCGCGCGCCCACGAGGCGAGTGCGAGGGTGCGTGGCTCGTCGGAGGGTTGGTGACGGACGGCGGTCCAGCCCGTGGTCGCCAGCATCACGAACACCACCGCGACGGCGAGCAGCGCGCGCCATGCGGTGAGCGTGGGGGAGGTGTCGAAGGAAGTCACTTCTGCCCACATTAGGAGACGCGGGACGACAGCCGTGAACAGGGTGACGCACATCACCCCGCTGTCGGGAATTCAGGACCGGTCATTTCACGCTGTGTTGGTGCGACGCGCACGTTCAGGCGCGCGGAGTGCCTCCGGAGCGTCGCATATGGCCGCCGGGGCACGGCTGTTGTGAAGTCGGTCATGTCGGGGCAATGAGGCGTACGGCACATCTGCGCGTCGGCGCGTCGGCGCGTCGGTACATCGACACCTCGGCGCACCAGCGCATCCGCGCCGAGGTCTACCGCACATCGGACGGAGTTTCCATGGCGCTACCCGAGCCCCGCGCCGGCCTCCGCCCGCCAGTTCCCGGCCAGCGCCGGGCCGAGCTGGTCCAGGTACGTCTCGGTCAGCGTGCGCAGCGAGTCCACGTCGGCGTCCCGCCCCTGGCCCCAGAGCTGCCCGGTCACCCGCATCACCCCGCAGAACGCGGCCACGGCGACCCTCGGCCGGGGGTCCGTCTCCACGTCGAGCCCCTCGCGCTCGGCGATCAGCAGCGCGATCCGGTTCTCCAGATCGATGTGGCGTCGAAGGTGGGCGGCGAGCAGAGGCGGCGTCGACTCGATCATCTGGTACATACGCATGTGGAGTTCGACCGTGACGATCGCCTCGATCGCCTCACCGATGGTGTTCCAGGCGCAGAGGACCGCGCGGCGCAGTGCCTCGAACGGGGTCTCCGAAGCGGGACGCCGGCGCAGCTCCGAGAGGAAGTGCGACTCCACCATCTCCTGGATGGCGAAGGCGGCCTCCTCCTTGCCGGTGAAGTAGCGGAAGAAGGTGCGCTGGGAGACCTCGACGGTGTCGACGATCTCGTCGACGGTGGTCTCCTCGTACCCCTGGGTGGTGAAAAGATCGAGGGCGGCGTGCAGCAGTGCGTCCCGGGTGTGTCGCTTCTTCCGTTCGCGCAGCCCGGTCGGGCGCTCGCGCGGTCCCGTCGGACGTCCGACCGGTCCGGTCGGATACGCGGCCCGCTGCCCATCGGTCACGGAAATGGTCCTCTTTCTCCTGATATTCCCAGCTCAGCGTACCTGTGAGCTACGTGACAGTTACTGTCTTGTGAAATGGTTTGTCAACTGTCAGCGACTGACACTAATCTCCCCGGCATGACTAGTCAGACCACCGTCGAAAAGGCGTCGCGGGAGCCGCAGGACACCGCCGTGCCAGCACCTGCCAAGGGGCTGCGCGGCCATCCCTGGCTGACGCTCTTCTCCGTGGCCATCGGCGTGATGATGGTCGCGCTCGACGGCACGATCGTCGCGATCGCCAACCCCGCCATCCAGCAGGATCTCGGCGCCTCGCTCGCCGACGTCCAGTGGATCACCAACGGCTACATGCTCGCCCTCGCGGTCTCCCTGATCACCGCGGGCAAGCTCGGTGACCGGTTCGGCCACCGCCAGACCTTCCTCATAGGTGTCGTGGGCTTCGCCGCGGCATCGGGGGCCATCGGCCTCTCGCACAGCGTCGCCCTGGTGATCGTGTTCCGGGTGCTCCAGGGCCTCTTCGGTGCCCTGCTGATGCCCGCCGCGCTCGGCCTGCTGCGCGCCACCTTCCCGGCCGAGAAGCTGAACATGGCGATCGGCATCTGGGGCATGGTGATCGGCGCCTCGACCGCGGGCGGTCCGATCCTCGGTGGCGTGCTCGTCGAGCACGTCAGCTGGCAGTCCGTCTTCTTCATCAATGTGCCGGTCGGTGTGATCGCGCTCCTGCTGGGCCTGGTGATCCTCAAGGACCACCGGGCCGAGAACGCGCCGCGCTCCTTCGACATCGGCGGCATCGTGCTGCTGTCGCAGGCGATGTTCTGCCTGATCTGGGCGCTCATCAAGGGCGCCGAGTGGGGCTGGGGCGACTACAAGACGCTCGGCTTCCTGGGCGCCGCCGTGGCCCTGTTCGTGGTCTTCGCCTTCTCCCAGAAGAACGTCAGGGAGCCGCTGATCCCGCTGGCGATGTTCCGGTCCGTGCCGCTGTCCGCGGGCGCGGTCCTGATGGTGCTGATGGCCTTCGCCTTCATGGGCGGGCTGTTCTTCGTCACCTTCTACCTTCAGAACGTGCACGGCCTGAGCCCCGTCGACAGCGGCCTGCACCTGCTGCCGCTGACCGGGATGATGATCGTCGCCTCGCCGCTCGCGGGCGCCCTGATCACGAAGTTCGGCCCGCGGGTTCCGCTGGTCGGCGGCATGGTGTGCACGGCGGTCGCCATGTTCGGCATGTCCCAGCTGACCATCGGCACCGGCACCCTGACCATGTCGATCTGGTTCGGTCTGCTCGGCCTCGGCCTCGCCCCGGTGATGGTCGGCGCCACGGAGGTCATCGTCGGCAACGCCCCGATGGAGCTGTCCGGCGTCGCGGGTGGTCTGCAGCAGGCCGCCATGCAGGTCGGTGGCAGCCTCGGTACGGCCGTACTGGGCGCCGTCATGGCCTCCCAGGTCGACTCGAAGCTGTCCGACAACTGGACGGCCGCGAAGCTTCCGCCCCTCGCGCCGGAGCAGCTGGACGCGGCGTCCTCGGCCGTCGAGGTCGGCGTACCGCCGGTGGCAGCCAACACTCCGCCGGAGGTCGCGGCGAAGATCGCGGGCGTCGCCCATGACACGTTCGTGTCGGGCATGAGCACGGCGTTCACGGTCGCCGGCATCGTCGCGGTGGTCGCCGCGCTGGTCGCCACGCTCACCAAGCGCGGTGCGAACGCTGAGGCGGGCGCGGGCGCCGGTCACATCTGACGGTTCGTCATGACGCCTGTGCGGCGTCAACACAGTGCGTACGACAGCCCCGCCGGATCGTTCCGGCGGGGCTGTCGCCTATCAGGGTGGTGTGGCCCGCGGCCCCTTCCCCCGGGGTTGCTCCGCAGGTCAGGGTGCAGGCAACTGATTCGCACCACCACGGGGGTTGATTTCCATGCGTACGACCGTTCTTGCCGCCGCCCTGGCCACCACTGCCCTGGCCACCACTGTCCTGGCCGCCACCGCGCCGGCCGCCACCGCCTCGGTCCCGCAGGCCGTGGCCGACTCCGCGGTCCGTTCCGGGTCCGCCCGGCCCGAGGCCTGCGGCAGCGGCCAGCTCTGTCTCTGGGAGAAGCCGGACTTCACGGGCGCCCGGCAGATCCACGAGCTTTCCACGATCGACATCGAGAGCTGCGTCCCGCTGCCGGCCGGCAGCAAGGTCCAGTCGCTCGTCAACCGCACCGGCCGCCCGGTCACCACGTACCAGTCGGCGGAGTGCGCCGAGACCGGCGAATTCGAGACCTATCCGGGCGGCGGCACCTGGGTGCCCCAGTCCCCGTACCAGGTCAGGGCGTTCAAGGTCTGGGAGAACTGACCCGCGGAGTCTGGGAGAACCGACCCGCGGAGTCCGGGAGAACTGACCCGCGGAGTCCGGGAGAACCGACCCGCGGACGCCGAAGGGCGACGGGGCCGGCCGGCCCCGCCGCCCTTCGGCCGTGATGCGCCGTGCCTACGCGTCGCCGCCGGCCGCGCCCGGGTCGGCCGCGGTCACATCCAGCAGCTCGTACCGGTCGATCGCCGTCTTCAGTAGCGAACGGTCGACCCGGCCCTGCTTCGCGAGCTCGGTGAGCACCGCGAGGGCGATCGACTGCGCGTCGATGTGGAAGAACCGGCGGGCCGCGCCACGGGTGTCGGCGAAGCCGAAGCCGTCCGCCCCCAGCGACTGGTACGCACCGGGCACCCAGCGCGCGATCTGGTCCGGTACGGAACGCATCCAGTCCGAGACCGCCACGAACGGGCCCTCGGAGCCGGAGAGCTTCCGCGTGACGTACGGGACGCGCTGCTCCTCCTCCGGGTGCAGCAGGTTGTACCGCTCCACGTCCACGGCCTCGCGGCGCAGCTCGTTCCAGGAGGTCGCCGACCAGACGTCCGCCCTGACGTTCCACTCGTCGGCGAGGATCCGCTGCGCCTCGACCGCCCACGGCACCGCCACACCGGACGCCATGATCTGGGCCGGGATCTCGCCCCGCTCGGCGGCCTTGTAGCGGTACACGCCCTTGAGGATGCCTTCGACATCCACGTTCTCGGGCTCGGCCGGGTGCTGGATCGGCTCGTTGTAGACGGTGAGGTAGTAGAAGACGTCCTCACTGTTCTCGCCGTACATCCGGCGCAGACCGTCCTTGACGATGTGCGCGATCTCGTAGCTGAACGCCGGGTCGTACGCGACACAGCCCGGGTTCGTCGAGGCGAGCAGCTGCGAGTGGCCGTCCGCGTGCTGGAGACCCTCACCGGTCAGCGTCGTACGACCGGCGGTCGCACCCAGCACGAAGCCGCGCGCGAGCTGGTCGGCCATCTGCCAGAACTGGTCGCCAGTGCGCTGGAAACCGAACATCGAGTAGAAGACGTACACCGGGATCAGCGGCTCGCCGTGCGTGGCGTACGCCGAACCGGCGGCGATCAGCGACGCCGTGCAGCCGGCCTCGGAGATGCCGTCGTGCAGCATCTGACCGGTCGGCGACTCCTTGTACGCGAGCAGCAGATCCCGGTCCACCGCCTCGTACTGCTGACCGAGCGGGTTGTAGATCTTCGCGCTCGGGAAGAATGCGTCCATGCCGAAGGTGCGGTACTCGTCGGGCGCGATCAGCACGAAACGCTTGCCGATCTCCTTGTCCCGCATGAGTTCCTTCAGGATGCGGACGAATGCCATGGTCGTGGCGATCGACTGCTGACCCGTGCCCTTCTTCGCGATCGCGTACGTCTTGTCCTCGGGGAGGACCAGCGGCTTCGCGCGCACCACACGGGTCGGGACATAACCGCCCAGACCCTTGCGGCGGTCGTGCATGTACTGGATCTCTTCCGAGTCACGGCCCGGGTGGTAGTAGGGCGGGTAGCCCTCGTCCAGCTGCTTGTCCGTGATCGGGATGTGCAGCCGGTCGCGGAACCGCTTGAGGTCCTCGACGGTGAGCTTCTTCATCTGGTGGGTCGCGTTGCGGCCCTCGAAGTTCGGCCCCAGCGTCCAGCCCTTGACCGTCTGCGCCAGGATCACCGTCGGCTGGCCCTTGTGTGCCTTGGCCGCCGCGTAGGCCGCGTAGACCTTCCGGTGGTCGTGACCGCCGCGGCCCAGGTGCAGGATCTGGTCGTCGGTCATGTCCTTGACCATGTCGCGCAGCCGCGGGTCGTCCCCGAAGAAGTGCTGACGGATGTACGCGCCGGACTCGGTGGCGTACGTCTGGAACTGGCCGTCCGGCGTGGTGTTCAGCTTGTTGACCAGGATGCCTGTGCGGTCCTGCGCCAGCAGCGGGTCCCAGGAGCGGTCCCAGACCAGCTTGATGACGTTCCAGCCGGCGCCGCGGAACTGCGACTCCAGCTCCTGGATGATCTTGCCGTTGCCGCGCACCGGGCCGTCGAGGCGCTGCAGGTTGCAGTTGACCACGAAGGTCAGGTTGTCCAGGCCCTCGCGCGCGGCGATGGAGAGCTGACCGAGCGACTCGGGCTCGTCCATCTCGCCGTCGCCCAGGTATGCCCACACATGCGACCGGGAGGTGTCGGCGATGCCGCGCGCCTCCATGTAGCGGTTCATCCGGGCCTGGTAGATCGCACCGAGCGGGCCGAGGCCCATCGAGACGGTCGGGAACTCCCAGAAGTCCGGCATCAGCCGCGGGTGCGGGTAGCTGGACAGGCCGTTGGGCGCCTTCGACTTCTCCTGGCGGAAGGCGTCGAGCTGCGCCTCGCTCAGCCGGTCGAGCAGGAAGGCGCGGGCGTAGATACCCGGGGACGCATGACCCTGGAAGAAGATCTGGTCGCCGCCCAGGCCGTCGTCCTTGCCCCGGAAGAAGTGGTTGAAGCCCACGTCGTACAGCGAGGCCGAGGAGGCGAAGGTGGCGATGTGGCCGCCGACCCCGATCCCGGGGCGCTGGGCGCGCGACACCATCACAGCCGCGTTCCAGCGGGTCGCGTTGAGGACCTTGCGCTCGATCTCCTCGTCGCCGGGGAAGAACGGCTCGTCCTTCGTGGCGATCGTGTTCACGTAGTCCGTACTGCGCATCTCCGGCACGGCGACGCGCTTCTCGCGCGCACGCTCGATGAGCCGGAGCATCAGGTAACGGGCCCGCTCACGGCCTCGCTCGTCGACGGCTGCGTCGAGCGAGTCGAGCCATTCCTGGGTCTCTTCGGGATCGAAGTCCGGGACCTGGCTCGGCAGGCCGCCAATGATGATCGGGTTGCGATCGGATCCGGAAGCCACGCTGTTCCTTCGCTGTTCGGTGCTGCTCTACGGGGCCTGGTACGGGAGAACATGCCCCCGGGATGTATGCATGTACGCCATCACCATCGTGTACCGCGAGGGCGTAAACGTCACCTCTACCGAGGGGTAACCGCCGTGTTGTGAGGCATCACGTCCGCGGCGCAGGGATGTGCTGGTCCAAACCGCAACCTTACGCCCAACCCGTCCAACCGTTCCCAAAGGATGTTCGACTCCGAATGGCGGACCGAAACGGCATAAGCTGTGGAAGGACGTAAAGGGTGTGGAGGGTGGCGTCGGCCCCGCGAGGGGCTGCCGACCGTACGGCGACGTGGCAGGGAACGTCCCCGTTTAGGCGGTCTCGCATGCTGGGTACTTGCGCGATCCGCCGCTCCCGTGTGGACTACGGCCAACGCCCCGCGCACGCGCGTGGCTGAAGCATTTTCCGAAACATGATCAGGAGGCAACCCGTGAGCGCGACCGCGGACCACGCGGAGGAGCGGACCAACCCGGCAGCACGCCTGGGGTTCGAGCCCGGACAGGTGGTCCAGGAGATCGGCTACGACGACGACGTCGAGCAGGAGCTCCGTGAGGGCATTGAGGCCACAATCGGCCAGGATCTCGTCGATGAGGACTACGACGACGTCGCAGACGTCGTCCTGCTGTGGTTCCGCGACGAGGACGGCGACCTTACGGACGCGCTGGTGGATGCCATTGGTCTGATCGAGGACGGCGGCGCGGTCTGGCTGATGACGCCGAAGACCGGCCGTGACGGATACGTCGAACCGAGCGACATCAACGAGGCTGCACAGACCGCCGGTCTCTCCCAGACCAAGAGCATCAATGCGGGCAAGGACTGGACAGGTAGCCGTCTGGTCACACCGAAGGCGGCCAAAGCCAAGCGCTGAACCGCGTTCGCCACGCACTCGCCCCGAAGACCCCCGACGGCATGGACCGCCGGGGGTCTTCTTTCTCGGTCGACGGGCGACCCGCGTTTCCCGGTCGCCGGGTCCCCCGCGCGGGTGCCGCACGGCCGCTACGGGCGCTGCGCGGCCTGCTGCGGGCTCTGCGTAGGGTGGGAGGCACCCGGACAGCCCAGCCCGGTGAACGTAGCGAAGGGACGCGTTTCATGGCGATCGAGGTCGGCACCCAGGCCCCGGATTTCGAGCTGAAGGACAACCACGGCCGGACCGTGAAGCTCTCCGACTTCCGCGGCGAGAAGAATGTCGTGCTGCTGTTCTACCCGTTCGCCTTCACCGGCGTGTGCACGGGTGAGCTCTGCGCGCTCCGCGACGAGCTGCCGAAGTTCGAGAACGCCGACACGCAGCTGCTCGCCGTCTCCAACGACTCCATCCACACCCTGCGCGTCTTCGCCGAGCAGGAGGGCCTGGAGTATCCGCTGGTGTCGGACTTCTGGCCGCACGGCGAGACCTCGCGGGCCTACGGCGTCTTCGACGAGGAGAAGGGCTGCGCGGTGCGCGGCACCTTCATCATCGACAAGGAGGGCGTGGTGCGCTGGACCGTCGTCAACGGTCTGCCCGACGCGCGCGACCTCAACGACTACATCAAGGCGCTCGACACGCTCTGATCCGGGTTCGCTGATCCGGGGCCCTCGCTCCGGGCCGGTGGATCTGCGGGAGACCCGGCCAAAAGCCTGCTTTGACCGGGAACCGGTCACTAGGATCCGATCGTTGATCGGATGCCAACGCAACGTGGAGGCGCCGGCGCCTGCCGGCCCCCAAGGAAACCAATGGGAGGACTCGTGGGAGTCAGCCTCAGCAAGGGCGGCAACGTCTCGCTGACCAAGGCCGCGCCCAACCTGACCGCGGTCATCGTGGGTCTGGGCTGGGACGCTCGTACCACCACCGGTGGTGACTTCGACCTCGACGCCAGCGCCCTGCTGACGAACGCCGAGGGCAAGGTCGGCAGCGACGGCAATTTCGTCTTCTTCAACAACCTCAAGAGCCCCGACGGCTCCGTGGAGCACACCGGCGACAACCTCACCGGTGAGGGCGAGGGCGACGACGAGGTCATCAAGGTGAACCTGGCCGGCGTTCCGGCCGATGTCGACAAGATCGTCTTCCCGGTCTCGATCTACGAGGCCGAGACCCGGCAGCAGAGCTTCGGCCAGGTGCGCAACGCGTACATCCGCGTGGTCAACCAGGCGGACAACAGCGAGCTGGCGCGCTACGACCTGAGCGAGGACGCCTCGACGGAGACCGCCATGGTCTTCGGCGAGCTGTACCGCAACGGGGCGGAGTGGAAGTTCCGTGCCATCGGTCAGGGTTACGCCTCGGGGCTGCGCGGCATCGCGCAGGACTTCGGCGTCAACGTCTGAGAAGGCGAGGCCGGACAGAGCCGCCGCGGCTCCGTCCGGCCGACGTCAGCACGTATTTCCGTCCGGCGCCGCACGATGTGCGGCGCCGGACGCGCTGGACAGGTCAACGGCTCGAAGGCTCGACAGCGCGAAGGCTCGACGGCTCAACAGCTCGACGGCTCAACAAACGGTTCATCGACTCGGGGAGGACACACCATGGGCGTCACACTCGCCAAGGGAGGCAACGTCTCCCTCTCCAAGGCCGCACCCAACCTCACCCAGGTGCTGGTCGGGCTCGGCTGGGACGCACGATCCACCACGGGCGCCGACTTCGACCTCGACGCCAGCGCGCTGCTGTGCCAGTCGGGCCGGGTGCTCGGCGACGAATGGTTCGTGTTCTACAACAACCTCAAGAGTCCCGACGGCTCCGTGGAGCACACCGGCGACAACCTCACGGGTGAGGGCGAGGGCGACGACGAGTCGGTCATCGTGAATCTCACTCAGGTACCCGCGCACTGCGACAAGATCATTTTTCCGGTTTCGATCCACGAAGCGGACAATCGAGGACAGACCTTCGGTCAGGTCAGCAATGCGTTCATCCGCGTGGTGAACCAGGCGGACGGCCAGGAACTCGCGCGCTACGACCTCACCGAGGACGCCTCGACGGAAACGGCGATGATCTTCGGCGAGCTCTATCGGTACAACGGCGAGTGGAAGTTCCGTGCGGTGGGACAGGGGTACGCGTCCGGACTGCGCGGCATCGCTCTAGACTTCGGGGTCAACGTTTCGTAAAGCCGCGCACAGCGCGGGGGAGCCCCGCACACACCCGGGGGAGACCCGTTACACACACGATGGGGTAGCCAGTGCTTCTGAAAACCTTCGGCTGGTCGTTCGCGATTACCGCGCTCGGCCTGGTCGCAGCGGTGATCTACGGGGGGTGGGAAGCCTTCGGCGTGGTCGCGATTCTTTCCGTCCTGGAGATCTCGCTGTCCTTCGACAATGCGGTGGTCAACGCCGGAATCCTGAAGAAGATGAATGCCTTCTGGCAGAAGATCTTCCTCACGGTCGGTGTGCTCATCGCGGTCTTCGGCATGCGGCTGGTGTTCCCCGTCGTGATCGTGGCCATCACCGCCAAGCTGGGCCCGATCGAAGCGGTCGATCTCTCGTTCAGTCAGCCCGACCGCTATCAGGAACTGGTCACGGACGCCCACCCGGCGATTGCCGCGTTCGGTGGCATGTTCCTGCTGATGATCTTCCTCGACTTCATTTTCGAGGACCGTGACATCCAGTGGCTGCGCTGGATCGAGCGCCCGCTCGCCAAGCTCGGCAAGGTCGACATGCTGTCGGTCTGCATCGCGCTGATCGTGCTGCTGATCTCGTCCATGACCTTCGCGACGAGCGCGCACCAGCACGGCGGCGGCCACGCGGACAAGGCGGAGACCGTCCTGCTCGCCGGAATCGCGGGTCTGATCACCTACCTCATCGTCGGCGGTCTCTCCAGCTTCTTCGAGAACAAGCTGGAGGAAGAGGAGGAGCGGGAGCACGAGGCGGAGGACGAGGCCAGGAAGAGCGGCAAGAGGATCTCCGCGATCGCGCTCTCCGGCAAGGCCGCGTTCTTCATGTTCCTGTACCTGGAAGTGCTCGACGCGTCCTTCTCGTTCGACGGCGTCATCGGTGCCTTCGCCATCACCAACAACATTGTGCTGATGGCCCTCGGCCTCGGTATCGGCGCCATGTACGTCCGTTCGCTCACGGTCTACCTGGTCCGCCAGGGCACCCTCGACGACTACGTCTACCTGGAGCACGGCGCCCACTACGCCATCGGCGCGCTGGCCGTCATCCTCCTCGTCACCATCCAGTACGAGATCAACGAGCTCATCACCGGCTTCGTCGGTGTCGCGCTGATCGGCTGGTCCTTCTGGTCCTCGGTGCGGCGCAACAAGGCGCTGGAGGCCGCGGGCGGGGGCGACGACGCGGGTTCCAAGGCAGAAGTCCCGTCCGGGGTGTGACCCGGTAGGGATTGAGGAACGCTCTCAGCGGGGCGGTCCGTACGGCGACGGTTCTCCGGGAACACCCGGGTCCGGCCCGGCGGCCGCCCCGCAGTGATGTGGGCGCCCGGTGCGACGCACGGGGCGGCCGCAGGGCCGGGTCACTTGTGTTTCTACCGATACGTGTGGGGGTTGGGGATGGCGTTCTGGGACAGCCTGTGGCCACGGAGAGAGGCGCAGTTCGAGTCGGGCAACGCGTCGACCAACTCCATCGTGCTCTCCAAGCGGCACGCCACGGTCTCACTGACCAAACAGGGTGCGCTGACCGGCAATATGCGGGTCAACCTCTCCTGGCGGATGCGTACGTCCGACATCGAGGGCAGGTCGCGGCAGAGCGGCCGGCTGCTGCGGCCCATGAAGCTCTTCAAGCCCGATGTGGTCCAGGCGCACACCCAGGGCGTGGTCAATGTCGACCTGGACCTGGGCTGCATGTACGAGCTGAAGGACGGCACCAAGGGCGTGGTCCAGCCGCTGGGCAACCTCATGGGCGACCTGAACGCACCGCCGTACATCCGGCTCAGCGGGGACGACCGCTTCGGGGCGCCGTCGGGCGAGACCGTCTACGTCAATCTCGACCAGCGCGACCAGATCAAGCGGCTGCTGTTCTTCGTCTACATCTACGACCAGACGCCGGCCTTCGACCGTACGCACGCCAAGGTGACGCTCTACCCGGGCAACGGCCCGCGGATCGAGATCGATCTCGACGAGCACGCCCCGGAGGCCCGCTCCTGCGCCGTGTTCACGGTGGAGAACATCAAGGACGAGCTGATCGTGCGGCGCGAGGTGAAGTTCGTGTACGGGTTCCAGTCGGAGCTGGACCGGCTGTACGGCTGGGGCATGCAGTGGGGACGCGGCTACAAGTCCCGGACCTGAGGCCCCTGGTCCGAGGCCCCGGGTCTGAGCGCCGGGCCTGAGGTCCGAGGGGGCGCAGGCCGTCTCAGGACCGTACGAACTGCGGCCCCTGCGGCGGCAGCACGAAGTTCGGGTCGGGGGCGGGCGCCGCCGCCGCGGCGGGCTGCGGGTAGCCGTAGGCGGGCTGGGCGGTGGCGGGCTGCGGATAGCCGTACGAGGGCTGGGGCACGGCCCGGGGAGCCGGCTGGGCCACCGCGGGCTGCGGGTAGCCGTACGCGGGCTGCTGGTGCTGGACCGTGATCTGCGAGTCCGGACCGGGCGCCGGTGCGGGCGGGAACGTGGGCGCGGGCGGCGGGAAGCCGGGCGCCGTCACGGGGGAGGGCGAGGGGGCCATGGCAGGCGAAGGAGCGCCTACGGGCGAGGGCGCGGGCTCCGCCGCGGCCTCCGTCTCGTCCACCGAGATACCGAAGGCGGTCGCCAGCCCCACCAGACCGGTCGGATAGCCCTGTCCCACGGCCCGGAATTTCCAGCCATCGCCGCGCCGGTAGAGCTCGCCGCAGATGATCGCCGTCTCCTCGCCGGTCTCCGGCCGCACGTCGAAGACGGCGAGCGGGTCCCCGCCTGCCGACGCCGCGTCGTACAGCAGGATGCGCAGATCGCCTACCTGAGCGAATGCGGCTCCGTCGGAGGACGCGGCGACGACCACCTGGTCGACGGAGGGGTCGAGCGCGCCGAGGTCGGCCTCGATGCTGTCCGTGAGCCCTTCGGGGACGCTGCGCTTCGGCAGCCGTCGTACCAGGCCGGAGGGGTGGCGGGGCTGGTTGTAGAAGACGAAGTCCTCGTCCGAGCGCACGCGGCCACCGGCTCCGAGCAGCAGGGCCGAGGCGTCCACATCCGGAACTCCGGCGCCCGGGGTCCAGCACAGCACGGCCCGTACGGCCAAGGCGTCCAGAGGGACGTTCGAGCCTTTCACCATCGCGTGCGTCATGCCCGTCATCCTGCCTGCTGGCTGCCCGTGCGGACAACGTGGGGGTCGCACCGGATGTCTCGGCGGCGCGTCGGAACCACGTCGTCCGCAGGGTTCCGACCCGTCGGGAAATGGACGAGTTACCCGGAATTCATGCACGTGGGGAACTGTCGACACCCGCTCGTACGTACTATTACCGGCCATACGTTTTCCGGTCGACCAGGCAGCTACGGGGGAATCACATGCGTCATTTCGGGCATATTGCGCCCGCTGTGCGAGAGGGTCTGTTCTTCCAGGAGCCGTGCGAGTTCGGCGCGGGCTCGTCGGCCCGCACGCTTTCGGCCGCCCTGGGAGCGACCCTGTACAGCCCTGCCACCAGGCCGAGACTTGCTGACGACGTCGTCAAGCAGGCCGGGCGCGGGGTCGTCTCGATGGTGCTGTGCCTGGAGGATTCGATCGACGACTCCGAGGTCGTCGACGCCGAGGAGAACCTGGTCAGACAGTTCGCCGACCTCGACGCGCGGGGCGCGGAGGCGCCTCTGCTCTTCATCCGGGTCCGGGAACCGGGCCAGATCGCCGATCTGGTGCAGCGGCTCGGCTCCGCGGTCCGTTTGTTGTCTGGTTTTGTACTTCCCAAGTTCACCGAAGAGCGTGGCGTGCCCTTCATGGAAGCGGTCGTCAGCGCCGAAAAGGCGTGTGGGCAGCGGCTGTTCGCGATGCCGGTTCTCGAATCGCCCGAGCTGCTGCATCTGGAGACCCGCGCGGAAACACTCCAGGGAATAGCCCGCACCGTCGACAAGTACCGCGAGCGGGTGCTCGCACTGCGGCTCGGCGTCACCGACTTCTGCTCGGCGTACGGGCTCCGCAGGGCGCCCGACATGACGGCGTACGACGTACAGATCGTCGGTGCCGTCATCGCCGACGTGGTCAATGTGCTGGGCCGCGCGGACGGCACGGGCTTCACGATCACCGGTCCGGTGTGGGAGTACTTCCGGCTCCAGGAGCGCATGTTCAAACCGCAGCTGCGCCGCAGCCCCTTCCTGGAGGGCCGGGCCGAGGAACTGCGTACGGCACTGATCGAGCACGACCTGGACGGGCTGCTGCGCGAGATCGAGCTCGACCGGGCCAACGGCCTGCTGGGCAAGACCTGCATCCACCCGTCGCACGTCGCGCCCGTGCACGCGCTGTCCGTGGTCAGCCACGAGGAATTCAGCGACGCCCAGGACATCCTGCGGCCGGAACGCGGCGGCGGCGGCGTCATGCGCTCCGTGTACACGAACAAGATGAACGAAGTGAAGCCGCACCGCGCCTGGGCCGAGCGGACCCTGCAGCGGGCCGAGGTCTTCGGCGTGGCGAGGGAAGACGTCGGCTTCGTGGATCTGCTGGCCGCGGGCCTCGCGGAATGAGCGGGCGTTTCGGTGCGAGCGGGCCTCTCGGGGGCAACGGGCCCTGTGGGGGCAGCGCGGTTCGTGGATCGTGTGTGCGAGTGCGAGTGCGAGCGCGAGCGCGAGCGCGTGGGCCTCGTGGAACGAGCGTGTCTCGATGAGCGAGCGCGCGGCAAGGAAAGAGACGGCGAACGTGGTGTGGTCGGGCAGCTGGGTGGCGGAGCGACTGGGCGTCGACCTCGTCGGCGACGGAAAGCCCGACGGCGACGGGGAGCTGAGAGAGCTGCTGGGCCTCGCCCTGCGCCGCAACCCCAAGCGGGCCCACCTGCTCGTGTCCAACGTGCTCGGCAAGCACGTGCCGCAGAAGCCTTCCGTGGTGTACGGCGCCGGATTCGAGCTCGGCCGGCGGGTGCACGCACTCCTCGGTGACGCCGAGGCCCGCCGGGCGGTCGTGCTCGGTTACGCGGAGACGGCCACCGGTCTCGGCCACGCGGTCGCCGACGGGCTCGGCGTGGCGCCGTACCTGCACTCGACACGCCGCCCCGTCGACGGCGTGGCGCGGGCAGGCGGCTTCGAGGAATCGCACTCGCACGCCACCTCGCACCTGCTGCTCCCCGAGGACCCGAACCTGCTGGCGGGCGAGTCCGACCCGGCAGGCGCAGGCGCGCCCGTGGCGGACGCGCCCCTGGTGCTGGTGGACGACGAGTTCTCCACGGGCAACACCGTGCTCAACACCATCCGGGCGCTGCATGAGCGGTACCCGCGGAGCCGGTACGTCATCGTCGCCCTGGTGGACATGCGGTCCGCGGCCGACCGGGGACGGCTGACCGAGTTCGCCGCGGAGATCGGCGCGCGTGTCGACCTGGTGGCGAGGAGCTCGGGCACGGTCGCTCTCCCGGAGGGCGTCCTGGAGAAGGGCCGGGCACTGGTCGCCGCGCAGGAGAGCGCCGCCGCCGCGCGCCCGGAAGCGGCCGGTTCCACGGCCCCGGAACCGGCCGCCGGGACTGTTCGCCGGCCGTGCACCCGGGTGGACCTCCAGTGGCCCGCCGGTGTGCCCGACGGCGGACGGCACGGCTTCACCCCCGCCCACCGGGCCGCCCTGGAGCCGGCCCTCCCGGCCATGGCAGCCCGCGTCGCCGCGGCACTGGGCGACGCCCGCCGCGTACTGATCCTCGGCTTCGAGGAGCTCATGTACGCCCCCCTCCGCCTGGGCACGGCCCTGGAGGACCGCATCGACGCGGAGGTGCGCTACTCCACCACCACGCGTTCCCCCGTCCTCGCCGTCGACGACCCCGGCTACGCGATACGCAGCCGGCTGGTCTTCCCGGCCCACGACAACCCGGCCGACGGACCCGGCGACCGGTACGCGTACAACGTCGCGGGCGCCGGTTTCGATGCCGTGGTCGTGGCCGTCGACTCCACCGCCGACACCCCCGAACTCCACGCCCCCGACGGCCTGTTGGCGCAGCTCGCCGCACACGCCGACCACGTCCTGCTCGCGGTCGTCCCGTCGTACGTCCCGTCGGAGGTCCGGTCGGACCGTCCCGCACACCTCGCGTCGGACCTCCCCTCGTACGTCTCCGAACGGCAGGAACCCCCCATGCTGCCCGAGCCCCTCCGTGGCCCCGCCTTCTCCTCCTACGCACCGGACGACGTCGGCTGGCTGCTCCAGGACCTCTCGGAGACCGAGCTGGAGGCGCCCATCGAGGAGCGCGAGGAGGCGATACAGAGCGGTGGCGCGCACTACGCCGAGTCGCTGCCCGTCGAATACCAGCCGTCCGCCCAGTACCAGGGCCTCTTCAAGGCTGCGCTGGAGCTGTCGGCCGCCCGCGTCGCCCGTGCCGTGGGAACCGTCACCGAGACGGTTCTCGCCGAGCGGACGCCGCGCCCCGTCCTGGTTTCGCTCGCCAGGGCCGGCACCCCCGTCGGCGTACTCATGCGCCACTGGGCCCGGCACCGGCACGGGCTCGACCTGCCGCACTACGCCATCTCCATCGTCCGCGGGCGCGGTATCGACGCCACCGCGCTGCGCTGGCTGGCCGCCCACCACGATCCGGCGGATGTCGTCTTCGTCGACGGCTGGACCGGCAAGGGGGCGATCACCCGCGAACTTGCCGTGGCGCTCGCCGAGTTCGACGGCTTCAACCCCGAGATCGCGGTCCTGGCCGACCCGGGCGGCTGCGTCCGCACCTACGGCACCCGCGAGGACTTCCTCATTCCGTCCGCCTGTCTCAACTCAACCGTTTCCGGGCTGATTTCGCGGACCGTCCTGCGCTCCGACCTGGTCGGCCCGGACGACTTCCACGGTGCGAAGTTCTACCGGGAGCTTTCGGACGCCGATGTGTCCGGCCACTTCCTCGACACCGTCGCCGCCCACTTCGACGAGGTCGCCGAGGCGGTGGACGCCGAGGTCAAGGAGCTGCTTGCGGCCGACCGCGCGCCCACCTGGGAAGGCTGGGCCGCGGTGGAACGCATCAGCGAGGAGCACGGCATCCACGATGTGAACCTCGTCAAGCCGGGCGTCGGGGAGACGACCCGCGTACTGCTGCGCCGCGTTCCGTGGAAGATCCTCGCCAAGCGTGGCGCGGGCGCGGACCTGGAGCACATCCGTCTGCTGGCCGAGCAGCGGGGCGTACCGATCGAGGAGGTCGACGAACTCCCGTACACCTGCGTCGGGCTGATCCACCCGAAGTACACCAGGGGCGCGACGGGCGCGGACGGCAGGGCGGTGGAGTCGAAGTGACCACCCCGGCCACCTCTGCCGTCCCGGCCACCTGTGCCGTCCCCGCTACCTGTGCCGTCCCCGCTACCTGTGCCGTCCCCGCCGCCTCGGCCGTCCCCGCCGCCTCGGCCGTTCCAGCCACTTCGGCCGCCCCCGTGACGCTGGTCGCCAGCGACCTCGACCGCACCCTGATCTACTCGGCTGCGGCGCTCCAGCTCCCCATGCCGGACGCCGAGGCCCCCCGGCTGCTCTGCGTAGAGGTGTACGAACACAAGCCGCTCTCCTATCTGACCGAGACGGCCGCGACACTGCTCGGCGAGCTCGCCCGCTCCACGGTCTTCGTCCCCACGACCACCCGCACGCGCGAGCAGTACGGGCGCATCCATCTCCCCGGCCCCGCACCGCGGTTCGCGATCTGCGCCAACGGGGGACACCTCCTGGTCGACGGGGTGTCCGACCCCGACTGGCAGACACGGGTGGCCCGTCGGCTCGCCGACGAATGCGCCTCGCTCGCCGAGGTCCGCGCCCATCTCCTGGCCGCGGCCGACCCCGTCTGGCTGCTCAAGGAACGGGTCGCCGAGGACCTCTTCGCCTACCTCGTCGTCGAACGCTCGCTGCTGCCGGAGGGCTGGGTCAAGGAGTTGGGACAGTGGGCGGAGACCCGCGGCTGGACGGTCTCCCTCCAGGGCCGCAAGATCTACGCCGTGCCGGGCCCGCTCACCAAGAGCGCCGCCATGAACGAGGTCGCCCGACGCACCGGCGCCACGCTCACTCTCGCCGCCGGTGACAGCCTCCTCGACGCCGACCTGCTCCTCGCCGCCGACCACGCCTGGCGCCCGGACCACGGCGAACTCGCCGACACCGGCTGGAGCGCCGCGCACGTCGACGTGACGGCCGAGCGCGGCGTGGCGGCGGGCGAGGAGATCCTGCGGTACTTTCTGCGGGCCTCGGGCCCGGGGCGGACGCCCTCGTCCGGCAGGCAGTAGCAGTATGTGAGGACGGGGCCGGGACGGGAACAGAGAACAGCCCGGGCCCGGCCGCCCGGTACGACCGACGAGGAGCAGCGATGTCCAAGGGCAACGAAACCAAGATCACGGACGAGCTGTACGCGTACATGCTGGCGCACAATCCACCGCTCGACGCGGTGCAGCGCGAGCTCGTCGAGACCACGTACGCCCGCCTGCCCGAGCACGCCGGCATGCAGTCCGCCGAGGAACAGGGGCCGCTGCTCGCCTTCCTCGTCCGGCTGACCGGGGCCCGGCACATCGTGGAGGTCGGGACGTTCACCGGCTTCTCCGCCCTGTCGATGGCACAGGCGCTGCCCGCGGACGGGCGGCTGATCGCCTGTGACATCTCGGAGGAGTGGACCGCGTACGGGCGCGAGGCCTGGGAGAAGGCGGGCGTCGCCGACCGGATCGAGCTCCGTATCGCCCCCGCGCTCGACACACTGCGGGCGATGCCGGCCGAGCCGCACATCGACCTCGCCTATCTCGACGCGGACAAGGGCAACTACATCCCGTACTGGGAAGAACTGGTGCCCCGGATGCGGCAGGGTGGCCTCGTCGTCACGGACAACGTGCTCTTCCACGGCGGGGTGACCGACCCGCAGGCGACCGGCGGAGCGGCGGCGATCAAGGAATTCAATGACCATGTGGCCGCCGATCCGCGGATGGACAGCGTGCTGCTCACGGTGGCCGACGGTCTGACGCTCTCCCGGAAGCGGTAGGAGCCGCCGGCCCGGCCGCCCGCTCTCTCAGCCGCAGCAACCCCCGCCGCAGCAGCCGCCCCCGCCACCGCCGGCCGACGGGGCGGCGGGCGCGGACTTGGCCGACGACCCGCCCACGGCCACGGTGGACAGCAGCTTCACGGTGTCGGCGTGCCCGGCGGGGCAGGAGGCCGGGTCCGAGGACTGGGCCATCGGGCGGCTGAGTTCGAACGTGTCTCCGCAGGAGCGGCAGCGGTACTCGTAACGAGGCATGCGCCCAGGCTATCCGGCACGGACCGGGACGAAGTACGAGTTGCGGGTCCCGGGTCCCGGGTTACGGGTCCCGGGTTTACGGGTGGTCGGGTCCCGGGTTTACGGGTGGTCGGAGCGACGGACGACCGGCATTGCCGCTGTCGTGGCGCGCCGAACCCTCCGCAGTTCCTGCTCGGCCTCCTCGGGGTGGCGGGCCCGCCAGTACGGATTGTCGTGCGGAAGGCCGCCGCTGACCCGCCCGTACATCCCGAAGACCATCAGCATCAGTCCGACCACGAAGCTGAACAGCACGTTCTGGAGGTGGAAGGCGAGGAAGTTGTAGTCGGTATCGAGCAGGGCGAGATTGACGAAGCCGCTGAGGATGAAGGCGATGCCCAGAATCATGTTGAGCGTCGAGGCGATGTTGCCGCCGATCACCATCCCGATGAACAGCAGCAGACCGACACAGATGGACAGAACGCTGAGGGCGCCGTTGGTGTTGAGGCCCGCGACGGTGGCTCCGCCGGTGCTGAAGAAGCCGATCTTGTCGATCAGCCCCAGGATTCCGAAGGCGAGCAGCACCAGTCCCATCAGCCCCGCCCCGACCCGGTAGACGCGGTTGAGCCGGTGATCGACGGGCAGGTGCTTGTCGAGCGGGGTGGTCCTGCGACGGCGGCGCGGGGTGCGCCGTCCGGGGGCGTGCAGTACATGGGTGGCCATGTCGGTCTCCTTCAGGCGTACTACCAGGATCCGCCCACGGTGTTGCTGCCGCACATCAGGAAACCGAAGAGGCCGTTCCTACCCCTCCCTCAGAGCTCGTAACCGAGCCCGTACAGCTCAGGCGCCCGCTCCGCGCTCCTCACGGATCTCGGAGACCACCCGCGCGGCCGTCTGCCGTACGGCTTCGGTCTCGGTCAGGAAGTGCCAGTAGTCCGGGTGGCGTTCCTCCAGTCCGGCGATGGCGCGATCCAGCCGGGCCACGGCATCGTCCAGCGGGCGGGCGTGGCGTGGTTCGGGAGTGTGGCGCCCGGCCATGGCCAGACGCTGGGCGTCCCGGACCGCGAACCGCGTCCGCTGGATCTCCTGCTGCGGATCCTTGGCCACGTCGTTCAGCCGGTGCAGCCGGTCGCCCGCGGCGGACACCGCCTCGTCCGTGGCGTTCAGCAGGGCACGTACCGTGCTCAGCCGGGAGGTCGCGTCGGCCCACCGCTGCTCGTCCCGCGCCGCGGCGGCTTCCTTCAGTTTCTCCTCGGCCTGCCGCACATTGGTCGCCGCCTGCTCCGGCACGGGCTGGAGGTCCTGCCAGCACGCGGCCGAGAACCGCCGCCGCAGCTCGCTCAGCACCGGCTCCACCGAGCCCGCCCGGGTCGTCAGCGCCTGGGCACGCGTACGCAACGACACCAGCCGGTGGTCGATCTCGGCGGCCCGTTCGGGCAGCCGTACCGCCTCCGCCCGTACCGCCTCGGCGTCGCGCAGCACCCGATCGGCACGCTGCAAGGTCTCCGGAACGCCATGCCGGCCGGCGCCCTGGTTGAGCTTGGTCAGCTCGGGCGCGAGGGCGGCCAGTCGCGCGGCGAGATCATCCGCTCGCAGTCCGGACGCCCGCACCGCATCGAGAGCATTGCTCGCGCCGAGGAGCGCCTGCCGGGCCCGCTCCACGGCGGGCGCGAGCCGGGCGAGCTGCGTCTCCGCGTTGCCCAGCAACGGCCCCAGACCCTGCGCGAACCGGTCCAGCTCGCCCTTGACCCGAACCAGCTCGTCCTTGGCGGTGGTCAGCTCGGTCCTGGCACGGGCCGCGACGGCCGGCTCCAGATCGTCCCGGTCCAGGTCGTGTGCGTCGACCGCGGTGATGTACGTATGGCTGGCCTCGTCGATCCGTTGGCCGAGTGCGGCGAAATCGTCCACGGCCTTGCGCGCACCGGGCGAGCTGTCCACCGCGGTGATCGTCTCGACCGAGATCCGCAGATCGCGCTGGGCGGTGTCGAGCTCGTAGAAGGCGGCAGCGGCGGCATCCTTCGCGGCCTGGGCATCGGCCCGCTGACTCTCCCCGCGCCCGCCGAACCAGCGCCGCGTACCGCCACCGGCGAACGCGGCGGGCAGTGCGGCGGCGAGCAGCGGCACAGGCAGCAACATCAGCACGAGGACATCCCCGATACCCCTGAGATTCCTGATGCCCCCGGCGCCCCCGATGCCCCCGGCATCCTTGACACCTTTGACACCCTCGACGGCGGAACTCCCACCCGCTCTCGCCTGCGGCCGCGCGTGTGTCGCCGTCACATCCCTCTCCCGTGCCGTTTCGCCCTGCCCGGTACATTCTCCCACCAGGTAAGGACGAACACACGGGCCGGTTAGTTCACGCTTCGGACGGTGACTTGACCGTTGCCGCTCCGGGCCTTCACCACGTGGCTGCTGTCGTTGCTGCGCGGCGCGTCCACCGAGACGCTTCCGTTGTCGGCCACGGCGTCCACCGCATACCTCACGGAGCCGGCCGGCAGCTCGATGGTGATCCCGCCGTTGTCACTGACGGTGTCCACGAGATCCGGCACGGAGGCGAATCCCAGCCGGACCTTCCCGTTGTCGGACCGCGCCGATACGGACTTGGCCGAAATCCTTTCGGTGACGATGCCACCGTTGTCGCTCTCCAGCCTGAGCGGCCCGCTGGAGTCCCGGACGGTCACCTTCCCGTTGTCGGCGCGGAGGGTGAGCGGAGTGTCGAAGCCGGACGCGACGACCTTCCCGTTGTCCCCCTCGACGACCACTGCCACGCCGCGCGGCACCTTCACCCGGTGCTCCGAGACACAGTCGCTGATCACCGCCCTGCACTTCACCTTGAGCGTGAGCGTGTCGTCCCGCATCTTCCACTGGGGATCGGGCCCGTTCCCGATAACCACCCACCCGTCGACACGACGGGTCACCTCGACCTTCTGCACATCGGCCGGTACGAGCTCCAGCGACGACTGCCCGGAATGGATGGTCAGCGTCTTCCCACTGAGCGCGAACGACTTGTGCTCGGCGGGCGCGTCCCCCGCATCCGCCCCGCCACAGCCGGTGAGGCCGAAACCGAGCAGCACGGCTCCGGCGGACGCGATGAGAGTGCGGGTACGGAGTGCCACGATGAACTTCCCCCAAGTCGTCCGGCGGGTGGTCCCCGACGGTGTGGCCTTCACCGTACGTACGCCGCCCCACCGGCAGAATCCGGACGGCTACCGTATGAGGGGTGGGGATATCCCCCGCACGACGCCACGGCCACGCCACCCCGCGGCCACCCCGGCCACCCCGTCCACTGCCGTCCACTGCCGTCCCGGCACCGTTTGTGACCGTGGGCCGTAGTCCATGTACGCTGTTGCTTCATCCACGGGTGCGTAGCTCAGGGGTAGAGCGCTGCTCTTACAAAGCAGATGTCGGCGGTTCGAAACCGTCCGCGCCCACCAGTGCAAAGGCCCCCAACCGATCATGGTTGGGGGCCTTTGACAGCTACTCCTGACATCAACGGGAGCGGGTCAGGCCATGGGTGTGGTCACTCACGGCCGGGACGCCGCTCGAGCATGCGGTCCAGGTGACTCACGGCCTCGCGCTGGGTGTCCTGGACGACGTGGGTCGTCAGCCGGCCGCCTTGGCGATGATGCGCTCCATCTCCTCTGGGCCGAAGGCCCGCAGAGTCGTGGAACGGACATTGCCCACCCCACCGAGCTGCAGGAGTGCTGCCGTGGCAGTTTCGTCGTCGGGCGCCTCGACGATGGCCACGAGGTCGTACGGACCGACGGTCCAGTAGATGCTCAGGAGCTTCGCCCCGAGCTTCTGTACCGCTGACCCGAAGGCCTCGGCGCGCTTTGCGGTGTCCTTGTAGTTTCGGACCCCTTGATCGGTCCAGCTCAGCAAGGTGACGTACGTCGGCATGTTTTTTCACCTTCACGAGGAGACACATCGTGGGGCCAAGCCTGGACATCTGGGCCAGAACCTGCACGAGATACGCACCCGAACGAGCAATACGAGCGACCACAGGCATCGAGGGGCAGGCTGACATCCACGCCTGACATCAACGACAGCGGACACCAACGGTCGCCGCGGTTCTCTGTGGAGTAGACGGCGAGTCCCTGAAGTGGCTGCGCAAGACCACCGCGATGCTCCCGAAGATCGACCTGCCGGACCTGCTGTTCGAGGTCGACTCCTGGACCGGATTCCTGGACGCCTTCGTACAAACCTGGGCGACGGCCGCACCCGCATGGAGAACCTGAAGACGTCCCTGGTCGCACTGCTGGTGAGCGAGGCGTGCAACATCGGCTACACCCCGTCATCGACCCGGAGGACGAGGCGCTCACCCGGGCCCGGCTGGTGCACGTCGACCAGTACTACCTGCGAGCCGACACCATCGCCGCGGCGAACGCGAAGCTGATCGAGGCCCAGGGGCGGGTGCCGATCGTCGAAGCATATCGCGGGCGGCCCGGATGATCTCGGGGGTGGCGACGGTGGGCCGGCCGCCGACGTTGCCGCGGGCGCGGGCGGCGGCCAGGCCCTCGCGGGTGCCGGAGGCGATGAGCGCGCGGATGAACTCGGCGAGGGCGGCGAAGACGTGGAAGATGAGCCGGCCGCCGGCGGTGGTGGTGTCCAGGCGCTCGTGCAGCGAGGTGAAGCCGACCCCGCGGCCCCTCAGCTCACCGACCACGTTCACCAGGTCCTTGAGGGAGCGGCCGTAGCGGTCGAGTGCGGGGACCACCAGGGTGTCGCCGGGCTGGAGGAAGGCGTGGCACGCCCTCAACTCCGGGCGGAGGTCGTCCTTGCCCTGTCCGCCGGCACCGTCGGTTCGGCGACCAGGAGTTCGAACGAGTCGGGTTCAAGTGGCGTGCTCACGCCGGGAATTCCCTCAGAAAAGGGTGGTCCGGGGTTGTTGAACCACCCTGGTTGTCGAAGGAGTTTTTGAAGGCCCTGGAGGTCTTTTCGATCTTGAATCGGCGATCGTAAACAAGCGAAGGTCTATTGAAGGCTCCCGCACTCAGAAAGTGGCCAGTGCGACGCCGTCATGGCCGCTTGAGGGTCACATACCGAGGGGCCCGGGTGCTTCTTCCTGGCCCCTCGGTATCCCTCATGCCTTGAGGAGCCGTGGCCTTGTTCGTGAGTTGTGAGAGCACGTGCTGCTCGGCGAGCGTGCGATAGGTTCCCCCGCCATGACTGAACTGGGGTCCGTCGCCTGGCCACCTGCCCCGATCAAGACCGAGCGGCTCGTGCTCCGCGAGCCCGAGGCCCGGGACCGTGCGGCGTTCATCGAGCTGTTCTCCTCGCCGGAGGTGGGTACCTACCTGGGCGGCCCTCGGCCGCGTGATGAGTGCGAGCGCGCGTTGCCTGAGACGCCCGAGAGGCGCCCCGGCCTTTTCGTGATCGAGCTCGACGGAGCGTTGATCGGCACCATCGAGCTCAACCGGCGCGACGCGGAGCGTCGGAGTCATGTCCGTCCGGATGCCGGGGAGGCCGAACTCGGCTACCTGCTCCTGCCAGAGGCGTGGGGATGCGGGTACGCCGCCGAGGCGTGCGCGGCGGCGCTCGGCTGGTTCGCCGACGCGCTTCCCGGCGAGCCGGTGGTGCTCTGCACCCAGACCGCCAACGACCGCTCGATGCGCCTCGCGGCGAAGCTGGGGTTCACCGAGGTGCAACGGTACGAGGCGTGGGGCGCCGAACAGTGGATGGGCGTGTGGTCCCCGGTCACGCCGCCCGCTTGAGCTCGTGCCCGGAAGGGGTGGTGTGTCGGCCGTCGGCCTTCGTCGTCTTCGACGGCGTCCGGGTCCCGGAAGGGGCGCAGGCCCTGGCCGGGGCCGCTGGCCTTGATGTTGAACAGGTAGCGGCCCAGGAAGTTGATGTGCCGGTCCTTGAGCGGGGAGAGCCGGGCGACGTCCTCGTCCTTGATGTCGCCGCCCCCGGCGCGGAGCTGGGCGACGGCCGCGTCGAGGTAGCGCGTGTTCCACAGCACCACGGCGTCGAGGACCAGGCCGAGCGTGGCGAGCTGGTCTTCTTGGCCCTCGAGGTACGCCTGGCGGATCTGGCCGCGGCCGCCGTGGCAGATCGCGCGGGCCAGACGATGGCGGGACTCCTGCACGGTGAGCTGTCGGTTCACCGTACTGGTGCAGCTGTCGACGAGTTGGGAGCCGTACGACCTCACCGCAGGCTCACTCGTCGTTCTGCCCGAGAGTGGGCCGCATGCCGGGGCCGGCGTCGTGAACCGTATGGCCGCGGTTGGCATCACGGTCAGCCATGCTGTCGAGCAGCCGGAGCCGCGGCGGGCGACGGCCGAGGAGGCGTCGCATCTCGGCATCCAGCAGGCCGCTCTTGTCACGCACATCTGGCGGACGTACTACAGCGACGCCGGGCGGCCGGTGGAGACGGCGGACATCCATCGTGCCCGCCGCTCTGTGCGAGATCGTCTACGAGATTTCCATCCGGCGACAGCTCGCCTCAGTTCCGCAGGAGCGGCCAGCCGTCCTTGTTGGAGAAGGTCTCGAAGCAGTACCGGGTCGAGCGGCCCCACTCCTCGCCCGTGGCCAGCTCGTATGCCTGATCCGGCACGTACAGCAGCCATTCACCGTCGTACTCGGTCGAGGTGTACGGGGCGAACTTGTCGACGCTGAAAAAGACGCCCTCCCAGACGGCCTGACCCGCGGCGACCACAGCGCAGCGCGTGTACAGGAAATGATCGGCCGATTGCGGGAAGGGGGTGCCGTCTCGGCCTGTCAGGTCCGCGACCGGAATGGTGCCGAACTTCTCCTGGTCCAGGCGGTGGAGCGCCTCGGCATGGCGTTCGGCGAAGCCGATGATGTCAGGGATGGAGCGGCGGCTCAGCTCTTCGGCGAGCCGTTGGCAGCTTGCTTGGGTGGCTTCGCCGTTCAAGGTGTCTATCAGCGCCCAGAAGTCGGCCCATGTCATTCTCACGGGGGCAGGATGCCTCAACCGATCACGATTGGGGGCCTTTGACATCTACTTCCGGCATCAACGGGAGCGGTCAGGTCATGGGTGTGGTCACTCACGGCCGGGACGCCGCTTGAGCATGCGGTCCAGGTGGCTCACGGCCTCGCGCTGGGTGTCCTGGACGACGTGTAGTGGTGACGTCGGGTATGGGAACTGTCTGAAATGCCTCTGTGATCAGAGTGGGGCGAGGATCATGAGGACCTCGTCGCGGGTGTCGTCGGGTGCGAGCCGGAGGGCTCCGGGCCAGCGACCGATCTCGCGCCATCCGAGCCGTCCGTAGAAGTCCTCCAGCCCCTCGCCTCCCCTGGCGGCGAGATGCAGCTGTTCCAGCCCCAGCTCATCTCGGGCGATCTTCCGGAGTTCGTGGACGAGGGCGGCGCCGATGCCTCGTCCGCGCCAGTCGGGGTGGGTCTGGAGGTGGTGAATGGTGCCCCAGTGTCCGACGAGTCGGTAGGGGTCGCGGTTGAGGATGACCCATCCGGCGAGAACGCCGTCGGCCTTGGCAACGAGGAGTCGGCTCTGTTGCGGGTTGAGTCGGCCGACGACTTTGTCCGCGGCAGGCTCGACGTCGTGATCACCGACAGGTGGGAAGGGGAATCCGGCGGCGCCGCCCGCGTTGGTGACAGCGATCCAGCAGTCGATCAGCTCTCGCCGGAGTTCGGGGGTGACGTCGTGTGGGTCGGCGATTTGGACAAGGTCGAGTGCGGGTTCGTGTGGCATGAGAGGGAGCATGTCAGGGGGGTCTGTCATGCTCGCTGTGATCAAGATCCTTTGGTTCGGCAGCCGACTTCGGCGGCGTAGTCGGCCCAGTCGCCGACGGAGAGACGTTGCCAGGCGACGGCGACGTCGGTGCGGATGCCGAGGGTGCGGGCGAGGATTGCGGCGGGGATCTCGGTGGCGCGCTGGAAGAGTGCGGTGCTGCGGGCCTGGTTGGTCGGATTCCGAGCTGGTTCAGGCGCTGGGTCAGCTGTGTGGTGCTGATCGGGCGTCTGGGCCGGCCGCCGGGGAAGAGCCACGGGGACGGGGCCAGGCGCCGATGGTCGCGTGGCCCTTGCGGTTCGCGACGACCACACGGGCCGGTCCGGCGACGGGCTCGGGCAACTGGACGGGTGCACTGCCGAGGTGGAGACGTACTTCCTGAGCGCTGACCTCGACGTCCTCAATGGCCAACCGGTGGATCGCCGATGGCCCTTGTGCGCAGAGGAGAAGGAGCAGTCCTGCGAGGCGGTCTTCGGGTTTGAGAGTGCCGTCGTGCAGGAGCCGGCGTGCGGTGTTCCGTCGGGGACCCACGGGGAACTGCGGATCCCGGCAGGGGCCACCGCCAGCAACACCGAAGTCGGTATCTGGCAGGTCGGCCCCCAACTCGCCCCGCCTCGCTCCTGAAGTGGTGATCACATGTCGGGCGGGCCGGGCACGGGGCGGGGAGTTTCCAGGCGAAGAACGAGTGCACGCAGGGCGCGAAGTTCGGTGTCCAGGGCCTGTGCGCCTTTGCGGCTGAGGGTGATCCATGTTCGGGGGCGCCGACCGGCGTAGCCCTTCTCCATAGTGATCAGGCCCGAGTCCTCAAGCACCTTCAGGTGCCGGGAGAGGTTTCCGTCGGTGACGGCCAGTTGCTTCTTCAGGAAGCCGAACTCGACCCGGTCGGCTTCGTGGGCGACGGTGAGGATGCCGAGCCGCACGCGCTGGTGGACGGTATCGTCCAGCGCCTGAGTCGGATGCAGTCCTTGCTGGTCGTCCGGCGTAGCGGTGCTCACGAGATGACCGTACGCGCACCGGAGGCGTCGGGCGCGGCTCGGCGGTGGGCCGTCGTCCACTCGGACAGACCGGCGAGGAGCAGGACGGCGGCGAGCAGGAGAGCCTTGGCCTGCGGTCCGTCGGTCCAGCCGGGGTGGGCGGGGTGCGTCCAGGGGAGCCACCCAGTGCCCCAGGAGGCTCCCAGGTACCCAGTGAGCAGCAGAGCGTGAGTGGTGCCGGCCGCTGCGGCGATCCAGCTGCGTTCGGCCATGCCGAGGGCCAGGAGTCCGATGCCGACCAGATACCACGGGGAGGCGTAACTGTTCTCCAACAGCGCGGCCTCCCATGGCTGGTTCCTGCCGAACAGCAGCATTACCAGTGCTGCCGCGATCGCCACGGTAGTTGCCGCGGTTGCGCGAATCCACACCCTGCGGCGGGGGACGATGCCCCGGGTCTCGCCACGCAGGCGATACCAACGGGCGAAGACGAACCATGCCAGGGGGAGGAGCGCGAACCACACGCCCCAGGCCGCGAAGCGCAGGACGGCGCCGTCGAACTCGCCCTTCAAGCAGGGAGTGTCCGGCTCATGGACGACGCACAGGCCGGTCAGTTCGGCGTAGGCGAAGGCTGGATAGGACCCGATGCTGCGCCCGTGGGCTCCAAAGTTGAAGGCGTACCTGGCGACCGGCGCGGCCGCCAGCGCGAGGAGGCCGAAGCCGAGGAGGGGGACCCATGAGCCGTTCAGCTGCGTGCGGGTTCCGACCCGCAGGCCTTCCGTCGCTGCCAACAGGCCGGCCGCGTGCGCCCTCGGTTCGGATTCCGCGCCGCTCGGTGCGGGTGTTCCCATGATTTCCCCCTGTGGTCGCGCTTCGGCAACGCTGAGAGGCGGACCACCGGATGACCGTCCGCCGAGCATTAACTTTGCAATGCAAAGTACATGGCAGTCAAGAGCACGCGGCGCGCCGTCCCACCCAAAGCGCCTCCTCCGAACGGCAATGCACGGTCGGAGAGGGCGGCAACCAACCGCTGGGACGTCCCGCGATCACCACGAGACAGGCGGTACAGCAGCGGGGTACAGCGACCATCGCAACCACCCCGACCCTCGGCAGCTCGACCGGTAGGGGGCGGCTTTCACGTGCGTCACACGTGGCTGCTGACGAGGAGGCATCAGAGGGTCTCCGCCGGTGCGAACCAGGTGTGCGCGAAGGGGGCGTGAGGTACAGCCGCCGGGCGCCGCTTCGCCCGTTCCTCGCTGGCCAGCACGTACGGGCGGACGAGCGCGGTCTCCTCGCCCACGAGAACGTCCATGCGGTCTCGACACTGCCCCATGAGCAGCGTCGGCCAGTTACAGAGTCCGAGGTGAACGACCGTCGGTCGGGCGGGTGTTAAGGGGCGGCGGTGCCGGCCCGTGGGAGGTGCCGCTCACTGGTGCGTGAGACGGCACGACGGATACGGTTGAACACGCTGATCAGCTCCTGTCGCTGATGGTCAGGTCCCCGGACATCGTCGTGCCCGCCGCTCTGTGCGAGATCGTCTACGAGATCCCCATCAATCGGCAGCAGGGGTAGCGCGGCTCGGGGTATCGTCCGTGCCGGCTGCAATCCCGGTGCTGCAAAGACGGGCGATCGGGCAACGGATGACCGGGAGTTTCCGTTGCTTGCGCCCGTACCAATGCCAGAACACCCCTAAGGCTTCGCCCATGGTGACTGCGACTGTCCGCGAGTGGCGCGACGAGGAGGGGTGGGGCGTGCTCGACTCCCCGGAGCCCCCCGGCGGGTGCTGGGGGCACTACTCGAACGTCCGGATGGCAGGGTTCCGCACGCTGTGGCCCGGGCAGCAGGTTCGCAAGAAGGTGCCCGTGCCCCGTCCGTTCCAGACTCGGCGGGGAACCACGGTCAACCATGGGCGCCGCGGTGGTCCCGGCCGCCGTGGACGCGGCGGCCGTGGCGGTGTACGTGGAACGGGCCCGGCCGGTCCACCTGCCCTTCCGGGGCGAGGTGGTCCGGGCGGACCCGCCGGAACCGGAACCGGACGCGAAGCCGGCCCCCGGGACCCCCGTGGTCCCGAGTGGCCCCCGGATCCGCGCCGTCAGGAGATGCGGATGGCCGACCAGTTCGTGGCCTTGCCGACCTGCGACCGGTTGTCGAAGCCGCCGTGGCCGTTGCCCCGGTTCAGCCAGGCGCGGCCGTCCTTGTCGAGCGAGATCAGGTCGGCCCGGCCGTCCCCGGACAGGTCGAGCCCGCCGACCACGTCCTTGTAGGAGGTGCCCCAGTCCTTGAAGACCAGCGACCGGGGCGTGAAGGTGCCGGCGCCGGTCCCGCTGAACCGCCACAGCTCGTTCGACGCGTCGAGGGCCAGCAGATCGTTCTTGCCGTCGCCGCCGAGGTCCCCGGCGGCGATCAGCCTCTTGTAGCCGCCGAAGCCGGACCCGGCGAGCGAGCGGGCCTTGAAGCCGCCCGCGCCGTTGTTCGCGTACACGTACAGCTTCCCGGTCGCGGCGGACCGGGTCAGCAGGTCGGCCCGGCCGTCGCCCGTCACGTCGCCGGGCGAGACGACCGCGTCGTACCCGCTCCAGTCCGAGGAGACCTTGACGTGGAACGACTGCTGGTCGGGCAGCCCGCCGCAGATCGTCGGGTAGACGCGGGCCTCGCCCTTCGGGTAGCGGACGAACACGTCGTTGCAGCGGTCGCCGTCGAGGTCGCCGAACGGCAGCACGAGCGTGCCCGTCGGCCAGCTGCTCGCGCGCTGCCCCGCGGACAACTTCGTCGCGTCGCCCGCGTACACCTTCAGCCCGGTGCTGTCCCGGCCGAACAGGTCAGCCTTGCCGTCGTCCGTGTAGTCACGCCACTTGGGCAGCGCGCGGCTGGTGGTGGTGGACTGGTGGACGCCGTCCAGGACGGTGCTGTTCGTCTCGGTCCGCTTGTACTCGTCCCACAGCACGACGGGCCGGCCGAGCGCGTCGGCGGCCACCTGGGGCGCCCCGGTGAACTGGGCACTCGTCGCGCTCAGCCGCCGCGGGGCGGACCAGGTGCCGCCTTTGAAGACGGCGGCCATCGTGTACTCCTCGTACGAGTAGCCCTCCCGCCACGTCACCGTGACCGTGCCGCCCGAGGTGGCGGCCGCGCCGACCGCGCGCACCTTCTTGTGCGTGGAGAAGCGCTGCGTGTACGGCTGCCAGACGCCGGTGGCCGCCGAGCGCACCGCGTACCAGGGGCCGGTCGAGTAGCCGGGCCCGCCGGCGACGAAGAGGTCGCCGTTGGGCAGGTGGACGGGCGCCGTCATCCCGTACGTGCTGCCATAGTCGGCGGCGGACCGCGGGGTGCTCCACTGCGTGGCGCCCGCGGGCCGGCGCGTGTGCATGAGGTGCGCGATGTTGTCGTAGAACACGTCGAAGCCGCCCTGTGGATCGGCGAACACCTTCGGGCGCGCCAGGTCCACGCCCGGGACCGGGAAGCCCTGGACCGCGGTCCAGGAGGACGCGCCGGGGGCCTTCTCCAGGGCGACGACGGCCTTGCTTGCCTGCCACTGCCACACCAGCAGGGCGGTGCCGTCCTTGGCGACCGCCAGGTCCATGCCGGAAATGTCCCGGCTGCCGGACGGCGGCTGCTCGTTGAGGTCGGCCGGAGCGGTCCACGCGGCTTGCGGGCCGGTCTTCGCGGCGGCCTTCACGACGCCGGAGACCGACCACACGGCGACCAGCCGGCCGTCGGGGGCCGCCGCCAGGTGGTGGTAGCCCTTCTGGGGGACCGCGGCGACGTACTCGGGCTCGGAGAAGGCGGTCGCGCCGGGCGTGAGGGTGGCCACCTTCAGCCAGTAGTTGTTGTGGTCGTCGGCGCGCTGGGCCCGCCAGACCAGGCGCACCGAGCCGTCGCCGAGCGAGACAAGCTCGGTGTTGTACCCGCCGGCGTCCGGCCAGGTCTGCGGGGCGAGCCAGCGAGTGCTGCCGGCGGGCCGGATCCGGGTGGAACGGGAGAGCCCGTCGCCGGTGAGGGAGACGAGGGCGCCGTTCCCGGCCGACTCCAGGGCGTTCAGACCGCCCGAGGCGGAGGCGGGGTTGGGGTTCGGGGCGTGCAGGGTGCGGGTGCCCCACGGGCCCGGCGCAGGCGTCCCGACGGCGGCCGAGGCAGTGCCGGCGGCCGTGGCGGTGGTGCCGGTGGCCGCGCCCGCGGCCGTGGCGGTGGTGTGGGCGGCGGCCGGGGCCGCGGCCGCCAGGGCGAGGACGGGAGTGAGCGCGATGCCGAGCACCGCGCGGGACTGCGAAGTCATGGGAATGCCCCCCCGGGCAGGGCGTATCCGGTGGCACGGATTCGCCGAACTGATTCGAGCAAGTCGGGCGCAGCCTATATCAGCCAAGATCGGCCCGAGCAGGGGTTTCCCTCCCCCTGCTCAGAGGAATTCGGCCGGCGCGTCCAGCGCGCGCAGCAGCTCGCCCTCGTCGCCCGACGGCAGCTGCGCCACCACCTCCTCCACGCCCGGCTCCGCGTAGTGGTCGCGCTTGCCGCGCGAGGGGTGGATGGCGTACGAGAAGACCTGGAGCGCCTTGGGATCCCGGCCCGCCTCCTCCCGGGCGGCGCGCAGCACCGGCAGGGTCTCGGTCAGCCCGCGCCGAGGACGGCCTGAACGAGTGAGGTGATGCGAGTGGTGCCGCACCGCTTCGTGGGCGAGGAAATCGGTCGCGCCGCGTGAGGTGAGCCGTTAACTTCCGTCTGAGCCCAGTGAGATATGAGACGTGACGGCGATGGGAGCCATGCATGGAGACCGAGGGCGCGCGGACCGACCGTTTGGGCTTGCTGCTCGGCCAATTCGACCAGGCCAGGGAGATGGCCCAGGTGCGGCTGACGGGGCTCGGTGACGAGGAGTACCTGTGGGAGCCGGTGGCCGGTTGCTGGTCGGTCCGGCGCCGGGGCGAGGCGGCGACGCCCAGGGCGTACGGGCCGGGCGAGTGGGTGCTCGACAAGGGCGCTCCGGACATCCCGGCGAACGAGTACGCCGAGGTCGGCCGGCAGGCCGCCGGCGGCATGACGGTCGCCAAGATCGCCGATGACTGGAGCGTGAGCGTCGAGCGGGTCGAGCAGATCCTCGCCCACACCGGTGAGCCGGAGTCCGACGAAGTGCCGGTCACCACCATCGCGTGGCGACTGGGGCACTTGCACTCCTGCCTGGCGGGCCGATGGGAGTGGACCTTCGGTGAACGGCGGCAGGAGCCGAAGCTGCTGGTCGACTTCACCCCCTCCGCCGCCTTGGCACTTGAGCGGTTCTGGGCGCTGATCGACGGCTGGCGCGACAGTGTCGCAGCTGTTACCGAAGAGCAGCTCGACACGGTCGGCTTCTCGCAGTACCCGTACGGCTCCGACCCGGACGACCCATTCATCGCCGTGCTTGCGGGGGCCAACCTCGAATTCATCCACCACATGGCCGAGATCGCGTTGCTTCGCGACCTGTGGCGGGCCCGCTCCACCACTCCCGGGTAGGCCTGGGCACGCCGCGAGGGTGTTCCACGGCGTTTCCGATCCACACGCCAGGAGCCGGTGGTCACGCGCCTTTCGAGTTGCGGTTGTGGGTACGCCGGTTGCCCATCTTGGCAACAGTCACGCCTTCGGCGCGCAGCGTGGTGAGGGCAGCGGAAGCGGACAGGGCGCTGGGCAGTGAGCCTCCAGGCACGGGGACGCCCCCGTGCTGGTACCCGGGGGCGTCGCTTGGGACGTGGTCAGGCGCTGGTTGTGCCTTCGGGCGTGGGCGCCGGCCAGGTGTCGCCGCGCAGGCGGCACTCGTAGACGCGGCTCGCGTGCACCGGCACTGACGGGTAGGCGGCGGCGATGCTTGCCACGAACGCTTCGGCGGCGGCCTGCGCCGCAGCGTCCTCGTGTGGCATCTGGGACGGGGATGAACTGAACGAAATCTCGATCTTGGTGCTTATTTCCACGTCTTCCGCGGAGGCCCACACGTCGTACTGAACGCTGTATGCGCCATCGGGAGCGGGCATATCTGAGTCTCCTCACAAAGGGGGCCCCAGGCGTATGAACTGGAGCTGTGGCGGCAAGTGATCCTAGAACATGAGGAGTTGGTCTGTAGGCGGAGTGTATGAGCAAGGCCGGCGGGCCTTGCGTCCAGCAACTTCCGGAGCCCGGCCGGCAGCCCGGGGCCGTCCGGCGGTGCGTCGGACGGCCGCTGGGTGAGGTCTCCGCGGGGCTTGCTCACCGCCCGGGGGTGCGTGGTGCCGGGGTGGCGCGGGTCGTGGTCAGGCCTCCTCCGAGTGGATGTCGACGGTGATCACGGCGTTCTTGATGGCGGCCTGGACCGCGGCGACGATGGTCTCGGTGTCCGCACCCGTGCCGACCTGGCCCGCGAGTGCGGTGATCGCGGCGGACTGGGCGGCCAGGGTCTTGTCCATGCGCCGGATGCGGGCCTGCATGTCCTTGAGGATGCTCTGCGGCTGCCACGTCGGATTCGTCTCGTGGTCCGCCGCGTCGGAGGGGCCGCCGATCGCGTCCGTCTTCCATACGGCGTCGAAGATGTCCTTCTTGGTGATCCCCGCCATGGGGTCCTCCTCTTGGTCGGAGCCGGGGTCCCAGCTCGCGGGGTGCTTCAGCCGCTCGGCCACATCGGCCCGGAGCCGGACCATCGTGAAACCGCGGGGGTCGACCTTGTCCGCGCTCCACTCCAGGTGGCCGATCACGCTCTTCGCCGACCAGCCGTGAGCCCGGCACAGCGCGGCCTGGACGCGGACAATCGCCTGGTACTGCGCCTTGGGCCAGGGGTCTTTGCCGTCGCCGAGGTTCTCGCACTCCCAGCCGTAGAAGCGCGCATTGCCGTCGATTCCGTTCGCGTTGCCCTTCGTGGGCGGGGTCGGGCGAGTGCCGTAGGACTCGGCGATGACCTGCTCCAGCACACGCGGGTCGCCGCCGCCGGCGTGGTTGGCGCGGCCCCAGCCGACCATGTGCACCCGGCCGTCCTTCGCGATCATTCCGTGGCACAGAGGACCGGGCAGATCCGCGTAGCCGTCCCGGACGATGCGGACAGTTGAGGCGGTGCCCTTGGTGACCGTGTGGTGCACGATCGACCCGTGGACCGGACCCCACGCCCCCTTCGAGTTCCTGTTGTGCGTACGCCAGTTACCGACTTCGACGATGCGCACGCCTTCCGCTCGCAAAGCGGATATGACCTGTGCGGCAGTCAGGGGCTGTGCCATGTGGTTCTTCCTTTCACCCTGAGGTGTACGCGACGTTCCGGGGCGTGCCCTCAAACTTGTCGGCGACCCCGTCGATCGACTTCACCTTCTCCACCCGGAAGTACGGACCACGCCACGTCGAACCCGCTGCCGTGACCGTGTACTTCGTGCCGTTCGTCAATGCCCGCGTGAACGTCAGCCGTTCCGGAGAAGCGACTGGCCCTCAGGAGTTTCATACCCCTTCCACGATTGCCGGACTCGACCGCGTGGCCGGCGACGTGTACGTCCCGCCTGTTACGAGCACGCCACTCCGATCTCCCCGTTCTGCCGCTGAAATGCCCGGTACACCGTCGGCTCGGCAGCAGGCATCGCGTGATCGGCACAAGTCCGCGGTTCCGTACCAAGTTGCGTCGACGATCTCACGGACACCGATCACATCGTCCCCCGGATGGTGATGCCGATGCGACGGACACCCGTACCCGACGGCACCGGCGTGGTGGTACGTCGAGCGGAACATCGACGAGGTCAACCGTCACGCGTCCTGCATGAGATGCAGCGGCTTCCGGGGTCCGAGGTGCGGGCGGCAGTCCCGACGCGGAACGGCTTTTCGTCCCCGGACGCATGTACGCCCGCGCCCGCGCACAGCGTGGTTCGGCGCTGGTTCACCGGTCCTGACGGGCAGTGGGGCCCGGCCCCACCCGCTCCCGCGGGGACAGGTCACCCCCGACGATCGTCAGGGTAGACACCTGCCGTTCGGCCCGGGTCCCCGGCTTCCCCCGCTTCTAGGTTCGCTTCCCACGAGACGAGAAACCGGAACCGGACCCGGAAGAAACAGGACCCGGAACGGGCGGCCGCTGCTCGCCTGTGGCGCCCTGGGAGCCGGGGCGGCCGCTGTCGTGGGGCTCGCGCCCGGCGGATTGGGCAGGGAGGAAGCCGTGGAGGTGACAGGGGGTGCCTCCGCGTCCGCCTACCACTCGCTGACCGGGGCGGTGGCCGACGGCCCCTCCTGGGCAGGGCCGCTGCTGGAGGCGGCCACCGAGGGCACCCTGGTGGCTCTCGGGATGCTGCTGGTGTGGGTCTGGTGGAGTGGCGTACGGCGCGGGGACACCCGGCTGTCCGCCGGTACCGTGCTCACCGGCGTCGGCACCGTGGTGGCGTACGCCGTCAGCGAGGTGGTGAAGCTGGTGGTGGACGAGGAACGGCCCTGCCGGGTCCTGCACAGTGCCGCGGAAGCGGTCGCGGAATGCCCGCCACCCGGCGACTGGTCCTTCCCGAGCAACCACGCGACCCTGGCCGCCGGTCTCGCGGTGGGCCTGGCCGTGCTGCGGCCCCGGCTCGCCGCCGTCACCCTGCCCCTGGCCGGGGCTGCCGCGATGCTGCGGGTCCTGGTCGGGGTGCACTACCCGCACGACGTACTGGCCGGTGCGGTCCTCGGGGGCTCGGTGGTCGCGGCCGTACTGTTCGCCTTCCTGCCGCTCGCCCGCACGGCGGTGTCAGCGATCGGGCGGCGGCTGCGCAGGCGCGACGATCCCGGCCTCGTGGGCGACGACCGCCGCGGCGGCACGGTTGTCCACGCCCAGTCGGGCCAGGATGGAACTCACATGCGCCTTGACCGTCCCTTCCACCACATGGAGCCGCCGGGCGATCTGCCCGTTGGACAGCCCGCTGCCGAGGAGGGCCAGTACGTCGCGTTCCCGGGCGGTCAGCCCGCGGACCCGTTCCCGGGCGGCGGTACGGCGGCCGGCCAGAGCGCCCGCGCCCGTCGCCGAGAGATGGGCGACGACCCGCGCCGCGACCTTCGGTGACAGATAGGCGGCGCCGTCGGCCACCGCGCGGACACCCGCGATGAGTTCTTCGGGCTCGCCCGACTTGATCAGGAAGCCTGCGGCGCCGCCCCCGAGGGCCTGGAGGATGTAGTCGTCCTCACCGAAGGTCGTCAGCATCACGACCCCGGTCTCCGGCACGGTGCGCCGGATCTCGGCCGCCGCCTCGATGCCGTTCATCCCCGGCATCCGGATGTCGAGCACGGCGACGGCCGGACGGTGGCGGCGGACCAGCTCGACGAACCGCCCCGCCATGAGCAGCCAGGACGGCACCAGGGCCACCGCCACCACCCCGCCCGCGACCACAGCCACGAGCACGAGAACCGTGGGCCCGGTCCTGCCCGGCTCCCGGCCGGCGAAAAAGGCCGCCGTGGCCGCGGGCAGGGCCCACCACATGCTGACGGCACTCAACCCGACACACACCGCTGCGGCGACGGTCAGAAGACCTCCCGGGCCGGCGGCCCGCCGGACCGCACCGCTGATCACCGCTCTGTCCACCCGGCCGACGGTACGCAGCACGGGGGTATCCGGGTACTGCCGAAAGTCACCCTTACGGAATCACTTCCGCGCGGCCATCGGCATGCACCGCATCCTCGGCCGCGGCGGACGCGCGGCCGCCGCGGACTCGGTGATCGGTCGGCTCAGGCGTTGGGGCGCTTGCCGTGATTGGCGTTCTTCTTCTTGCGGGCGCGGCGCTTGTTTCCTCGTTTAGCCATGGTGGATATCTCCCTTATTCGGGACTTTTCGGGCCTTGGTCAGTCTAGGTTCGACCCGGTGCCGCCGCATCAGAGGTGCCGGGCCGCCCGGGCGCGCAACGCCTCGGCGAACCAGGCGAGGGCCGGTGCCGGATCGTCCGGGGGAGGCCAGGCGTTGATCACCGCGAGCAGCTGTACGTATCGCAGGCGGCGTGGGTCGTGTGAGGATCACCGGTTGTGAACTGGACGCGGTGACTCGGTGGCCCGCGGCGGAGGTGGAGATCATCGATCATTCCGGTGCACGGGCCTCCTACATCGTCTCCGTGGAGTTCGTGGACGGGGACGGTACGCGCCACGCCGAAGGGCTCGCGTCGGCGTCCGACCTGGACGCCGGGCAGAAGTCCCTGGAAAAGGCCCAGGGGCTGGGGAAGTTCCCGGGCGAGCTCACGTGCCGGGTCGCGAAGGTGTCGCGGTTCCCGGCACCGTAGCCCGGCCGGCGGCGCCTCTCGGCGCGTCACCCGTTCGGGCGCGTCCGGGTGGTCGCCCGGGAAGGTGCCACGCAGGGTCGGTTCTGTCCTGCAGTCCCGCTCCGGCCCAGGAGTTTCCATGGCACACTCAGCGCCCACGCCAGGCCCGGCCCGTACCGTCGATCAGGGGGAAATGAACCCCTGGGCAGCCGGTGGAGTCATGTTTGCCGGCGTGCTGCTTCTCGTCGACGGCGTCCTCGGAGTGATCAAGGGCATCACCGGTATCGCCACCGACGACGTCTACGCGCACGTCAGGAACTACACGTTCAAGTTCGATGTGGCCACATGGGGATGGATCCACCTCGTCCTCGGCATCGTGCTCGGATGTGTCGGCTGGGGCATTCTCAAGGGCGCCGTCTGGGCTCGTGCCACGGGTGTGGTGCTCGCCTCCGTCAGCCTGATCGTCAACTTCATCTGGCTGCCCTACCAGCCGGTCTGGGCGATCGTCTCCATCGCCATCGACGCGTTCGTGATCTGGGCGCTGTGCACGGCGACCGCGAAGGCGGTCATCTGAGGAAGTGGGTGCGTGCGGGAGCGGGCCGTGGAGGAGAGGGAGAGGGTTGCGGTGCCTGAGGAGAACGCGGAAGAACTCGTCGCTCTTGCCGCCGAGGCGTACGTCTACGGCTGTCCGCTGGTCCACGACCTGTCGACGGTCGAGGACTTCATGCAGACGGGTTTCGGCTCGTTGCCGCCCACTCCCTTCAACCACTTCGCGCATGCCGGTCAGCCGGTGGCCCCCGACGCGCACTTCGCGGCGGTCTGTGATGGCGACACGGTCCTCTCCCTCGCCCATCTCGACCTCTCCGGCGGGCCGGTTCTCCTCCATGTCCCGGACGCGGACGGTGCGTACCACGTGCTGCAGTTCGTGGACGCCTGGACCAACAACTTCGCGTACGTCGGCCGCCGTGCCACCGGTACGGAGGCCGGGGACTGGCTCGTCGTACCGCCCGGCTGGGCGGGCAGTGTGCCGGACGGGGTGCGCGGGGTGATCGACGCGCCGACCTCCGTCGTCACCGTCATCGGACGCGACGCCTGCGACAGTCCGGACGACAGGGAGCGGGTCCGTACGCTTCAGGCAGGGCTCGCCCTCACGCACGTCGAACCCGGGACCCATCGCACGGGCCTGCCCGCGCCCGACCCGGACGTACCGGAGTCGCTGCGCTTCTTCGAGCAGCTCAGGGTGTGGATGGCCGACTTCCCGCCGTCCGCGGCCGACCAGGCGTATCAGGACCGGTTCCAGCCGCTGGGGCTGCTGGAGGAGGGGCCGTCGCCGTACGTGTCCGCCGACCCCGGACTCGTACACGCACTGACCGAGGGCCTGGTACGGGGCCGGGCGCGGGTGGCGGAGGCGAGTCGGTTCCCGGTGGCGGACGGGGGCTGGGAGATGGACCCGCATCTCTTCGACTACAACCTCGACCGGCACGGCGTCGGGACCATCGACTCCCCGCAGTGGCGGATCGCGGACCGGGAGGCCTCCTACCTGACCAGGGCGGTGGCGGCACGGAACGCGCTGTGGGGGAGTCACGGCTACGAGGCGGTGTATGCCCGCGCGTTCCGCGACGCCGACGGTGAGCGGCTGAACGGCGCCCACTCCTACGTACTGCGCTTCGAGCGGCAGCCGCCGGTAGGGGCGTTCTGGTCCATGGCCGCGTACGGCACGCAGGGCCACCGCCTCGCCGGGAACCCGGCCGAGCGGTCCTCGATCGGTGATCGCACCCCGGGTCTCGTGTACGACGAGGACGGGTCGCTGACGCTTCACATCGGGAGGGAGCGCCCGGCCGGCCCGGCCGCGGCGGCGAACTGGCTGCCCTCGCCCGGCGGGGAGTTCCGGATGGTGCTCAGGCTCTACGTACCGGGGCAGGAGATCCTCGACGGTACGTACGAGATCCCCGCCGTCGAACGGACCGGGTGAGGCTGAGGGGTGAGGTGAGGGGCCGGGTGATTTGCGTGAAGGGCTGACGTGGTGCGGTGCTAGTGGTGCCCGGCGGGCTGAAGTGCCTCACCGGCCGTTGTCAGTGGGGCGGGTCACACTGGAGTCATGTGCCGCAGCATCAAGACCCTTCGACCGCCCGCCCTCCCCGAAGAGGCCACCGAGGAGGAGATCCGGGCCGCCGCCCTGCAGTTCGTACGCAAGGTGTCCGGCTTCCGTGCCCCGGCCGCGCACAATCAGGAAGTGTTCGACCGGGCGGTCGACGAGATCGCCGAGGCGACCGCCAGACTGCTCGACGGCCTGGAGATACGGGGTGCGGTCAGGACGCCGTAGTGGCCGTCGCGGGCGTCGCCGTCCGGGCAGCCGCCTCGGCTGCCGGGCGGCGCATGACGTACGCGGCGAGGGCGCCCGCCACGAACAGGGCGAGGACCGAGACGGCCGTGCCCAGCCAGGTAGCGCCGAGCCACTGGCCGCCGAAGTAGCCGAGGCCCACGCTGTAACCGGCCCAGGCCACGCCCGCCAGCGCCGACCAGGGCAGGAATTCCTTCACCTTGCGATGCGCGGCGCCCGCGCCCAGGGAGACGACCGAGCGGCCGGCCGGGGCGAAGCGGGCAATGATGACGAGGATGCCGCCGCCCCGGGCGAGGGCGGTGCCGAGGTGTTCCTGTGCCGAGGTGAGGCGGCGGGAGCGGGCGATGGCCCGGTCCAGCCGTTCGCCGCCGCGCCAGGCCAGCCGGTACGCGACGAGATCGCCGAGGACCGAGGCGGTGGCGGCGCACAGGATCAGCGCGAGGAGCGAGGGCGCCTGGGACACCTGCTCGGCGGCGTTCGTCGCGGAAGCGGTGCCCGCGACCGTCGTCGAACCGGCGGCGACTCCCGTGGCAGCCGCGATCACCAGGACTCCGCTGGGCAGCACGGGCAGAAAGACGTCCAGGAGCACCGAGAGGGCGACCACGGCATAGATCCATGGGCTGCCGGTCAGCGCACCCATACTCTCAAGCACCTACTACTCCCCGATCCGGAACAACGCCGCGACGTCGCAGGGGAGCGGCAGGAGCGGCAGGGCCAGCTGTACAGCGTACGCCTGACGCTCTTCCGTTGATCTATAAATACGGATGATGTTGGGAAGCTCACGTACGCCCGCAAATGGGAAGCCCGGGTTCCGGGTGTAGGCGGTGTGCGGACCGGCCCGCGGGCGGACGGGCCGGTCCTGTGCGGGTCAGGCCATTGCGGCCGTCAGACCGTCACGGCCGGTGCCTGCTCGCGTGCGCGGTCCCCGGCGCGCTCCGCGCCGCCCCGGCTGAACAGCCGGTCCAGGGCCGGTGCGCCGGGGCCGGTGAAGACCAGCAGAAGGAACGCCCAGCAGAAGACGGCCGAGGGCTCGCCGCCGTTCTGCAGCGGGAAGAGCGCCTCGGGCTGGTGGACCTTGAAGTACGCGTACGCCATGGAGCCGGAGGAGACGAGGGCGGCGAGACGGGTGCCCAGACCGAGCACCACCAGGCTGCCGCCGACGAGCTGGATGACCGCCGCGTACCAGCCGGGCCAGGTGCCGGCGGGTATCGAGCCGCCGCCCATCGCGCCGCCGAGGACGCCGAAGAGCGAGGCGGCGCCGTGGCAGGCGAAGAGCAGGCCCACGACGATCCGGAACAGGGCGAGGACATAGGGCTGAGCCTGATTCAAACGTGCGTGCATGGGGGGAGGGCTCCTTCGGTCTGGTGGGGACGTGAACCGATTGAGCGCCCAAGGTTAGGGAAACCTCACCAATGCTTGCAAGTTCAACATTCTGTCGACTGGCTGGAAATCGCCCTGTGTTCGTCGGTCAGGGTTCGGCTCGGCACCGCCTCCAACTGCGCACCTTCCTTCGCCGCTGTGGCCTGAACCAATGGCAGCGCAGCTTTCCGGCCATGCCAGGTGGGTGTCATGGGCTGGGTGTCATGGGCTGGGTGTCGCGGCGGAAGCCGGCCCCGAGTGTTTCCGGAGGCTGCCTCGTGAACCCGGAGGCTGCCTCGTGAACCCGGGGGCGGCCTCGTGAACGGGTGCGCAGGGGGCGCAGGTCAGCTGAAGGATGCGGGCGGATTCGCCGCCCTCCCGCGACGCGGTGCCGCGTGCCTCCGCTCCGGGCTGGGGGTGAACGGCGACGGGAGCCGCGGCGGAGGAACGCCGGTCAGGGGAGGGATCGTACGGCCCGGGGCCGGGTGAGGGCCTCCCCGCGCACCCCGTGCGCCTCACCGGCGCCAAGCCCCGACCGCCGCTGCTCCTCGGGCTCGCGGGCCGCGCGGGTCTTCATCATCAGTGGCCGTACTCGGCCGAAAACGCGCCGGTGGCTCCCCGCCGGCGCCGTCCTCGCGCCCTTCCGGGGCGCGCGTACGGAGCCGTGCGGCGTGCACGGCTCCGTACGGTGTGGGGCGACGGGGGAGGAGATGGTGGGTTCAGCAGCCGTTGAGGGCGGGGTTCAGCAGCCGTTGAGGACGGACTGCAGGGCGCTCTTCTCGGCCGAGTCGACCGCGAGGTTGTAGTAGTGCTTCACGTGCACCCAGGCGCGCACGTACGTGCAGCGGTACGCGGTGCGCGGGGGCAGCCAGGCGGCCGGGTCCTTGTCACCCTTGGACTGGTTGACATTGTCCGTGACCGCAATGAGCTGAGGACGCGTCAAGTCGTTTGCGTACGCCTGTCGTTGGGTGGTGGTCCAGTTGCTGGCGCCCGATCGCCAGGCCTCGGCGAGCGGGACCATGTGGTCGATGTCCACATCGGAGGCGGCGGTCCAGGTGGCGCCGTCGTACTCCGAGTACCAACTGCCGCTGACGGCCGCGCAGCTGGAGTCCTGCTGCACATTCGTACCGTCGCGCTTGAGGACGACCTCGCGGGTGTTGCAGGTGCCCGACTGGGTGATCCAGTGCGGGAACTTGTCGCGGCTGTAGCCGGTCGACGAGCCCTCCGCGGAGACGGTCAGCTCGCTCAGATAGGTACGGGCGGTCGATGCCGACACCGGGGTGGGCATGGCTGCCTGGGCGGTGGGGGCGGTGAGCAGTCCGGTGGTTGCGGCGAGGGCGGCGGATGCGACGACGACAGCGATGCGACGCGCGTAGACACCTGACATGTGAACTCCCTGGAAGTGGGGGGACCTTGGACGGGTGACCTGTGGGGCCCGGCCATCGTGACGGCGCCAGGTTTCCGCGGGGTGGGCGCCAGGTAACAGAGTGGCGACATGGGCACGTCACATCAAGGGTTCTGACCGACAGGGCTGGAGCATGGGGGCGTACGTCCGCATCTGCGCGGGCGGATGTGCTGACGCGACGACAATCCGGCTGTGGGCCGGGTCGGTTCGTGCCCGTGGTCCGGGTCGGGTCGGCCGTAGAGTTACGGCGTGCTGCTTCCGGTCGACATCACGCTCGGGGTTGTCCTCGCCGTGCTGCTCGCGGCGGCGGCGGCCGTCGCCGCGCTGGCCTCGCTCGGACGGTCGCGCGAGATCCTGCTGGCCGGGCTGCGGGCCGCGGTCCAGCTCGCCGCGGTCTCCCTGCTCATCGGCTGGGTGGTCCGTTCGCTGCCGCCGCTGCTCGGGTTCGTGGCGCTGATGTACGCCGTCGCGGTGCGGACCGCGGGCCGCCGGATCACCCGTAATCGCACCTGGTGGTGGGCGGCCGTGCCGATCGGGGCGGGGGTCGTGCCGGTGATCGTCCTGCTGCTGCTCACCGGACTCGTCCAGGTCCGGGGCATCGCGCTGATCCCGGTGGCGGGCATCCTCATCGGCGGTGCGCTGACCGCGACCGTGCTCGGTGGGCGGCGGGCGCTGGACGAGTTGACGACCCGGCGGGGGGAGGTGGAGGCGGGTATGGCGCTCGGGCTGCTCGACCGTGACGCGAGGCTGGAGATCGCCCGGCCCGCGGCGGCGGACGCGCTGTTGCCGGGGCTCGATCAGACACGGACGGTGGGACTCGTCGCCCTGCCGGGCGCCTTCGTGGGCATGCTGCTCGGCGGCGCCTCACCGGTGCAGGCGGGGGCCGTGCAGCTGTTCGTACTGGTGGCGCTGATGGCCGTACAGGCGGTGGCCGTCGCCGTCATGCTCGAACTGGTGGCACGGGGGCGGCTGCACCGGGACTGAGGCCCGCGGGGCCGGCCGCGCCGAGGCCGGGGCCACCGAAGGGGGGCTATCGCGCGCTGATGTGCAGCCGGATCGAACCGTCGGCCGCCGCTTCCACCCGGAGTTGCGTCAGGTCCTCGACGTGCGCGTCGGGGGAGAGCGCTGCGGCCCGCGGGCCGACACCCACGACGCGCATGCCCGCCGCCCGGCCGGCCGTGATCCCCGCCTCCGAGTCCTCGAAGACGACGCAGTCCGCCGGGGCGAAGCCCAGCTCGGCGGCTCCCTTGAGGAAGCCCTCGGGGTCCGGCTTGCTGGCGCCGACGTTCTCGGCGGTGACGCGGGTGGCGGGCATCCGCAGCCCGGACGCGGTCATCCGGGTCCGGGCCAGCGCGGCGTCGGCCGAGGTGACCAGGGCGTGCGGGAGCGCCGCGATCGCGTCCATGAAAGCGGGCGCACCGGCGACCGGCACGACGCCGTCGGTGTCGGCGGTCTCCTCGGCGAGCATCACCCGGTTGTCCGCGTAGTTCTGCTCCATCGGACGGTCCGGGAGGAGCACCGCCATCGTGGCGTACCCCTGCCGCCCGTGAACCACCTTGAGCGCGGCCTCCGGGTCCAGCCCCTCCCGCAGCGCCCAGCGCCGCCAGCAGCGCTCCACGACGGCGTCGGAGTTCACGAGGGTGCCATCCATGTCCAGAAGGAGGGCGCGAGCTGCGAGGACGGTGGCCGGCATGGGCGGGCTCCAGAGCGGGGGGAGAGAGGCACAGAAAAGGGGAAGAGCTCGAGGGAAGTCGAGCGAAGGGGGATATGTCGCAGGAAAGAGAAACAAGCAGCCTCGCCCGCCGGTCAGGGGGTGGCGGGCGGAGGCTACTTTGTTCCATCACGATACAAAAACCTGTCCGGGAAAGCCAATCCGGGTAGGTCGCGGTCGTCGGGCCGGGTGTCCCCGCAGGTCGCCGCAGCCCCCGGGATCCCGGGCCGGTACCCGCCGGGCCCGTTCGGCAGGCCATAACCGTGCGGAACGGCCAGGATGGGGATGTAGCGGACCCGAGGAGATGTTCCATGGCCCAGCATCCGAGCCCCCCGGCCCCGGCCCTCGCCCCCGGTGAGGACCGCTCCACGCGGTCGGTCATGGTGGCCATCGGTGCGCTGCTCCTCGGCATGCTTCTGGCCGCACTCGACCAGACCATCGTCTCCACCGCGCTGCCGACCATCGTCAGCGACCTCGGCGGTCTGGAACACCTCTCCTGGGTGGTCACGGCCTACCTGCTGGCGTCGACCGCCGCGACCCCGCTCTGGGGCAAGCTCGGCGACCAGTACGGGCGCAAGAAGCTCTTCCAGACCGCCATCGTCATCTTCCTCATCGGCTCGGCGCTCTGCGGCGTTGCCCAGAACATGCCGCAGCTCATCGGCTTCCGCGCTCTTCAGGGCCTCGGCGGCGGCGGCCTCATCGTGCTCTCGATGGCGATCGTCGGCGATATCGTCGCGCCGCGCGAACGAGGCAAGTACCAGGGCCTGTTCGGTGCGGTCTTCGGTGCGACGAGCGTCCTCGGACCGCTCCTCGGCGGCTTCTTCACCCAACACCTCAGCTGGCGCTGGGTCTTCTACATCAACCTGCCGGTCGGCGTCGTCGCGCTCCTCGTGATCGCCGCCGTCCTGCACATCCCGGTCCACCGTACGAAGCACACCATCGACTACCTCGGCACCTTCCTCATCGCCTCCGTCGCCACCTGCCTCGTCCTCGCCGCCTCGCTCGGCGGCACCACCTGGGCCTGGGGCTCGGCGCAGATCATCGGTCTCGCCGTGCTGAGCGTGCTGCTGCTGATCGCCTTCGTGCAGGTGGAGCGCCGCGCCGCGGAGCCCGTCATTCCGTTGAAGCTGTTCCGGATCAGGACCTTCAGCCTCGTCGCCGTCATCAGCTTCGTGGTCGGTTTCGCGATGTTCGGCGCGATGACCTATCTGCCGACCTTCCTGCAAGTGGTGCACGGCATCACGCCGACGATGTCCGGTGTGCACATGCTCCCGATGGTGGCCGGTCTGCTCCTCACCTCGACCGTGTCCGGGCAGATCGTCAGCCGCACCGGCCGCTGGAAGGTCTTCCCGATCGCGGGCACCGGTATCACCGCGATCGGACTGCAGCTCCTGCACCGGCTCACGGAGACCAGCAGCACCCTGGAGATGAGCGTCTACTTCTTCGTCTTCGGGGCCGGGCTCGGTCTGGTGATGCAGGTCCTGGTGCTGGTCGTGCAGAACGCCGTCACGTACGAGGATCTCGGCGTCGCCACCTCCGGAGCCACCTTCTTCCGCTCCATCGGCGCCTCGTTCGGTGTCGCCGTCTTCGGCACGATCTTCACCAACCGGCTCATCGACAAGCTGACCGCGGTGCTGGCCGGCCGCACCCTGCCTCCCGGGGCCGGCGCCGAGGGGCTGGCCGCGGACCCACGCGCCATCGGCAAACTGCCGCCCGTGCTACGGCCGTTGGTGCTCCACGCATTCTCGACCTCGATCACCGACGTGTTCCTGTACGCGGCCCCCGTCGTGGTGGTCGCCTTCGCCTTCGCCTGGTTCCTCAAGGAGGACAAGCTGCGCGGCTCGGTGACCGCCCCGGAGCCCACCGAGACCCTGGCGACGAACCCGGTCGAGCGGTCCTCGTACGACGAATGCGCCCGGGCACTCTCGGTGCTCGCCACCCGAGAGGGCCGCCGCAAGGTCTACGTGAAGATCACCAAGAGGGCGGGGTACGACCTGCTGCCCGCGGCGAGCTGGATGCTGCTGCGCATCAGGCGGCACGGCACGGTGGAACCGGCCATGCTCGCCGACGTCACCCCGGTTCCGCTGCGGGTGATCAGCGAGGCGGCGCGTCAGCTGGAGGAGCGCGGACTGGTCCGGCGCGAGGGGATACAGCTGGTGCTCACCGAGACCGGTGAGGAAGCCGTGGTGAAGCTGGCGAAGGCCCGTGAGGATTCGATGGCGGAGCTGCTGGGCGACTGGTGGGGTCCGGAACGGCCGACCGACCTGGTCCGCCTCGTGGCGGAGCTGACCGCCGAGACGAGCGGGTCGACCAAGGAACGGCCCCACTGCCCCGAGCCGAAGCGGGACCACGCGGCCGGCCCCGCGTGAGCCGATCGGTGGACGGCGCCCGGGGCTGCTGGGGTTTCCTGGGGTTCTGGAGCTGCCGCGGATTTCCAGTGCTCCCGGAGCAGTACACCTAGAGCTCCTTGGCGAACCAGTGCTCCGCGTACTGCCGCCGGTGGAACGCCGGGACCTCCCGATAACCGTGCTTGGCGTACAGCCCCCGTGCCTCGACGAGGTCATTGCGGGTGTCGAGCCTGACCGTGCGTACGCCGAAGGCGCGCGCCGCGGTCTCGACGGCTGTCAGGAGCAGCCCGCCGCCGCCCGTACCGCGGTATTCGGGGCGTACGAACACCCGGGTCAGTTCCGCGATGTCCGCGTCCACCACCAGCAGCCCGGCGCAGGCCGCCGGTTTCCCCTCGAACCGGCCGACGACGAACTGGCCGGAGGGCGGAACGAGCCGGTCGGCGTCGTCGCCGGTGAGCCCCTCGTCGATCTCCTCGGCGGTCGCGGGCCGCCCCCAGTAGCGGCCGGCGACCTCGGCGTAGTAGTCCCGACGCAGCAGCGCCGCATCGGGGGAGTCGAAGGGTTCGGGGGTCACGGTCCAGGTCATGCCGGTCATTCTGACTTGAGCATGATCGGAGGAGCGCACACATCAGTGTGCGGTCACCACCGGCCGGTGCCGTCGGATCCGCAGCACCACACCAGCACCACCGCAGCCGCCAGGAACACGGCGCCGGCGCCTTCGGGGGCGTCCCCGTGGACCGTGAGCCGCATGACGATCTGCTCGGTACGGCCGTCCCACCACCGATCCGGTTCCGGTTCCGGTCCCGGCCGGGCGTGTGGGCCGGACCGGCCCGGACCGCGGCCCGGACCGGCCCGGACCGGCCCGGACCGGCCCGGTACGAGCGGGCTTTCGGTCATTCTTTCGAGAAAAGGAGGATGACAGTCAGGCGAAGAGGGGGTTGATTGTGTCTACCCCATAGCGCAATGCGAAGGTTTCACAGCACGCCCAGGTCGAGGGACGGGCACAGGAACGGCGGGAGGGTCGGCGCAGCGTGGCGAATGCGGAGCACAGTGTGCGCGGAGACGCGGCGACGGGGGCGAGGACCGGGGCTGCCCGAGCCGTGCTCTGGCTGGTTGTGGCCGCACTGGCCGTACGGCAGATGGCGGTGGTGCTGCGGCAGCCGCCGGGGGAACGGCTTACCGATCTGGAGACCTGGATCGGTGAGAACGGTGTTCTGCATGTGACGGGCTCGCTGTACGACAGCGACCGGTTCACCGGCACCCCGTTCGCCGGGCTCGTGCTGAAGCCACTGACCCGGATGGCGGAACAGAGCCTGGGCGTCGCCTGGACCTTCGGGTCGCTGCTGCTCGTCGCCGCACTGGGCATCGTCGCCGCCCGCGCGCTGCCGGGCCCGGTCACCCGCCGCACCTCACTGCTGGCCGCCCCGGTCGCGATCAGCCTGCTGATGCTGTCCCTGCCGGTCCGTAACGCGTTCCACCTGGGGCAGACCAGCATCCTGCCGGTCCTGCTGGTGCTGCTGGCCTGTTTCGCGGTCCGCGGGGAACGCGCCTCGGGCCTCCTGATCGGGATCGCGGCCGCGCTGCAGCCGACCGTGCTGCTCTTCGCGGTTCTGCTCTGGCTCACCGGCCGCCGGCGGGCCGCGGTGACCGGCGGCACCGCGTTCGCCGCCTGTACCGCGCTGGCCTGGGCCGCGATGCCGAGCGACTCGTGGACCTACTGGGTGCACCATGTCGCGGGCGCCGGGCTCGGTGACAATCCGGACAGCCTGGCCAACCAGTCCCTGCACGGCGCGCTGCTCCGGTTCGGTCTGGCGGGCCCGCTCGAAATCGTGCTGTTCGCGGTGCTGGCGGCCGCCGTCTGCTATCTCGGGCTGCGCCGCGCCGTACGGTACGCCCGCGACGGGCAGTTGCTGCTCGCCGTCGCCGTGACCGGCTGCGTCGCCGTCGCCGTCTCGCCGACCGCCTGGCAGCACCAACTGCTGTGGGTGCTGCTCGCCGTGGCCGGCCGGGTCGGCAAGGGGGCCTCCGACCGGCTGGTGTGGCCGGCGGTCGTGGTGCTCGTGATCACGCTGCCGGGGAAGATGCTGCTGCCGAACATCGCGGCGGTCTTCCCCCTGCGCGACAACGTGCTGCTGATCGCGGCACTCGGCGCGGCCTGCGCGGCACCGTTCCTGCCGCGCACCTCGCCGTACTGGCAGCGGCCGATCCCGACCGACTACGCGGTCCCGGTTCCGGCCCGCTGGAGCCGCGTTCCCCTGCTGCCGTTCTGGCGGCGGGTGCTCAGCCGGCCCAACCTGCTGCTGGAACTGCTCCTGATCAGGGTCGTGTACTCCGCGTACGCGCATGTCAGGCTCGCGGCGACGGCGGGCCGCGCCACCGCCGAACACCACGGCCGTCAGATCCACTCCCTCGAACAGTGGCTGCACATCGACATCGAGCACTGGGTCAACCACGCGGTCGTCAAGGTCGCCTGGCTGAAGGACTTCTTCGACTACTACTACTCGACGTTCCACTTCATCGTGCCGCTGGCGATCCTCGGTGTGCTGTACGTACGACGCCCCGCCGACTACCGCTGGGTCCGCAGCTCCATCGGCTTCGCCACGCTTCTCGCGCTGGTCGGCTTCTGGCTCTACCCGCTGGCCCCGCCGCGGTTGATGCCGGGGCTCGGTTTCATCGACACGGTCCATGGCGTCCAGGACTTCGCGAAGCCGGACTACGGAACGCTGACCGCGATGACCAATCAGTACGCGGCCATGCCTTCGCTGCATTTCGGCTGGTCGCTCTGGTGCGGTGTGGTCATCGTCATGCTGGCCCCGAAGCTGTGGATGAAGGCGCTGGGGCTGCTGCACCCGCTGTTCACGGTCTCCGCGATCGTCGCCACGGCCAATCACTGGGTGCTGGACGCGGTGGGTGGTGCGGCTGTCGTCGCGCTCGGCTTCGGGTTGACCCACGTACTGTCGGGGCCTCGGAGACTGCGATTGCCGGCCGTGCCGGCGGCGGCGAAACCGCAGGACGACCTGGCCGTTTCGGTGCCCGTGCCCGTGCCCGTGCCGGTGCCGAGACCGACCGGCGAAGCGGTGGGCAGCAAACAGCATCAGGGCCTGTAGGACGCACGAAGCCCGCAGGCGCCGAAGGGGTGCCGGGACGAAACCGCCGTTCCGTCACCCCTTCGGTATGGATCGCCGCCCGACCAGCATCCGCCCATCGGCCCGGGTCCGCCACTCGAACGGCTCAGTGGGGCCGAACGGCTCAGGAGGACGTCCCCAGGGACCAGGTGGCGAGGGACAGTGTCGCCATGGACACCACCGTCGAGGCCACCACGGAGTTGCGGGCCAGGCGGGTGTCCAGGCCGTACTGCTGGGCGTAGATGAAAGCGTTCTGAGCGGTCGGCAGCGCGGAGCAGAGCACGACGGCCAGCAGCTGATGGTCCGGCAGACTCAGCAGCGGACCGCCGACGACGAAGGCGATCAGGGGCTGGACCAGCGTCTTGAGCGCGACGGCCACAACGACCTCCGCACGTTTCGTACGCACCCCCGCCCCGTCGGGCTCCGCGCGCTCACCGCCCTCCGCGCGCTGCATCGTCGGAACACCGGTCGCCGGGCGGACGTTCAAGGACAGACCCAGCGTGATCAGGGCCGTCGGCACGGCTGCGGCGCCGAGAACGTCACAGGAGTGGGCGAGGGCGTGCGGCAGTCGCAGTCCGAGCGCGGAGACGACGACACCCAGCAGCGAGGCCATGATGACGGGGTTGCGCACCGGCATGGTCAGCATCCGCCGGAACACCAAGCCCTTTCCGGAGACCGCCCCCGACCCCGACGCCGCGCCCGATTCCGTGTCCAGCAGCGTCAGGATCACCGGGGAGACCAACAGCACCTGGAACAGGATGATCTGAGCGACGAACGACGCGTCGCCGAGCACCTGGACCGCCACCGGAATGCCGAGGTTGGCGGAGTTGACGTAGCCGGACGCCATACTGCCGATCGCCCGGTCGGCCGTGCCCCGGCCGAACAGCCGGCCCGAGGCCACGAAGCCGAGACCGCAGACCAGCGCGGTGCCTGCCGCGAAGGCCACCATCGAGGAATTGGCGAAGGCATCGAGACGCGCCCCGGAGACCATGGTGAACAGGGCGGCGGGCATGGCCACATGGAAGACGAACCGGCCGAGCACGGCCTCCGCCTGCTCCCCGAGGAGACCGCTGCGACCGACCGCGTAGCCGATCGCGGTGAGCATCCAGATGGGGGTGAAGGCGGAGAGCAGGGCGTGCATGCCCGCCATGATCCTCGCGCTGTTGTGCGCTTCCCCGACCGGGGGCTCGGACGGGGTGCGGGGTGTGTGCCGGTACGGACGGCGGAGGCCGGGGCGTGGGGGGGGGGGCCCCCCCGCCCCCCCCCCGCCCACCCCCCCCGGGGGGTAATAAAAAAAAACAACCCCCCCCAA
>NZ_JBHVSY010000008.1:146341-164775 GCF_042884935.1 Streptomyces sp. NPDC058092
GGTGTTGTGCGCTTCCCCCCCGGGGGGCTGGGCGGGGGTGGGGGGTGTGGGCCGTTACGGCCGGCGGTGGCGGGGGCGTGGGGCGGAGGCCCCGGCCTCCGCCGCCCTGAGCTCCCGGCTTCCGGCTTCCGGCTTCCGGTTCCCGGGTTCCGGCTTCTGGTTCCCGGCCTCCGGCTTCCGGCAGATTCAGTGCCCGGCGCCGACGGCGGTGCTGACCTGAAGCTGCTTGATCCCGTTGAGCCACGCCGAGCGCAGCCGTCGCGGGTCGCCGACCAGCCGCAGATCCGGCATCACATCGGCGATCGCGTTGAAGATCAGGTTGATCTCCATCACGGCAAGGGACTTGCCGAGGCAGAAGTGCGGACCGCCGCCGCCGAAGCCGAGGTGCGGGTTGGGATCGCGGGAGATGTCGAAGGACTCGGGATTCTCGAAGGCCTCGGGGTCGTTATTGGCCGAGGAGTAGAACAGCCCGACCCGGTCGCCCTTCTTGATCTGCTGCCCGCCCAGTTCGACGTCCTGGGTGGCGGTCCGCTGGAAGGAGACCACGGGGGTGGCCCAGCGGACGATCTCCTCGGCGGTCGTCTCCGGCCGTTCGCTCTTGTAGAGCTCCCACTGGTCGGGGTGGGTGAGGAAGGCGTGCATGCCGTGACTGATGGCGTTACGGGTGGTCTCGTTGCCGGCGACGGCGAGCAGGATCACGAAGAAGCCGAACTCGTCGGAGGAGAGGTTCCCCTGCCCCTCCGCGGCGACCAGCTGGGAGACGATGTCCTTGGCCGGGCACTCCTTGCGGGCGGCCGCCAGGTTCATCGAGTACGAGACGATCTCCATGGCTGCCTCGGTGCCGACCTCCTCGGTGATCGCGTACTCCGGATCGTCGTACGCGGCCATCTTGTTGGACCAGTCGAAGATCCTGGACCGGTCCTCCTGCGGTACGCCGATGAGTTCGGCGATGGCCTGGAGCGGCAGTTCGACGGCGATGTTCGTGACGAAGTCGAAGGAGCCGTCGTCGTCGGCCGCGGTGAGCGCCGTCTCGACGATCGAGCGGGCGCGGCTGCGCAGGGCCTGCTCCAGGGAGCGGATCGCCCGTGGGGTGAAACCCCGTTGGACGATCTGGCGGACCCGGGTGTGCTCGGGCGGGTCCATGTTCAGCATGATCAGCTTCTGGACCTCGATCTGGTCGCGGTCGATCGACTCGTTGAAGCGGATGACCGCGGTGTTGGTGTTCGAGGAGAACAACTCGGGGTGGGTGGAGACGTACTTGACGTCCGCGTGCCGGGTGACGACCCAGTAGCCCTCGTCGTCGAAACCGGAGATACCGGCCGGCTGGGTGCACCACCAGACCGGTGCGGTCTGCCGCATCTGCGCGAACTCCGGGTGCGGTATGCGGGCTTGGAGCAGATCAGGGTCGGTGAAGTCGAACCCTTCGGGCAGATGGGGGCAGGGCATCGGCAACTCCAGGTCGGTCCGAGAGCCGTCCGAAAGATGTCTGACGACCCATCAGAAGTTGCCCGAAAGGTAGTAACGAGTTCTACAACTGGCAAGAGGGGTGGCCCGATCTGTTGTGTGAAGAGTGGGTGAGGCAGGCATGAAGCGGGCGCAAGGTGTGTGCACGACCCTTGCGTACCGGGGGTAAGCCTCATAAGACTGCATGGAGAACTAGAACGCGTACTAGTTCCTTCCGCGGGCGCCGGGACGCCCCTGCGGAAGTGCGAGGAGAGGACGAGCTCATGGCCGCGGAACCCGTCATCGTCGAAGCCGTACGCACGCCCATCGGCAAGCGTGGAGGCGCGCTCGCCAATCTGCATCCCGCCTATCTGCTGGGCGAGACCTATCGAGAACTCCTCGGCCGCACCGGCATCCATGCCGACTGCGTCGAACAGATCGTCGGCGGCACGGTCACCCACGCCGGCGAACAGTCGATGAACCCGGCCCGCAACGCCTGGCTCACCGTGGGTCTTCCTTACGAGACCGCCGCCACCACCGTGGACTGCCAGTGCGGCTCCTCGCAGCAGGCCTCCCACATGGTCGCCAATATGGTCGCCGCCGGAGTCATCGACATCGGCATCAGCTGCGGCGTCGAGGCCATGTCGCGGGTGCCGCTGGGCAGCGGCTCCAAGCACGGACCGGGCAAGCCCTGGCCCGACGAGTGGAACGTGGACCTGCCCAACCAGTTCGAGGCCGCCGAGCGCATCGCCCGCAAGCGCGGGCTGACCCGGGAGAACGTCGACTCGCTCGGGCTGATCTCGCAGGAGCGGGCGGCCGTCGCCTGGGCCGAGGAACGGTTCAAACGGGAGACCTACGCGGTCCAGGTGCCGACCACCGAGGAGGAACAGGCGGCCGGGCAGGGCATGTGGCGCCTGGTCGACCGGGACGAGGGGCTGCGGGATTCCACGATGGAGGGGCTCGGCCGGCTCAAACCGGTCATGCCCACCGCGGTCCACACCGCGGGCAACTCCTCGCAGATATCAGACGGCGCCTGCGCGATCATGTGGGCGTCCAAACGGATGGCGCGCGCGCTCAAGCTCAAGCCGCGCGCCCGGATCGTCGCGCAGGCACTGGTCGGCGCCGACCCGCACTTCCACCTCGACGGACCGGTCGACGCGACCCGCGCGGTGCTCGGCAAGGCCGGGATGTCGCTCAAGGACATCGACATCGTCGAGATCAACGAGGCTTTCGCCTCGGTGGTGCTGAGCTGGGCCCAGGTCTTCGGACAGGACCTCGAAAAGGTCAACGTCAACGGCGGCGCCATCGCGCTCGGCCACCCGGTGGGGGCCACCGGGGCCCGGTTGATCACCACGGCCCTGCACGAACTGGAGCGCCGCGACAAGGAGTTCGCGCTGATCACGATGTGCGCGGGCGGCGCGCTGGCGACGGGGACCATCATCCAGCGGCTGTGAGGGCGCGGCCCGTCCGGCGGGGAAAACCCCCGGACCGGAGGTGTTGCCGGCTGTACCTCCGGTCGGGGGGCCACGCCGGTGCCGGCGTCGTGCGCGGCTGTGTAGCTTTTGGGCCATGGACAACAACAGCCGTTCGAACAAGAGCAGTTGGGGCGATCGCAAACGCCGCCGCGCCGCCCGTCGAAGGGTGACGGCCGCAGCCGTGGTGGTCCTCGCCGCACTCGGTACCGCACCGGCCGCCGCCCAGCAGCCCACCGGTGCGACCGGGGCGTCCCGCTCGACCGAAGCGCACGGCAGAGGCGCCCTGCTGGACATCACCCCCGTGGCCGACCTCGACCGCGCCGATGTCGCCCGCTTCCTCGCCTCCGGAGGGATGGACACTGACACCGTCCGGCACGGCCTGCGCGCCTACCGCCTCACCTACCGCACCGTCACACCGCAGGGCGCATCCACCACCGCCACCGGCCTCCTCACGCTCCCCAAGGGCGGCCCGCACCGCCTGGACCTGGTCTCCGACACCCACGGCACGATGGCCCACCGCGACTACGCACCCTCCGTCGGCGAGGACTTCGGCCGCTTCGCGTCCTACCTCCACGCCTCCGCGGGCCGCGCCGTCGCCGCCCCCGACTACCTGGGCCTCGGCAAGGGCCCGGGCCGCCACCCGTACATGGACACGAAGTCCTCCGTGACCGCCTCCGTCGACATGCTGCGGGCCTCCCGCACCGCCGCGCTGCGCCTGAACCGCCCGCTCACCGGCGATGTGTACGCCAGCGGCTTCTCCCAGGGCGGCCAGGTCGCGATGGCGCTGGGCAGGACCCTCGACGACGGCGTCGACCGGCACTTCCGGCTCCGTGCCCTCGCCCCCGTCTCGGGGCCGTACGACATCGAGCACGCCGAGATGCCCGCCCTGTTCGACGGCAGGGTCAACGACATCAGCGGCATCTTCTACATGACCTACTTCCTCACCGCGCAGAACAGGCTCCACTCGCTGTACAAGGACCCCTCCGAGGCGTTCCGGGAGCCGTACGCGGGCATCGTCGACGACCTCTTCGACACCAACCACACCGAGGAGCAGATCATCCCGGCGTTGCCCGCGACGCTGAAGGAACTGCTCACCGACGACTACTACCGGCAGGTCCAGCACCCCACCGGCGCCCTCCTGACCGCGGTACGCGCCCAGGACGGCAACTGTGCCTGGAAGCCGGACGCCCCCGTACGCCTCTACTCCTCGTCCGGCGACACCGACGTGCCGATCGCCAACGCCCGTGACTGCGCCGCCGATCTGGCCGCGCACGGTGTCGGGGCACCGGTGTTCGACCAGGGTCCGGCCAACCACAACGCCACGTACATGAAGTCGGGGCCGCAGATCGTGCGCTGGTTCGACGCGGTCGCCGCGCGGCACTGAACCCGGTGGCGGCGAGGGCGGTGCCGACCGGATCCATGCCGCCGCGGCGACGGGCGGACGTGCCGCTCAGTACGGCACGTGGGTGGGAAAGGTGGTGGTGGGGCCGAACAGGGTCGCGTATCCGTCTTCGTGCTGGCGGCGGTGGCGCCCGGACCGGCTCACCTCGGGGACCGGGGTCGAGAGCGTGAGCCGTCCGTCGTTGGCGAGCTCCTGGATGCGCGTCAGCAGCGCCCGTACGTCCAGCCCGAGTTCGGCGGCGACCGTCTGTACGTCGAGACCGGACTCCCAGCTCCACAGCAGCACGGAGTCCATGCTGGGCGACCAGACGGCGGGGACGTCGACCGCGGTGGACGGCACCGGGGGAGGGGGAGGGTCCGGGACCGGTGGCGTATCCGGTGATACGGCGAGCGGCGCAACGAGCGGTGCGACGGGCGCCTCTTCGCGCGGATGCGGTACGGGGCTCTCGGGTGCGGAAGGAGGTTCGTCCACCACCTCCCGCGCCGCTTGCGGGATCCGGTTCAGGAGCTTCTCGGCGAGGGACCGCGCGTCACTGCGGCCCACCGTGCGTCGTGCCAGTCGCACTTCCCGCTCGTTCAGGCCCATCAAGTCCGCGATCGAGCCGTCGTCGCCGACCGTGACGGCGAACGCCGCGAGCGTTCTGCTCCGCTCCGCCTGCGCCTCGTCCAGCAAAGCCTGTGCCAGACGCATGCGTTCGTCGCTGGCGCAAAAAGCTTCCGCCAGAACAGTGTTCCGATCCCAGAATTCACGAGGTTCCACGTAGGTGACAACGCTTCGGCGGCCTACGGGCACGGACAGCAGGCCAAAATGCGCCTAGATGGACCAACGAGTAATTAATTTGGCCAAGTTATATGAAGTACTAATTGCTGAGGTGTACCAGTGCTGGCCGACGCCGGCCGACGCCGGTCGGTGCCGGGCGGTGCCGGGTGTGGCGAAGGCCCCGACCGGCGGTCGGGGCCTTCGCGCGAGCTCATGGGGTGCCGGCTCAGGGGGGTACGGAGGCGCCGGTACGCGGTCCGGCGACTACTGCCCCGCATCGTCGAGGACCAAGGGCCTGTGGGAGTCCTCACTCGCCGGGGGCCTCGAATGTGACCTGGGCCTCGAAGGCGGCGCGGCGCGTGGCCCGGCGCAGCGCCTTCAGCAGCGTCGCGCCGATGGTCAGGGTCAGCACCAGGGTGAGCGCGGCCCGGCCGAGGTCCCAGCCGAGCGACGTGGCCGTGCAATAGGCGAGGAAGCGGACCAGGTTCTCCGGCAGCGGGTCCCCCGGGTGGAAGGAGATCCCCGAGCCGAGCCCGGGCACGATCGTCCAGCCGTACAGGTTCATCACCGTGCCGTACGCGAACGCCGCCACGAACCCGTACGCCGCGAGCATCAGCAGCTCGGCCCGCCCGCGCAGCCGGTCCGGGCCCGGCAGCAGGCCCGCGCCCATCGCGAACCAGCCCATCGACAGCATCTGGAACGGCATCCACGGTCCCACTCCGCCGGTGAGCAGCGCGGACGCGAACATCGTCACCGAACCGAGCACGAAGCCGAAGCCGGGCCCCAGCACGCGGCCGCTCAGCACCATCAGGAAGAACATCGGTTCCAGCCCCGCCGTGCCCGCGCCCAGCGGACGCAGCGCGGCGCCGACCGCGGCCAGCACCCCCAGCATCGCCACCGCCTTCGCGTCGAGGCCGGAGTCGGCGATCATCGCGACGACCACGCCGACCAGCAGCGGCAGCAGCGCGGCGAACAGCCACGGCGCGTCCTGGGAGTGCGCCAGGCCGGAGTCGGCACCGGCCAGCAGCGGCCAGCCGAACGCGACCACGCCGATCGCGCTGATGAGGACGAGCGCGGCGATCGCGCGCGGCCCGAGCCGTACCGGCCGTGTCCGGTTCCCGCTCACGACGCGGCTCCCAGCGCGCCGCGCACCTGCGCCACGGTCAGCCACTCCTGCGGGGCGAGGATCTTCGCGGTCTGCGGGGCGAAGGCCGGGGAGGAGACCACCACCTGCCGGGTCTCCCCGTCCGCGACGGTCTCCCCGTCGGCGAGTATCACCACCCGGTGCGCCAGCTCGGCGGCGAGTTCCACGTCGTGCGTGGCCAGGACGATCGCGTGGCCCTCGGCCGCGAGGCCGCGGAGCACCCCGACCAGCCGGGCCTTCGCCGCGTAGTCCAGGCCGCGGGTCGGCTCGTCCAGGAGCAGCAGCGGGGGCCTCGCGGTCAGCACGACGGCCAGGGCGAGCGCGAGGCGCTGGCCCTCGGAGAGATCACGGGGGTGGGTGTCGTCCGGCACGCCGGGCAGCAGCTCGGAGACCAGGGCGCGGCAGCTGCCCGCGGCGGCGCCCGCGTCGGCGTCGGCCGCGGCGCACTCGGCGGCGACCGTGTCCGCGTACAGCAGATCGCGTGGTTCCTGCGGTACGAGTCCGACCCGGCGCACCATGTCGCGCGGCTGCGTACGGTGCGGGGTCCGGCCGCCGACGAGGACGGTGCCCGTGGTGGGCTCGACCATGCCGACGAGCGTGGCCAGCAGGGTGGATTTGCCCGCACCGTTGCGGCCCATCAGGGCGACGGTCTCGCCGGCGGCGACGGCGAGCGTCACTCGGCGCAGCGCCTCGACGCGTCCGCGCCGTACGCCGAGCCGCTCGACCCGCGCGGGGACATCGACGACCGGCTCGGAAGCGGCGGTGGTAGGTGCGCCGCGGCCCAGCAGCCGGGTGAGCACCCCACGGCGCGGCGCCGGGACGGCGGGCAGCGGCGCCACACCGGTCCCGGCTGCACCGGTCGTCCCCGCAGCCCCGCCCGTCCCGGGTACACCGATAGCACCAGCTGCCCCGCCCGGCTGTGTCCGTGCCAGCAGGTCCCGCAGGTCCGACGCCCGGCGTCGGGCGTCGCGGACCGAGAGCGGCAGGGGCTCCCAGCCCGCCAGCCGGCCCAGCGCGACGACCGGCGGGTGGACCGGGGAGACGGCCATGATGTCCGCGGGCGCGCCCATGACCGGTGCGGCGCCCGGCGACGGCAGCAGGACGACCTGGTCCGCGTACTGCACCACCCGCTCCAGCCGGTGCTCCGCCATCAGGACCGTCGTGCCCAGGTCGTGCACCAGCCGTTGCAGCACGGCGAGGACCTCCTCGGCCGCCGCCGGGTCCAGCGCGGACGTCGGCTCGTCGAGGACCAGGACCTTCGGGTGCGGGGTGAGGACCGAACCGATCGCGACCCGCTGCTGCTGGCCGCCGGAGAGCGTGGCGATCGGCCGGTCGCGCAGCCCGGCCAGACCCAGCAGATCGAGGGTCTCCTCGACCCGCCGTCGCATGACATCGGGAGCCAGCCCCAGCGACTCCATCCCGTACGCCAGCTCGTCCTCGACCGTGTCGGTGACGAAGTGGGACAGCGGGTCCTGGCCCACCGTGCCGACCAGATCGGCGAGTTCACGTGGTTTGTGGGTACGGGTGTCGCGCCCGTCGACCGTGACCCGGCCGCGCAGCGTGCCGCCCGTGAAGTGCGGTACGAGACCGGAAACGGCGCCCAGCAGCGTCGACTTGCCGACCCCGGACGGACCGACGAGCAGCACCAGCTCGCCCTCGGGCACGGTCAGATCGACGCCGGAGAGGGTGGGCCGCTCCGTCCCCTCGTACTGCACCGAGACCTGCTCGAACCGGATCACTGGATCTCCTTGGAACGCGGGGCGCCCGGCGACGGCGGCACGGGCGCCACCACCGCGGGCAGCAGCCCGATCAGCGCCGCGGCCGCGGGCCACAGCGGAAGCACCGGCGCGGCCAGCGGTACGACTCCGGGGTGCAGCGCGTCCGCGTCGACACCGCCCGCCCAGATCATCGCCACGGCCACGGCGACCCCCGAACCCGCCACCAGCCAGGCCCGCGCACCCCACCGGTCGGGCCGGTAGCGGGTACGGACCGAGCGGGCCCCGCCGAGCCGCAGTCCGGCCATTGCGGCGACCAGCCCGGCGATCAGCAGCGGCAGGCCGTACACCGCGCCCTGCGCGGCCAGCAGCCCGTACGTACCCGCGCACACCCCGAGCAGCCCGCCGAGCGTGAGGACGTTCGTGGTGTGCCGGACGGCGGGCGGGACCTGGGCGCTGCGCCCGTATCCGCGCGCGTCCATCGAGGCCGCCACCGCGACCGACCGCTCCAACGCGCCCTCCAGGACCGGCAGTCCGATCTGGAGGACCGCCTTGATGCCGCCGGTCGGCCGGCCCCGCAGCCGCCGTGCGGTGCGCAGCCGCACCACATCGGCGACCATGTTCGGCGCGAACGTCATCGCGACGACGACGGCGACCCCTGCCTCGTACAGCGCACCGGGCAGCGACTTCAGCAGCCGGGCGGGGTTGGCGAGCGAGTTCGCCGCTCCGAGGCAGATCAGCAGGGTGGCCAGCTTCGCCCCGTCGTACAGCGCGAAGAGCAACTGCTCGGCGGTGACCCGGCCACCGATCCTGACCCCCTTCGCCCAGTCGGGCAGCGGTACTTCGGGGAGGGTGAACACCGGATGCGTACCGGGGATCGGCGAACCGAGGAAGACGGAGAAGACCAGCCGCACACCGACGACGAACAGCCCGATCTTGATGAAGGCCCCGTACGAACGGGCCCACGGCGCGTCCGTACGGCGCGCCGCGACCACATAGCCCGCCACCCCCACCAGCAGCCCGAGCAGCAGCGGATTGGTGGTCCGGGACGCGGCGGTGGCGAGGCCGAGCGCCCACAGCCACCAGGCCCCGGCGGGCAGCGCGTTGCTACGGGTCGCGCCGGGGGCGCGCAGCGGGCGGCGCGGCCGGACCGGGCCGGTGGTCGCGGCGGTCATCCGCGGCGGCGGCGGGCCTGTACGACCGCGGCGATGCCGAGAACGAGAACGGCACCGACACCGACGAGCACCCCGGCGGACGGACCGCCACCGGAGCCGCTGGAGGCGCTGGAGCCACTGGCGGCAGCGGACACGGCGGGAGCCGCGGGCGCGGAGGCGGCAGGCGTCCCGTGCCCGTTGCCCGAGACCTGTTCGCCGCAGCCCGAGCCCGGATACCCGGATATGGCACAGAGCAGCGCGTCGCTGCTGTAGCGCAGCGGCTTGGCCACCGAGGCGAGCGCCTCCGCGGTGCTCGCGTCCGGGGCGACCTGCGCGCACGCGGTACGCGGCGCGGGCGGTGTCTCCCCGGCCGGGGCGTCCGCCGCCGTGCCCGGGTCGATGACCAGCGCGACCCGCTTGCTGCCGTCCTTGGCCGGGGTGTCCGCGCAGATCTTCGCGAAATCGGCGGAGCGGCGCGGTTTCGCCGAGTCCTGGGAGTCCTCGCTCACCGCGAACCGGAAGCCCTGCACCGCGCCGTCGTCCGGCCGGACCAGGGACGGGCCCTGGGTGGCGTACGTCCAGCCGGTGCCGGAGCCCTCCCAGAAAGACCAGTACCGGTAGCCGGCCGCCTGGGCCGTCCCCGCGCCGAGCACGGCCAGGACGGCGCTCAGGACCACCAGGAGAGCGGCGGCCCTTCCCGCCCGCCTCACAGCTGCTGGTTCTTCCGGCGGCCGCTGATCAGGAAGCCGGCGCCCGCACCGACGACGAGACCGATGCCGACGTACCACCACACACCGCCGATCACGTCGTCCCCGCTGTGGACCTCGTCCTTCTCCGTGGCCACGTACCCGGTGTCGGCGGCCGGTTCGGGCGTCGTGACGGCCGCGGGCGCGGGACCGGTCGCGTTCAGCCGGTCGACGAGGTCGACGCCGCCGAAGTGGCGGGCGTCGGCGCCGGCCGCGTGCGCGGCCAGGATCAGCTGCGCGTAGGCGGCGGGGCCGTTCTGCTCGGCCCAGGGCCCGGAGTTCTTCTCCAGCCAGGTCATGGCCTTGGCGGTCTTGTCCTGGTGGCCCGCGGCGGACAGCGCGACGACCGCGTCCGCGGTGTTGCCGAAGTCGGGCTGCGGGGTGGAGTCGGCGGCGCCGGGCATCGGCGCCAGGTCGAGATGACCCCTGGCGGCGAGCGCGTCCGCGAGGAAGTGGGCGCCGTTCTGGGCGGCCTGCTCGGGTGTGAGACCGGAGCCGGGGTGGCAGCTGGGCGCCTTGGACGAGGCGTTGTTCCCGACGGCCAGGGCCTTGCCCATCGTGCCGAGGACGGCGGCCGCGGTGGCGTCCGCGTTGGCGGCGAGCTTCCCGGCCTTGTCGGGCTGGTAGGCGAAGGCGCCACCGTCCTTGCCGCCGCATGGGATCGCGAGCCCCAGCAGCGGGTCGTAGGGGGTCTTGCCGCCCGGGGTGGTGATGTCACCGAGCCGCTGGCCCTGCCGGGCGAGGGCGCCGATCACCAGCGAGGTGGAGTTGGCGTCGCTGGCCGCGCCCGCGGCGTAGCCCCAGCCGCCGTCCTCATTCTGTATTGACTTCAGCCAGCGGACCGAGTTGTTCAGGGTCTCCCGGTGCCCGCCCACCTCGACGAGCGCCTGGACGGCGGCCGCGGTGGCGTTGGTGTCCAGCACGGTCTTCCCGGTGCACGGCTGGGAGACGTCGGGCCGGTACGCGGCGTAGGCGCCGTTGGAGCACTGCTGCGTGATCAGCCAGTCCACCGACTTCGTGGCGGGCGTGACGCCCTCGACCCGCTGGGCGAGGAAGGCCAGCGACTGCCGCCAGACACCGTCGTACGTGGGGTCCTTCGTGCCGTACAGCCCGGACGGCAGCGCGGCGGACGGCGAGGGCGACGGGGACGGCGCTGCGATCGCGACCGGGGCAGCGGCCGCACAGAGCACGGTGGCGGTGGCGGCGAGCGTTGTTGCTCTGCGGCGTACGGTCATGGCGGGCGGGGCCTCTCCTGCGGGGGGATCCGGGCACAGGCACGCTCACGCACCAGGCTCCGGCCCCGTATACCTCGACGGTGCCGACCACCGGGGTTCCGGTGGTCGCGAGCCGGTCACGACCGCGGACAGGGCATTCCGACTCACCGTCCTGGACGACGGTTCACGGCTGCGTGGTCAGTGCCGGATTCGCACCGGCTTCCCCCCGAACGGGCATGATGACGACTGGCACACTCTACCGGGGCATAGCCCGCTCGCCCCGGGCGGAGTACCACCTCGCGCAGCGATGTACGTCACCGTGCGGCGGGACTCGGAGCGTCGACCGCGCGTTCACGGCCGTGGCCACGGGCGTCCGGCGAGACGTTCGATGTCGGTGTTGAACCGTTTGAGGTAGGCGGCGAATCCCGCGATGTCCTCGTCCGACCAGTCGGCCATGATCTTGTCCAGGGAGTCGACGGTGCGTTCGCGTTCCTCGTCGAGCAGGCTCGCGCCCTTGTCCGTGATGCGGAACTTGCGGGCCATCCCGCCGTCGGGATCGGGGATGCGGTCCACGAGGCCCGAGCGCATCGCTGCCCCGGTCTGCCGGTTGAGAGTGGACGCGTCGAGCCCGAGGGCGGCGCTCAGTTCGCCGATGGACATCGGTCCTTGGACGCGAATGCGGCTCAGCAGGATGTAAGCGCTGCGCTCCAACCGGCCTTCGCGCCCGACGTTCTTGTGGTGAACGAGTCCGTGGCGGCTGAGCAGCATCTGCTCGTACTCGACGTCGCGTGTGAGCCTGACCATACGCCTGCTGCCTTTCCCTTCCCACTGGTCCGACGCGCTGACGCTGTCCGTCGCGACGGCCTTCTGCTCCATCCTCTCACGCGCCTATGTTTCGTACACAAAATGTGTTTGATACATGAGGCATGTACGATGCATATCGTTCTCTCTTCATGCAATCAAGGAGTCCTCTATGGATGCCTCCCAGGCATCAAGCCGCTCAGGCGGTGTGGTCGCCACGCTGGCCTTCGCGGGCATCACGGCAGCGATCATGCAGACCCTGGTCACGCCGCTCATCGCGGAGCTGCCTCAGATCCTCCACACCACCTCGTCGAACGCCGCCTGGGTCATCACCGTCACCCTGCTCGTGGCGGCCGTCTTCGTGCCGGTCTCCGGACGCCTGGGTGACCTGCTGGGCAAGCGCCGGATGCTCCTCGCGTGCTCGGTGCCGCTGATCGTGGGGTCGGTGGTGTGCGCGCTGTCCTCCTCGGTCCTCCCCATGATCATCGGGCGTGGTCTGCAGGGCATGGGCATGGGCATGCTGCCGCTCGGCATCGCCCTGCTGCGTGACGTGGTCCCGGCGGAGAAGCTCAGCTCCTCGATCGCGCTGGTCAGCGCTTCCATGGGGATCGGCGGTGGCCTCGGCCTGCCGATCGCCGCGGCGGTCGCCCAGTACACGAACTGGCGCGTGCTGTTCTGGGGCTCCGCGGTCCTGGCCGTGGGGGTTGCGGCTCTCATCTGGTTCCTGATCCCGGACGTGCCGGCCGGCGCCAAGGGCCAGCGCTTCGACCTGCCGGGAGCGTTCGGCCTCGGCGCCGGCCTGGTCGCCCTGCTGCTCGCGGTATCCAAGGGTGCCGACTGGGGCTGGGGCTCGGCGACCACGCTCGGCCTGTTCGCCGCGGCCGTCGTGATTCTGGTCGGGTGGGGGATGTGGGAGCTGCGGACCCGCGACCCGCTGGTCGACCTGCGCACCACCGCCCGCCCCCGGGTGCTGCTCACCAACCTCGCCTCGATCTTCGTCGGCACTGCCATGTACGCCAGCATGCTGGTCGTGCCGCAGCTGCTGCAGTTCCCCGAGGCCACTGGTTACGGTCTGGGCCAGTCGATGCTCGCCGCCGGCCTGTGGATGGCTCCCGGCGGGCTCATGATGATGATCGTCTCCCCGCTCGGCGGGAAGCTCACCGATGCCCGAGGCCCGAAGTTCACGCTGGTCTCCGGGGTCCTGGTCATCGCGGTCGGTTACGGCCTGTCGCTGGCACTGATGGGCTCGGCCTGGGGTCTCATGCTGGTCACCATCGTGACCAGCAGCGGTGTGGGTCTCGCCTACGGTGCGATGCCCGCCCTGATCATGGGTTCGGTCCCGCTCTCCGAGACCGCCGCCGCCAACGGCTTCAACACGCTGATGCGTTCGCTCGGCACCTCGGTCGGCGCGGCCGTGATCGGAGTGGTCCTCGCCCAGATGACCACCACGACGGGCGGCCACACCTTCGCCTCCGAGGACGGCTTCCGCACTGCTCTGATGATCGGAGGCGGCGTCGCCCTCCTCGGCGCGCTGATCGCGGCCGCCATTCCGGCGGTCCGCGTGGTGGCGGGCTCCGGCAACGAGACCGCCCCTGTCACCGAGTCCCCTGAGGCAGTGGTCAAGGCCTGACGGCGCGGCAGCGCCGGAAGAGTCCGCGCGCTGCCCGGCCGGCCGGCCGATCCGATCCTGTATCGGGAGCCTCGCCGCGGATGCGACATCACATACGCGGCGAGGCGCCGGCAGGTGTCCGCGCGTTGTTGCATGAGCGGATGGCATGGTCGCGCAGTCCGGCAGTTCTCACCGCCGTCGCTGCCTTCAGCGCCGCCCCGCCCTCGGTGCCCTCGCGCTCGCCGCCACCCTCGCCGTGTCTGCTCCGCCGGTCACACGGTGACGTACGTCACCGGCTCGCTTCCCGCCACCGCCTCCGCACGCCCCAGCTTCACCAGCCGCCGCAGATGTGCCTCGGCCTCCGAGGCGGCGATGCTCCGCGAGCCGTGCGGGATCTGCGCCCAGGGCCGGTTCCACTCCATCCGCTCGGCCAGCTCCCATGGCGTCAGCGGGGTGGCCAGCAGTCCGAGCAGCCCGGCCAGCCGCTCCTCGTGATGGTCCAGGAGTTCCCGTACGCGCCCCGCGGCATCGGTGAAGGCGTACTGGTGGGCGGGCAGCACCTCGGCGACTCCGAGCCGGCCGATGCGCTCCAGGGAGTCGAGGTAGTCGCCGAGAGGATCGGTCACGGTCGCGTCGTCCGGGTCCTCGTACAGCCCGATGTGCGGGCTGATCCCTGGCAGCAGATGATCCCCGGAGAAAAGCCGGCCCCGGCCCGGCAGATTCCGCGGATGCTTCTCCTCCAGATGCAGGCAGACGTGGCCGGGCGTGTGCCCCGGCGTCCAGACGGCCCGCAGCTTGCGCCCCGCCAGACCGAGGAGTTCACCAGGAACGATCTCCCGGTCCGGAATCGCGGCCCGCAGCCCGGGCAGCGTGCGCATCCGGCCCCCGTCGGCCGCGGCCGCCCGCAACGGCGCGAGGTGCTCCTCGGGCGCACCGCCCGCGGTGAGCTTCGCCGAGAGGAACGTCAGCCAAGTGCCCGGCCGGGACTCGTGGGTCCGGCGCACGATCGCGGTGTCCGCCGCATGCATGGCGATCCAGGCCCCGGACACCTCGCGCACCTGTCCGGAGAGGCCGTGGTGGTCGGGGTGATGGTGGGTGATGACCACACCGTGGATGTCGCCGACCCCCACACCGATGGCGGCGAGCCCGGCGGTGAGCGTGTCCCACGCCTCCGGATCGTCCCATCCCGTGTCGATCAGGACCGGCCCGCGATCGGTGTCGAGGACGTGCACCAGGGTGTGGCCGAGCGGATTGTCCGGGATGGGGACCTTGATGCTGTGTACGCCCCCGCCGTGGTCGGTCACCTGCGTCATGGGCTCCCCATCTCTCTCCGCGGCCTGAACTGCGTACCGGACATACGGCTGTGCGGTGCACCGCGCCCACTGTAACGAGAACTTGTTCCAGTAGTGGCCCCGGTCGACCATCTGCCCGATCGGGGTGCTCCTGGGTCGCGCGGCGGCCCGGACCGATCCGTCGGTGACCCGGGCGGCCGCTGTCGCAGCCGTGGACTCCTGCAACTGGAACTGGTATCAGTTCTGACACAGCATCAGATAATGAGTCGGGTATCGTGCCGGGCCGCGGGAGGCAGCAGTCATGACCGAGCTTGTCGAACACGGAAAACTGTTCATCGGCGGGGAGTTGGCCGACCCGCTGGGCCGGGATGTCATCGAGGTCATCTCCCCGCACACCGAACAGGTCATCGGCCGGGTGCCGCATGCCTGCGAGGGGGACGTGGACCGGGCCGTCGCCGCCGCCCGGCGGGCGTTCGACGAGGGGCCCTGGCCGCGGATGACCGTGGACGAGCGGATCGCGGTGATCACCCGGATCAAGGACGCGTTCGCCGCGCGGTACGAGGAGATCGCCCGGGTCATCAGCTCGGAGAACGGCACCCCGTACACCTCCAGCGTCATGGTGCAGGCGCTCGCCGCGATGATGGTGTGGGACGCGGCGATCACCGTCGCCCGCGGCTTCTCGTACGAGGAGCGCCGGGACGGGGCGCTCGGGCCGCTGCTCGTGCGCCGGGAGCCGGTCGGGGTGGTCGCGGCCGTGGTGCCGTGGAACGTCCCGCAGTTCACCGCCGCCGCCAAACTCGCGCCCGCGCTGCTGGCCGGCTGCTCCGCAGTGCTCAAGGTCTCGCCCGAATCCCCCCTGGACGCCTACATCCTGGCCGAGATCGTCGCCGGGGCGGGGCTGCCGGAGGGGGTGCTGTCGATCCTGCCGGCCGACCGCGAGGTCAGCGAGTACCTGGTCGGGCATCCCGGCGTCGACAAGGTGTCGTTCACCGGGTCCGTGGCCGCGGGGCGCCGGGTGATGGAGGTCGCCTCCCGCAACCTCACCCGCGTCACGCTGGAACTGGGCGGCAAGTCCGCCGCCGTGATCCTCCCGGACGCCGACCTGGACGCGGCCGTCGCGGGCATCGTCCCCTTCGCCTGGATGATCAACGGCCAGGCGTGCGTGGCCCAGACCCGCATTCTCGTTCCGCGTTCCCGCTACGACGAGACGGCCGAGGCGTTCGCCGCCGCGGCGGGTGCGCTGAAGGTCGGCGACCCGCTCGACCCCGCCACCGAACTCGGCCCCCTCGTCGCGCGACGCCAGCAGCAACGCTCGCTCGACTACATCCGGATCGGCCAGGACGAGGGCGCCAAGATCCTTACCGGCGGCGGCCGTCCGGCGTCCCAGGAGCGGGGCTGGTACGTCGAGCCGACCCTCTTCGGCGACGTCGACAACTCCATGCGCATCGCCCGCGAGGAGATCTTCGGCCCCGTCATCTGTCTCCTGCCGTACGGCGACGAGGATGAGGCCGTACGGATCGCCAACGACTCCGAATACGGCCTCAGCGGCAGTGTCTGGACCGCCGACACCGAGCGCGGCATCGACGTCGCCCGCCGGGTCAGGACGGGCACGTACAGCGTGAACACCTTCAGCCTCGACATGCTCGGACCCTTCGGCGGCTACAAGAACTCAGGCCTGGGACGGGAGTTCGGCCCCGAGGGGTACGCCGAGTACTTCGAGCACAAGATGATCCACCTGCCGGCCGGATACGAGGGGGCGTGATGGGGGACCGCTGGTCCGTCGAGGTCGACCGCGGGGTCTGCATCGGCTCCGGGATGTGCGTGAACCAGGCGCCGGGCGGATTCACGCTGGACTCCGCCCGGCAGTCCCACCCGTCGGCCCCGGAGACCGACGCCAACGAGACGATCCTCGCCGCGGCCGAGGGGTGCCCGGTCGAGGCGATCACGATCACACTGATCGGCTCGGGGGAGGCTGTTTTCCCACCGGAGGAGTAGGCGGAGGAGTGGACGGAGGCGGCGACGGGGGCAGAAGTCGATCCGCATGACGACCCGCGCTCTGGAGGCCGTTCATGGCGTGGGTGCCGGCGGCGTGGGCGTGATGGTCACCTGGTTGCCGTCCGGGCCGACGTGGACCGTGACGGCGTCCGGCAGGTGCACATTGGTGGCGGAGAGGTAGACGGTGTCCGAGGCCGGGTCGAAGTAGAGCTCTGCGGAGTCGGCGCGCACCAGACTCTCGTCGAGCACTCTGCTGTGGACCCACTGCGCCCCCGCCGGTGCGAACTCGGCGAGTTCGGCGGGAATGGAGATGCTTTCGGGCTCGGCCCCGACGACCGCCGGCTGCATCTGCGTGGACGCCGTCAGGGCGGCCACCGAGCCGGGGTCGAGTTTCATGAGGGCGCTGACGTAGTAGTCCGTAGGGCCGGGCACTCGGCTGTCCGCGTGAGGGGCCTTCTGCTGCCAGTGCGCCGAGACGATCCGACCGAGCTTCGGCAGGCGCTTGGCCAGCGTCTCGGTGACCGTGTGGATCTCGGGGGCCTTCGAGGCCTCGGCCTTCACGTCGGCGGGTCCGACCGCGCAGCCGGTGACCACAGTTGCCGCCAGCAGGAGCGCGCTCACCCATACAAGAGATCTTTTACGATCCGTCACTGCTTCCCCCCACCCTGCTCAGGTCTGCTATTCCATCACGCGGCCCGTGAGGGCCAACCGGTGCGCTCCCAGAGCCTGCCGGGGCGGATGCGACCCTACGGTTTGAGCTGGGACCGTGGAGTAGGGCGATGTGCGCTCGGGCGTGAACCGGACGCCGTTCTCGGCCTCTTGTGGGTTACAGCGTTTCCGGCCTCCTGGTAGTGCGGTGAGCGGGCCGCCTCCCTTGCAAACCAAGAGGGCAGAAGTGCCCAAACAGCGATTTTTGGATTATCTCTGTAGCCAATCGGTATATCTGGGAGTTTGGGTGGCCCTGCCGAGTAGCAAGTTCCCTCTGCAACGTTCGAGGTGAAGGGGACACGAACATGGCTGACTGGAAGAACATCTCCGGTGGTCTCACCACGATCTCCGTCGGGTCCAGGACCCACGTCTGGGGCGTGAACTCCCTGGGCCAGATGTACCGGTACACCGGGCACGACTCCAATCCCTGGGTGGGTATCCCGGGCAAGGCGGTGGACATCGGCGTGGCCGCCGACGGCACCGTCTACCACGTCAACTCCGCCGGGGCCATCTACCGTTACACCGGAGACCAGGGCTCCACGGACTGGGTTCCCGTCTCTGGCGGTCTCACCCGCATTTCCGTCGGGTCCAGGACTCACGTCTGGGGCGTGAACTCCCTGGGCCAGATGTACCGGTACACCGGGTACGACTCCAATCCCTGGGTGGGTATCCCGGGCAAGGCGGTGGACATCGGCGTGGCCGCCGACGGCACCGTCTACCACGTCAACTCCGACGGAGCCATCTACCGCTACACCGGAGACCAGGGCTCCACGGACTGGGTTCCCGTCTCCGGCGGCCTCACCCGCATTTCCGTCGGGTCCAGGACCCATGTCTGGGGCGTGAACTCCCTGGGCCAGATGTACCGGTACACCGGGCACGATTCCAATCCCTGGGTGGGTATCCCGGGCAAGGCGGTGGACATCGGCGTGGCCGCCGACGGCACCGTCTACCACGTCAACTCCGACGGAGCCATCTAC
>NZ_JBHVSY010000008.1:164873-321226 GCF_042884935.1 Streptomyces sp. NPDC058092
ACCGCTACACCGGAGACCAGCCGAGCTGAGCTCGGACAGCAACTCCGAGGGGCCCATGTCCGGATCGCATGGGCCCCGCCGCACGAAGGGCGGGACGGCACGCGAGGTCAGCCCGCAGCAGGTGTGTCTGGCCCGGGAGTTGGCCAAGTCCCCGGTAGTCGTCCCGATCCCGGGGTCGTCCCGGTCGGCCACCATTCGTGACTCGGCGGCAGCGGCCGACCTGACGCTCACCGATGCGGAGTTCGCCGAGCTCGACGCGGCCTGAAGGGGGTCCCGAGAATTCTGTGCAGAGGCCGAACGAGTAGCCCCTCGACGGACCGGACGCCGCTCAGGCCGCGCACCCGCTGTCCGTGATCACGAAATAGCCCGCCGGTGACTCCCGCAGTGTGTGGGTGACGAAGACGTTGTACAGGCCCATGTTCTCGTTCGAGCCGTTCGCGTACGTGTATCCGCCCGTGGTGTGCGCCCTCCCCGCCGTGACGTGCGCGTAGTTGGTCGCCGTGAAGCACTGGGCGGGTGTGCCGCCGGTCGTGGTCGCCGTCACCTGGGGCGAGGTCGTGCCGGGTGCGCCCGATCCGTCGACCGCTGTCACCGTGTACCGGTAGGCCGTACCGGCGGTGAGGCCCGTGTCGGTGTACGTCGTGGAGGTGGGGGAGGCGACCTTCGTACCGTTGCGGTGGACCGTGTACGAGGCCGCGCCCGGGACCGCGTTCCAGGACAGCGAGGCGCTGTTCGCCGTGACGGCGGTGACCCGCAGGCCGGACGGGGCGGGGAGTTGGCCGCCGCCGCCCGGTGTGCCCTGGTCCAGGCCCCAGAAGACGCCCGTGTAGTACGTCGAGCAGATGGTGTTCAGGAAGTACGCCGCCGTGCTCCCGCACTGGTCGGTGCCCGAGCCGGGGCTCACGGCGAGGCCGTGGCCCATGCCGGAGATGGAGTACGTCTCCACGGCGGGCTTCCCGGTGGCGTCGTTGTAGATGCTGCGGGTCGTGTTTCCGGGGAGGGTGTCCGTGGACGACGGGGTCTGGCCGATGCCCCAGACGTCCGTCCACTGGTCGCGCAGGGCCGTGGCGTTGGCGGGGTGCACGGTGTAGTCGGAGGTGCCCTGCCAGATCGCCACCCGGGGCCAGGGACCGGAGTATCCGGGATAGGAACCGCGTACCTTGTCGCCCCACTGCGCGGGCGTCAGCTTCTGCGGGCCCGTCTGGCAGCCGGACGCGGCCGACTGGCTCGTCGCGCATTGGGCGGGCAGGCCCGAGGCCACGGAGCCGCCCGCGAACACGTCCGGGTACGCGGCCAGCAGGTCGGCCGTCATCCCGCCGCCCGCCGACAGGCCGGTGACGTACACCCGGCGGGCGTCCGAGCCGTACTGCTGCTTCGCGTGCTCCACCATCTGCACGATCGAGGCGGCCTCGCCCTTGCCCCTGGTGTCCTCGGCCGGGTCGAACCAGCCGAAGCAGGACAGGGCGTTGTTGGCCGACGTGGTCTGCGGGAAGACCACGGCGAAGCCCCACAGATCGGCGTACTTCGGCCAGCCCGAATTGGCGTAGTAGGCGTCGGCGGTCTGCGTACAGCCGTGCAGGGCGATCACCAGCGGCGCGTTCGCGGGCAGACCCGCGGGGGCGTACTCGTACATCTGCAGATTGCCCGGGTTGGTGCCGAAACCGGTGACCTGCTCCAGGCCACCGGCGGCAGCGGCCGGCCGCGCCGCTGCCACGGTGCTCAGCGTCGCCGCGACGAGCGCGAGAGCGGCCGTGGACGCGACGCGCCGGAGCAGGCGTTGCAGGATCGATGGGCGCACGGGTGCCTCCCTGTACGGAACTGTTGGGGCAGTGCCGGGTGTGTGCGTTTGTGGTGAGTGCGCGGCGGACGCTATGAGGCCGGGCCTCCCGCGCCCATGGGCCTCGCGGACACTCCACCGTCCCGGCTGTGTGCCGCGCCGCTCTTGCGCTGGTTGACATGGAGTGCGCTCCAACACGCAGACAACCGAGCAGCGGGCGGCGCTCGACGCGGCCCACTGACGGCCCCGGACCCGGCGCCCCGATCGCCCAGGACGCGGCCCCCGGCGCCCCCCGGCGAGGGCCCGCACCATGTACGCCGCCACCATGCCGACGTACGACGGTGTGTGCACCGACCCCGTGTGACGTGGGCTCCGGCCTCCTTACGGTGACGACCATGGAGACTCCTCAGAGCCCGGATCACGGGCCCGCCCCGCACGCCGTCCCGGCCACCGTCCCGCCACCGACCGCCGGTCCCTCGCCGTCGCCCACGGACCGGCTCCTCGCCGGACGCACCGCCCTGGTCACGGGGGCGGCGAGCGGAATCGGGCGGGCCTGCGCACAGGCCCTGGCCGCCGCGGGAGCCCACGTCCACGTGGTGGACAAGGCCGCCGACGCCGCCGAGGACCTGGCCCGGGCGATCGGCGGGACGGCGTGGGTCCTCGATCTCTCCGTCCCCGACGCGGTCGACACGCTGCCCGCCGACGCGGACATCGTGGTCAACAACGCCGGGCTCCAGCACGTCGCCCCCGTGCACGCGTTTCCGCCGGACCGCTTCGCGCTGATCCAGCGGGTCATGGTGGAGGCCCCGTTCCGCATCTTGCGCCGGACCCTGCCGGGCATGTACGAACGCGGCTGGGGGCGCGTGGTCAACATCTCGTCCGTCCACGGTCTGCGGGCCAGCCCCTACAAATCGGCCTATGTGACGGCCAAGCACGCACTGGAGGGACTCAGCAAGGTGGTCGCGCTCGAAGCGGCGGAGCACGGGGTGACGAGCAACTGCGTCAACCCCGGGTACGTACGCACGCCCCTGGTCGAGAACCAGATCGCGGACCAGGCCCTTGCGCACGGCATTTCCGAGGAGGAGGTCGTGAGCCGGATCATGCTGGAACGCAGCGCGATCAAGCGCCTGATCGAACCCGACGAGGTCGCCGAGGCCGTGCTGTGGCTCTGCGGGCCGCGTACCGGGCACATCACCGGCACCTCCCTCTCCATGGACGGCGGCTGGACCGCCAACTGATCCCCCGCCCCCTACGAACGCCGGTCGCCCATGTCTGAACCGTCCGCCTCCGCCGCGCCCCATCTGCGGCGCCTCCTCGATCTGCTGGCCGACGACGCCCCCGCCGAGGCGCTGGGCGCCGTCTCCTCACAGGCGCGGGCCTCCGGCGTGCCCGCGGGCGATCTGGCGGAGGTGGAGCGGGCCACCGCCACCGCCCTGCGGATCAGGGGCGCCCTGCGCCAGCACCGGCGCCGCGAGCTCCAGCTCACCGCGCTCTTCGACACGGCGGGCGACCTGGCCGCATCCCGCGACCTGGACGACGTGCTGAATGCGATCGTCCGCCGCGCCAGGATGCTGCTCGGCACGGACACGGCGTATCTCACGCTCCCCGACGAGGAGGCGGGGGACACCTATATGCGGGTCACCGACGGGTCGGTGTCGGTGTCCTTTCAGCGCCTGCGGCTTGAGCTGGGCGAAGGGCTCGGCGGTCTGGTGGCGCAGACCGCGAGCCCGTACGCGACCCCCGACTACCGCACCGACGACCGCTTCCACCACACCCGCAACATCGACTCCGCGGTGCTGGACGACGGGCTCGTCGCCATCCTGGGCGTGCCCCTGCTCCTGGGCTCCAGCCGCGGCGGTACGGGAAAGGTCATCGGCGTCCTCTTCGCCGCCGACCGCGCGCCCCGCGTCTTCAGCCCCGACGAGGTCGCCCTGCTCTGCTCGCTCGCCGCACACGCCGCGATCGCCATCGACACCGCCCGCGCACTCGCCGACACCCGGTCCGCCCTGGACGAACTCGCCGAGACGAACGCCGAGCTGGCCGAGGCCAACGCGGCCGTACGGGCCCACTCGGCGGCCATGCAACGGGCCGAGGAGTCCCACGACCGGCTGACCGACCTGGTGCTGCGCGGCCGCGACGTCAAGGACGTCGCCGCGGCGGTCGCGGGGCTGCTGGACTCCCCGCTCACCATCCACGACCCCGGCGGGCGGCCCCTGGCGGCCGTCCGGCCCGACGGTGCGGACTTCGCCGCCGACAGCATGGACGCCGGGTGGCTGGCCGAGACCGCCGAGGAGTCCCGTACGGGAGCCCGCGCCGTGCACCGCGACGGGCGGGTGATCTGCGCCGTCCTCGCCGGGCAGGAACTCTTGGCCGGCCTGGTCCTGCACCGCCGGGCACCGCTCGACGACTCCGACCGGCGGCTGTTCGAGCGGGCCTCGGTGGTCACGGGTCTCCTGCTGCTGTTGCGGCGCACGGTCGCCGAGACCGAGAACCGGGTCCGCGGGGAGCTGATCAGCGACCTGCTCACCGACGCGGACCGCGACCCGGCCGGGCTCGCCGAACGCGGCCGGCGCCTCGGCGTCGACCTCGACCGCCCGCATCTGCTGCTGGTGGCCGAGAGCGGCATCCGGGAGCGGCTGGCCCCTGCCGCGATGCGCTATCTGTTCGGCGGTGACATCCACGGGGTGAGTGCCGAACACGCCGGGAACGTCGTGCTGTTGATCGATGCCGGTGACCCCGGTCCGGCCGCCGGTGAAGCGGCGCGCGCGGCGGCGGCACAGCTCGGGCAGCTGATCCAGGCCCCCGTCACCGTCGCCGCCACCGGACCGGCCCGCGGCGCCCGGGAGCTGGCCTCCGCGTACGGGGAGGCCGCCCGCTGCCTGCGCGCCATGCGGGTCCTGGGGCGTACGGGGGAAGGCGCGTGCGTCGAGGAACTCGGCTTTCTGGGCGTCGTGTTGGGCAACGCCCAGGACGTCGACGGCTTCGTCTCGGCGACGCTGGGGCCCTTGCTGGATTACGACGCGCAGCGCGGCACCCATCTCGTGCGGACGCTCGGCGCCTATTTCGGGTCCGGGGGCAGCCTCATCCGAGCCAAGGACGAACTCCACGTGCACGTCAACACGGTGGTGCAGCGGCTGGACCGGGTGCAGGTGCTGCTGGGGCGCGACTGGAACGAGCCCGGGCGGGCGCTGGAGCTGCAACTCGCGTTGCGGCTACATGCGTTGGCGGGCGGGCGGGAGGGGCGGTAGGGGCCGTCCGGCCGCTTGGGGTCGGGTTCCGCTGCCCGTGTCCTCAAGCGCCGGACGGCTGAAAAGATGTCCTCAAGCGCCGGACGGGCTGCGAAGGTGTTCTCAAGCGCCGGACGGCTGAAAAGGTGTCCTCAGTTGTCGGACGGGCCGGAGGCGCCGGACATCGTCAGCAAGTGGCCCACGATCTCGTTGCCGCCCGCTTCTCCCGTCAGCAGCGTGTAATGGTTGACGTCCCGTACCGGTACCGGTGTCACCCCGGTGCCCCCGAGCTCGGCCGCCGCCAGGCGGGTCTCGTCGTACAGGCCCTGCTCCTCGTTCATCAGGCCCCGCTGCGCCCACAGCAGCGTCGCCGGGACCGGTAGCTTCCGTACCGCCGTCAGCACCTCCTCGTCGAAGAGGTTGATGCCGTCGGCGCGTACGGCCTCGATCCGGCAGCTGGAGTGCATGGCGGGTTCGTCCCCGGTCAGATCGCGCTGGATGTACGCGTCCACCTCGGCCGACCAGACATCCGCGAACGCGGGGTGCGCCTGCCAGAAGGAGCGGTACGCGGCCCGGTCCGGGAAGGTCATCGACAGCCGGTCCATGGCCGGGCCGATCACGGCGGTCAGCAGCTCGTCCGGGGAGAGATGCGTGGGGGCGGGGAAGCCGATGCCGCCGTCGACCAGCAGCAGCGGCCCGAACCGTTCCGGGTGGCGTACGGCGGCCAGCGCCGTCACGAACGCGCCCATCGAATGGCCCGCCAGCACCACCCGGCCCAGGCCCAGGGCCTCCGTCAGCGCGGCGACGTCATCGGCGTGCTGGGCGATCCCGTACGGTCCCGGCAGGGCGGAACTCCCGGCCCTGCCGCGCAGATCCGGGGCGATCAGGGTGACGCGGCCGGCCAGCAGCCGGGCCACCGGACCCCAGGACAGCGCGTTGGCCGTGATGCCGTGCAGGGCAATGACGACCGGGGCGTCCGGCTCTCGGGCCGGCCACCTCAGTACCGCCAACTCGCCGCCGTTCACAGGGACCTGAATCTCTTCGTACGGAATCACGGCTGTCCGTTCTCCTTCCGGGCACGCTTCGGGGGTGTTTCGTCGGCGGCGCCGCGGCGCGGCACCAGCCGGGACGGCAGCCGGGCCAGGCCGCCGGGCAGCAGGTGTACCACGGCCACGAACAGCACGCCGAGCAGGAACAGCGGCTGGGACAGGGGCACCCGCAGCACCGCGGGCAGCTCGGCGACCGCGCCCGACCCGGCCAGATCGCCGAGCCGGTGATCGGCCCAGGTGTAGAGGATGCCGCCGACCATCGGGCCCCAGCGGGTGCCGGATCCGCCCAGTACCACCATCACCAGCAGGGAGAGGGTGAAGTCGGAGGTGGTCGTCTGCGGGGTCGAGCCGCCGGTGAGCAGCAGGTGGACGAGGCCGCCCAGCGCGGCCAGCGCACCCGCCAGGACGAACGCCGTCAGCTTGAAGCCGTACGGCTTCAACCCCAGCACCTCCACCCGGCGTTCGTTCTCCTTGATGCCCTCCCAGACCCGTCCGGTGGGGGAGCGGACCGCCCAGTGGACGACGGCGAGGGTGAGGACCAGATAGGCGAGCGCCACCCAGTAGAGGTTCGCGGTGTGCTCGATGCCCACGAGCCCCGACGGCAGCAGGTCGGCGGGGGCGGCCCGGCCCTCCTCGCCGCCGGTGAGACCGCCGGGGTTGCGGGAGACCAGGATCGAGCCCGCCTGGGCGAAGGCCAGCGTCACCATGGAGAAGCCGATCCCGGTGACCCGCAGGCTCACCGACCCCAGCACCAGAGCGAGCGCGATCCCGGCACAGAGGCCGAGCAGCACGGACACGGCGAAGGGGAGGCCCGCCTCCAGCAGGAACAGATTGGTGGCGTAGCTGCCCGCGGCGAAGTAGAGCGCATGCCCGAAGGAGAGCAGCCCGGTGCGGCCGAGCAGCAGGTCGTAACCGGTTGCCAGCGCCCCGAACAGCAGGCAGGTGGCGAGGAGTTGGAGACTTCCCGGGCTGCCGAGCGGGCCGTCCAGGAGGCCCGGCAGCGGCAGTGCGCTGTACGGCGCGACCGCGAGGATCAGCAGGGCTGCGGCGGGCCACCAGCGGCGCAGCAGCCGGGCGGTGTTCCCGGGGGACGGTGCGACCGTGGGTCCGTCGCCGGTGCGGTCGTGTGTCTCGGTGACGGTGCTCACGCGAGCCTCCCGGTCAGTCCGCGCGGCCGGACGAGCAGCAGCGCGGCGAGCAGGGCGACGACGGCCAGGTCGCCGAGGCCCGCTGCGGTGTAGTAGTTGGCGAACTGCTGGACCAGGCCGATGACGACCGACGCGGCGGCGGCGCCGGTCACCGAGCCCATGCCTCCGGTGACGACCACGACGAACGCGAAGATCAGCAGCGAGGTGCCCTGGCGGGGGTCGACCGAGCCGAAGTACAGGCCGCCGAGTGCCCCGCCGAGCGCGGCGGCGCAGCCGCCGATCGCGAAGACGAGCGTGAACGCCCTGCGCACGTCGATGCCGAGGGCGGTGACCATCGCCCGGTCCTCGACCCCGGCCCGTACCACCAGACCGTGCCGGGTACGGCCGAGGAAGAGCCGCAGTGCCACGAGTACGACGACCGCCGCCGCGACCAGTACCAGCCGGTTGACCGGCACCCGTGCGCCGAGCAGCCCGAAGGTGCCGGACAGGGCCTCGGGACCCGGGAAGGTCCGGGCGTCCGAGCCCCAGATCCCCGACAGCAGGGCCGGGACGGCGAGCCCCACCCCGACCGTGGCGAGGACCTGCTCGCGGGGCCGGGTGTAGAGCGGGCGGACGACGGCGAGCTCCAGCAGCACGGCGGCCGCGGTGCCCACCGCCGTGCCGAACAGCACCGCGAGGACGAAGCCCGCACCGCCCGGGCCGGCGCCGGGCAGATTCCCGGACGCCGCCCACCAGGTGCCGTACGCGCCGATGGAGAGCAGCGCCCCGTGCGCGAAGTTGAGCACGTCCATCAGTCCGAAGATCAGTGAGAGTCCCGAGGCGATCAGGAAGTAGAGCGCTCCCAGACCGAGTCCGGTCATGGTGAGCAGGACGACGGTGGACATCAGGAATCCGCCTCCACGGGGTGCGTAGTGAGCGGGCCGTGGCCCACGCCGAGCAGCCTGCGTGCCGCCTCCGCGTCGCCCAGCAGTCCGGCGGCCGGTCCTTGATGGGCCGTCAGGCCGTCGGCGAGCACCGCGCAGTGCTCGGCCAGGCGGCGTACGACGGCGAGGTTCTGCTCCACGAGCAGTACCGGCACCGCCTCGGCGGCCCGCTCCAGCACCTGGGCGACCTCGGTGACCACCTTGGGCGCCAGGCCCTTGGTGGGTTCGTCGGCGATGATCAGCCGGTTGCCGTTGAGAAGCGTGCGGCCGATGGCCACCATCTGCTGCTGCCCGCCGGACAGTGTCCCGGCCAACTGCCGCTCCCGGTGCTTGAGTTCGGGGAAAAGCTCATGGACGAGCGGATACGCGGGCTCGCCCGCGCCGCGCCGTTCCGCCAGGCGCAGATTCTCCGCGACGGTCAGTCCGGCGAAGATCCCCCGGTCCTCGGGGGCGTATCCGATGCCCAGCCGCACCACGGTGTGGGTGGGCATCGATACGGTCTCCTCGCCGTCCAGCCGCACGCTGCCGGTGCGCGGGACAAGGCCGAGGATGCCCCGTACGGTCGTGGTCTTCCCGGCGCCGTTGCGGCCGAGGAGCGCGGTCACCCCGTGCGGGGCGACGTCCAGGTCCACGCCGTGCAGGATGTGCCGGCCGCCGATCAGGACCCGCAGGTCCCGCACGGCGAGCAGAGGTTCTGTCGTCACAGCCCCTCCCCGAGGTAGGCCTGTTGCACGGTCGGGTCGGCCGTCACCGCGTCGGGGGTGTCCAGCGCCAGCAGCCGGCCGTGGTGCATCACGGCGAGCCGGTCGGCCAGGCCCAGCAGGACGTCCATGTGGTGCTCGACCATCAGGACGGTGCGCCCCTCGTCCCGGTGCAGGGTGCGGATCAGTTCGGTCAGCGCGGGCACCTCCTCCGCGCTCACCCCGGCCATCGGCTCGTCCAGCAGCATCAGCCGCGGCTCGCCCACCAGCAGCACCGCCAGCTCCAGCTTCCGCTTCTCGCCGTGCGACAGCTCGGACGCCGTCGCCCGGGCCCGGTGGCCGAGACCGGTGCGCTCCAGTACGCCGTCCACCTCGGCGGTGTACGGGGAGGCGCGCCGCCACAGCCGGTAGGAACCGCTCCCGGCCGCCTGCGCGGCGAGCCGGACGTGGTCGGCCACGGTCATCCCCGGCCAGAGACTGGACGTCTGGAACGTGCGGCCGATGCCGCGCCGCGCCCGTGCGTGCGCGGGGCGGTCCGTCATGTCCGTACCGTCGAGCGCGATCGTGCCCGACGTGGCCATGGTCAGCCCGCTGATCAGGTTGAACAGGGAAGTCTTGCCGGCTCCGTTGGGGCCGATGAAGGCGAGGAACTCGCCCTCGTGGACGCTCAGTGTGACGTCCTCGACGATCGTCGCTCCGCCGACACTCCAGCCGAGCCCCTCCAGTTGAAGCACCGGTGCGGTGGTCCGCGTCCTGTCCGGGCGCTCCGCGGTGGTGTCCGGTATGCCCGGTACGGCCATCGGTCAGCCCGCCGAGGGCTTGGCGGGCGGCGCCACCTCGTCCATCGGCTCGGTGCTCACCAGCTCCGGCACGGCACTTGGGCCCTTCCCCTTGAGCTTCGCGACGAACATCGGCTGCACCAGCGCGTGGTCCTCGGCACGGACCTGCTCCTTGCCCTTCACCCCGTCGAAGCTCCAGCCCTCCAGGGCCTTCACCATGGCGGCGGAATCGGTGGCGCCGCCCTCCTCGACGGCGCGCACGACCATCTGCGCCGCGGTGAAGCCGTCGGGGGTGAACAGGTCCGGAGTGCCGCCGGCCTCGGTGACGGAGTCGATCATGGACTTCTCCACGGCGTTGCCGCCGCCCGCGCCCGGGAAGTAGTGCGCCAGGAACGACACCTTGGAGCCGGCGTTCCCGAAGACCGGGTACGAGGCGGTTCCGGCGAGCCCCGTGACGACCTTGCTCGCCCCCAGCACGCCCTGCTGGTCCAGCGCCGTCCACAGCGCCGGTGCGGTGGAGCCGGCCCAGGCCACGAAGACGAGATCGGGCCCGCCCGCCTTGACCTGCCGGGCGAACGGGGTCAGGTCCGTGGCGCTGGGCGGAGCCAGTACGGAACCCACCTTCGCGCCCTTGGCGCCGAGGACGGCCTTCACCGCGGCGACGTTCGCCTGGCCGAAGGTGGAGTCCTGGGCCAGCACCGTGACCTTCTTGCCCTTGGCCTCGCCGAGCATCGCCCCGGCGGTGAGGATGTCCTGGTAGGACTGTCGGCCCGAGCGGAACGTGTAGTCGTTGATCCCGGTCACGGCGTCGGTGGCGGCCGGGCCGCTGATGTACAGCACCTTGTTCTGGGCGGCGAGCGGCGCCATCTGGAGGGCCACCCCGGAATCGGTGGTGCCGGCCAGCACCTTGTAGCCCTTGCCGATCAGGTTCTTGGCCGCGGCGACCGCCTTGCCCGGGTCGCCCGCGTCGTCCTGCTCGGTGACCTCGATACGGTGCCCGGCGACCTTGCCGGTGCCCTTCGTCGCGTAGTCCAGGCCCGCCATGAACCCGTCGCGGTACTGCTTCCCGTAGTCCGCGAGCAGCCCCGTACGGGAGTAGACCAGGCCCACCTTCACGCTCTGGTCCTTCGCGCCCTTCCCGGACGCGGAATCGTCCTCGCCGGCCTTTCCGGCGGCGGTGCACCCGGCCAGCAGGAGGCCGGCCGAGGCGAGCGTGACGACGGTGGCGAGGGATCTGTGGTGACGGACGGTGCCTGTGGCTCTGCGACGCATGATGACCGGCTCCTCGGCGTGTACCTGTGATGTCGACGAACCGTATGAACACCGTGCCGCCGTCGACATGGTGCAGGGCACCTCACCTGACGCCGGGCGCATGTGGGGGCCGCACATGGGCCGGGGCCGGGGATCGCGTCGTCCGGCCCCCGGGCCGCCCACGGCGCCGACGCGTCGGGGCCGTGGGCGGTGATGGCCCGTCACATGGCGGAGATCCCCTGCACGGTGGCCACGATCACGCCGAGGGCGGCGAACGCGATGCCGATGATGCCCATGACCATGCCGGCGGTGGCCATGCCGCGGCCGGCGCCCTCGCCCCGGTCGGCCATGCGCCGGGCCGAGATGCCGAGGCACAGCGCGATGATCGGCGGAATGATCGGGATCAGCAGCAGCCCGACGATGCCGAGCACCATCGAGGCCGTCGCCTTGCCGCTGGGCAGCGGGGTGCCGCCGGGGTACCCGTAGCCGGCCGGGGGCTGTACGCCGTAACCCGGTCCGCCCGGGACCTGTGTCCCCATCGCGCCGCCCGTACTGCCTGACTGGTCAGTCATGTCTTCCTCTCCATCGGTGCATGGTCATGACCATGTTAAGGAGAGGTTTGTGGCGCTTTCGAACAGGACGGTGAGAGATGTGTGATGAAAGGTCCTGGATCCGCCGCCGGGGCCGGACGGGTCCTACGCGTCCCGGGGTGCCGTCACGTCGATCAGCCGGCACACCGTCTCGATGTCTATCTTCACCTGGGCGATCGACGCCCGCCCCGACAGCCAGGTGATCAGCGCAGAGTGCCAGGTGTGCTCGATGACCCGGACCGCGGACAGCTGCTCCGGCGTCGGATGCTCCAGGCCCATCGCGTCCAGGATGATCGTCGTCGTGATCCGGGAGACGGTGTCCACCTCCGGGCTGACACTGCGGTCCGCGAAGGTCAGCGCCCGCACCATCGCGTCCGCCAGATGCGGTTCGCGCTGAAGCGCGCGGAACGTCCGCATCAGGGTTTCGGCGACCCGCTGTGCCGCGTCGTCCCCGGCCGGCGGGCGTTTGTGCAGCGTCGCGTGCAGGTGCTGGAGCTGGTCCTGCATGGTGGCGACCAGCAGATGGATCTTGGACGGGAAATAGCGGTACAGCGTGCCCAGGGCGACCTCGGCGGCCTCCGCGACCTCACGCATCTGCACCGCCTCGAACCCGCCCCGGCCGGCGAGCTGGGCGCTGGCGTGCAGGATGCGACGGCGACGGGCTTCCTGTCGTTCCGTCAGGGGCGGCGATGCCTGCTTGGCTTCCGCTGTCATGTGTCCCCATCCATGGCTTCTGTTCACAACCGGAGGGAGGCGCTCGGTCTCCCGGCGGCGCACAGCATGCCAGGGTGCCGGTCGTGGCGCGAATCACCCGGTCCGGCCGTTGCACCGACGCTACCTGCCGGTAGATTCGTAGCTCATTGAACGATCCAGTCTGAAACTTGTTCTAGATTAGCGTGAGCGGTTACGCTCCGGCGAACACGCAGTGAGAAGGGGGCCGAGTGTGACCGCTGAGGCCATAGAGACGGGCCCCCGCACGGGCAGCGACGCGTCGGGCAGCCCCGACGACCGTCCGTTGCGCATCGCACTCCTCACCTACAAGGGCAATCCTTTCTGCGGCGGCCAGGGCGTCTACGTACGCCACCTCGGCCGCGAGCTCGCCCGCCTCGGCCACAGCGTCGAGGTGATCGGCGCCCAGCCCTATCCGGTGCTCGACGAGGGCGTCCCGCTCACCGAGCTGCCGAGCCTGGACCTCTACCGCCAGCCCGACCCGTTCCGCACCCCGAAGCGTGCCGAGTACCGGGACTGGATCGACGCCGCCGAGGTCGCCACCATGTGGGCCGGCGGCTTCCCGGAACCGCTCACCTTCAGCCTCCGCGCCCGACGCCATCTCGCGGCCCGTCGCGGCGAGTTCGACGTCATCCACGACAACCAGACCCTCGGCTACGGCCTGTTGGCGGATCTCGGGGCCCCACTCGTCACCACGATCCACCACCCCATCACGGTCGACCGGCAGTTGGACCTGGACGCCGCCGCGACCCGCCGCCGACGCGCCTCCATACGCCGCTGGTACGCCTTCACCCGCATGCAGAAGCGCGTCGCGCGCCGGCTGCCCTCGGTGCTCACCGTCTCCGGCTCCTCCCAGCAGGAGATCGTCGACCATCTCGGGGTGCGCCAGGACCGTATCCACGTCGTGCACATCGGCGCGGACACCGACCTCTGGTCGCCCGACCCGTCGGTCGCCGAGATCCCCGGACGGATCGTCACCACCTCCAGCGCCGACGTTCCGCTCAAGGGCCTCGTCCACCTCGTCGAGGCGCTCGCCAAGCTCCGTACGGAGAACCCGCGGGCGCACCTCGTGGTCGTCGGCAAACGGGCCGAGGACGGACCGGTCGCGCAGGCCATCGAGCGGCACGGACTCCAGGACGCCGTCGAGTTCGTCAAGGGCATCAGCGACACCGAACTCGTCGACCTGGTGCGCGGCGCCCAGATCGCCTGCGTCCCCTCGCTGTACGAGGGCTTCTCGCTGCCGGCCGCCGAGGCCATGGCCACCGGCACGCCGGTCGTCGCCACCACCGGCGGCGCGATCCCCGAGGTCGCGGGCCCGGACGGCGAGACCTGCCTGGCCGTGCCGCCCGCCGACTCCGGGGCCCTGGCCGACGCGCTCGCCCGGCTGCTCGGCGACCCGGAACTGCGCGTCCGGCTCGGCGCGGCGGGCCGCGCCCGGGTGCTGTCCCGGTTCACCTGGAAGCAGGCCGCGATCGGTACCGCCGCCCTCTATCGCGAGGCGATCGCCGCCCGCGCGGCCACCACGCGCGCGGCCACCACGCGCTCCGGCGGCCGTCGTTGACACCGCCGTCCTCCCCCGTCGTCGTCTCCGCCAACTGATCCCCCTCGACCGCGAAAGCAGGCATTCGTGCTGACCGTGGACTTCACCCGCTTCCCGCTCGCCGCAGGTGACCGGGTGCTCGACCTGGGCTGCGGCGCCGGACGCCACGCCTTCGAGTGCTACCGGCGCGGCGCCCAGGTCGTGGCCCTCGACCGGAACGGCGAGGAGATCCGCGAGGTCGCGAAGTGGTTCGCCGCGATGAAGGAGGCCGGAGAGGCCCCCGAGGGCGCCACCGCCACCGCGATGGAGGGCGACGCGCTCAACCTGCCGTTCCCCGACGAGTCCTTCGACGTCGTGATCATCTCCGAGGTGATGGAGCACATTCCCGACGACAAGGGCGTGCTCGCCGAGATGGTCCGGGTCCTCAGGCCCGGCGGCCGGATCGCGATCACCGTGCCGCGCTACGGCCCCGAGAAGATCTGCTGGGCGCTCTCCGACGCCTACCACGAGGTCGAGGGCGGCCACATCCGCATCTACAAGGCCGACGAACTGCTCGGCAAGATCCGGGGCGCCGGCCTCAAGCCGTACGGCACCCACCACGCCCACGCCCTGCACGCGCCGTACTGGTGGCTCAAGTGCGCGTTCGGCGTCGACAACGACAAAGCGGTCCCGGTCCGCGCGTACCACAAGCTGCTCGTCTGGGACATCATGAAGAAGCCGATGGCCACCCGGGTCGCCGAGCAGCTGCTCAACCCCGTCGTCGGCAAGAGCTTCGTGGCGTACGCGACCAAGCCGCACCTGCCCGCGGCCGCCGCCGAGGACCTCTCCAGGGCCGAGGCGTGACCACTCCCGAGCAGACCGAACACCTCGTACTGCCCGGAGTCCTCACCGCCGAGCAGGCCACCGAGACCGTCGCCGCCCTCCTCGCCGCGCAGTGCGACGACGGTGCGCTGCCCTGGTTCCGCGGCCACCACCTCGACCCGTGGGACCACACCGAGGCCGCCATGGCCCTCGACGCCGCGGGCGAGCATGCCGCCGCGGAACGGGCGTACGAGTGGCTGGCCCGGCACCAGAACGAGGACGGCTCCTGGTACGCCGCCTACCACGACGGCGACCCGGAACGGCCGACCGACCGCGGGCTGGAGACCAACTTCTGCGCGTACGTGGCCGTCGGCGTCTGGCACCACTACCTCGCCACCGGCGACGACGCGTTCGTCGACCGGATGTGGCCGACCGTCTTCGCCGCCGTCGAATTCGTGCTGCGGCTCCAGCAGCCCGGCGGGCAGATCGGCTGGAAGCGCGAAGCCGACGGAACCCCCGTCGACGACGCGCTGCTGACCGGCTGCTCCTCCATCCACCAGGCGCTGCGCTGCGCACTCGCCCTCGCCGAACGACGCGAAGAGCCGCAGCCCGACTGGGAGTTGGCGACGGGCGCGCTGGCCCACGCGATCCGCAGTCACCCGGAACGCTTCCTCGACAAGAGCCGCTACTCCATGGACTGGTACTACCCGGTCCTCGGCGGCGCGCTCACCGGAGCGGCCGCCAAGGAGCGGATCGAGGAGGGCTGGGACCGCTTCGTGGTCCCCGGCCTCGGGGTGCGCTGCGTACTGCCCAACCCCTGGGTGACCGGCGGCGAGAGCTGCGAATTCGCCCTGACGCTCTGGGTGATGGGTGAGTCCGACCGGGCGCTGGAGATCCTCCAGTCCATCCAGCACCTGCGCGCCGAAGGCGGCATGTACTGGACGGGGTACGTCTTCGAGGGCAACCGGGCGTTCTGGCCGGAGGAGCTCACCACCTGGACCGCCGGCTCGCTGCTGCTCGCCGTGGCCGCGCTCGGCGGCGACGAGGCGACCACCGCCGTCTTCAGTGGCGAACACCTGCCGCACGGACTGGCACCGGACTGCTGCGGCTAGACCATGCCCCCGGGGTACCCGGACGGCGGCCCCGAGTGGCATACCGCTCGGGGCCGGGCGAGCCTTACCGAGAGTGCCGGTGTCCGTCACTCACCGTAGAGGTCGTCGTGATGTGTCCGGCCAGGGAGGCCCGCCGTGCCCAGTTCCGCCGTGACCGGTTCCGTACCGCTCCGCCGTCTGCTCGCCCCGCTGCTGCTGTCCTGCGCCGTACTGGTGAGCGCCACCGCGTGCGGCGGCGGTGAGAAGAACGGCGCGAGCAGCTCCGCGTCCCCGAGCGTCACGTCCTCGGCCCAGGCGCAGAAGTTCGCCAAGACCCGGTTCGTCGCCAACGCGGGGCTTGCGGCCGGTGCGACGTACCAGTGGATCGTGAAGCCGTACCGCGCGGGCACGTTCAGGAAGGGCGCGGACGGGCGGACGTTCGCCCTCGTCAAGGCCGGACTCGCGGGCGGCTTCGTCTACAGCCGGCTGAAGGCCGCGGCGGTCAACGCCAAGGGTGATCCGCTGCTGTCGAAGGCGGTCGCGCCGCTCACGGCGGGCATCGAATCGCTCAAGGGGCTCGGCAGCAAACTCCGCAAGGGAGAGGCGGGCGCAGGCGACATCGGCGCGTTCGAGAGCGTGATCAACAACATCAAGGACGCGGGTAGGAGCGCGGGCGCCGAGGTCAAGGACAAGGTGCCCACCACCTCGCAACTCGGCGGATGATCGATGGGGTCCCGGCTCTTGACCGAACCGGGGTGCGTGTCATGAGCGCACTCCGACACGACCGCCAGGACGGCTTCGCCCGGCGGCGCGCCCATGAGAAGGCGACCGTGGCGCTGCGGGGCCCGCTCACCGACGTCATGCTGGTCTTCGACCGGCGCCTCCCGGCGGACAGCGACCGGGTCGAGGTGCTGGGGGACGCGGAGCTGCTGGACCTCTGGCTGGAGCGCGCCGCGTTCGGCTGAGCCCCACCGGCTGCCGTGCGGGCGCCGGTCTCCCGTCCGCTGTGCGGGCGCGGCGGTGCTGAGCCAAGCTGGAATGGACAGCCCGTGTGTCCGGCGGCCCCCGTGGAGGTGCCGATGGAGCCAGTCCGCGCCCTGAAACGGATCGCCTTTCTGCTGGAACGCGGCGGGGCCGACACCTACCGCGTCCAGGCGTTCCGTACGGCCGCCGGCGCCGTCGCGGCGATGGCGGACGGCGAGACCGCACAGCGGGTGGCGGACGGCTCGCTGGAGTCGGTCGGGGGCATCGGGCCGAAGACCGCGCAGGTGATCCGCGAGGCGGTGGCCGGAGAAGTGCCCGGCTACCTGCAACGGCTGGAGGAGGAGACCGGCCCGCTCCCCGAGGGCGGCGAGCGCCTCCACGCCCTGCTGCGCGGCGACTGCCATCTCCACTCCGACTGGTCGGACGGCGGCAGCCCGATCGAGGAGATGGGCCGCACCGCGGTGGAACTGGGCCATGAGTGGGCGGTCCTCACCGACCACTCGCCCCGGCTGACCGTGGCGAACGGGCTCTCCCCGGAGCGGCTGCGCCACCAACTGGAGGTGATCGCCGAGCTCAACGCGGGCTGGGCGCCGTTCCGGCTGCTCACCGGCATCGAGTGCGACATCCTCCCCGACGGCTCCCTCGACCAGGAGGAGGAGCTGCTGGAGGAGCTGGACGTCGTGGTGGTCTCCGCACACTCCAAGCTGCGGATGGACCCCGCGCCGATGACCAGACGTCTGCTCGCGGCCGTACGCCATCCGCGGGCGAACATCCTCGGACACTGCACCGGGCGGCTGATCACCGGCCGGGGCCGCCCGGAATCACGCTTCGACGCGGACGAGGTCTTCGCCGCGTGCGCGGAGGCGGGCACGGCGGTCGAGATCAACAGCCGGCCCGAACGGCTCGACCCGCCCCGCCGGCTCCTGCGCCGCGCCGTCGACGCGGGCACCCTGTTCGCCATCGACACCGACGCCCACGCGCCGGGACAGCTCGACTGGCAGATCCACGGCTGCGCCCGCGCCGAGGAGTGCCACGTACCGGCGGAACGCGTCGTCACCACATGGCCGGCCGGCGAACTGCTGGCCTGGTCGAGCGGGGGCACGACCCCGGAGCGGGCCCGCTCCGGGGCGGACGGGGCGGTCGGCGCAGCCCCGGGACAGGAGCGGTGAAGCCATGACGGCCACAAGCGTGCGAGGCATCGACCACATCGGGGTCACCGTCCCTGATCTGGAGACCGCGACCCTCTTCCTCGTCCGGGCGTTCGGCGCCGAGGTGCTGTACGACGCCCTGCGCCGCCACGACGGGCCGCTCGGCGGACGGGACGTCGAGCGGCGGCTCGGCGTCCCCGCGGGCACCCAGCAGCTGGCGATCCGGATGCTGGCCCTCCCCGGCGACGGCCCGGGCATCGAGCTGTTCGAGTTCGAGGGCCCCAGCCGGGAACCCCCGGTGCTGCCCTGCGACTTCGGCTGGCAGCACGTGGCGCTCTACGCCGACGACCTGGACACGGCCGTACGGAACTGCGTCGAAGCGGGCGCCTCGCTGCTCGCCGAGGCACAGCCGCTGCCGGGCCCCGAGGCGGGGGAGCGCAACCGGTTCGCGTATCTGCGCACCCCGTGGGGCAGCACCCTGGAACTCCTGACCTACCCCGACCCCCAGCCCTGGGAGCGCACCGCCACACGACGACGCGTACGCCCCACCCCGGTCGCCACCCGGACCTGGCCGACGGACCCGGCCAGACCGGGTGCTAGCTGAGCTCCGCCAGGACCCGCAGGGTGTGCGGGTCCGGCGCCGTCACCAGCAGATCGGTCACCGGCCCCTTGCGCCACAACTCCAGCCGCTCCGCGATGCGTTGACGCGGACCGACGAGCGAGATCTCATCGGCGAACGCATCCGGCACGGCCAGCACCGCCTCCTCCTTGCGCCCTTCGAGGAAGAGCCGCTGGATCCGCCGCGCCTCCTCCTCGAAACCCATCCGCGCCATCAGATCGGCATGGAAGTTACGGGCCGCGTGCCCCATACCCCCGATGTAGAAGCCGAGCATCGCCTTCACCGGCAGCAGCCCCTCGGCCACATCGTCACAGACCCGCGCCCGCACCATCGGCGCGATCATGAATCCGTCGGGCAGGTCCGTGAGCGACGCCTCGTACACCTCGGTGCGCAGCGGCGACCAGTACAACGGCAGCCAGCCGTCGGCGATCCGCGTCGTCTGCGCGATGTTCTTCGGCCCCTCCGCCCCGAGCAGCACGGGCAGCCGGGCCCGCAGCGGATGGGTGATCGGCTTCAGCGGCTTGCCCAGACCGGTGCCGTCCGGACCGTTGTACGGATGCGAGTGGAAGCGCCCGTCCAGCTCCACGGGGGCCTCGCGGCCGAGCACCTGGCGGATGACGTCGACGTACTCGCGGGTCGCGGTCAGCGGGCTCCCCGGGAACGGCCGCCCGTACCAGCCCTCCACCACCTGTGGCCCGGACAGCCCCAGGCCGAGCATCATCCGGCCGCCGGAGAGATGGTCGAGGGTGAGGGCGTGCATGGCGGTCGCGGTCGGGGTACGCGCCGCCATCTGCGCGATGCCGGTGCCCAGCCGGATACGGGAGGTGTGCGCGGCGATCCAGGTCAGCGGGGTGAACGCGTCGGAGCCCCAGGCCTCCGCCGTCCACACCGACGCGTACCCCAGCGCCTCCGCCTCCTGGGCGAGCTCCAGATGGGCGGGGTCCGGGCCGCGGCCCCAGTAGCCGAGCGCGAGTCCGAGCCGCATTCCGCTGCCTCCCAGCACTTCTGACGCTACGTCAGTCATCTGATGCACGGACGGAGAGTACGACAGCGGCCCCCCGCCCGGAAGGGGCGAGAGGCCGCTGTTCGTACCGCCGGCGCGTGGACTCAGCCGCGCTGGATGCCCGTGGTGTCCTGGAGCACACCGCGACGGCCGTCCTGCGTCTGGGCGATGAGCGCCGAACCGCGCTGCTCCACCGCGAGGTACCAGGTGCCGGGCGCCAGTTCGGCGATCGGCGACGGCGAACCGTCCTCCCCGTACAGCGGGCGGGCCACCGGCACCGCGAACCAGAACGGCGTGAAGTCACCGGCCGGCGCACCGGCCGCCGGAGTCGCCTGGGCGTTCTGCGGCTCCGGCTGACCGGGCTGCGGCTGCGCACCGTACGGCTGCTGCTGACCCGGCTGCGCACCGTACGGCTGCTGCTGGGCGCCGGGGTAGCCATACCCCTGGCCCGGCTGCGGCTGACCGCCGTACGGCGGCTGCACGGCCTGCGGACGCGGGGCGCCCATCAGCGGCGCCTTGAGCGCGGGGACCAGCGGGGTGGCGACCGCGCCGCCCGCGAGCACGATGGCCGCGAGCAGGCCGAGGATCATGCCGGCGCCCGCGTCACTGGCGTCGATCGTCGTCCAGAACGCCGTCCACAGCGCGAAGACACAGAACGCGGCCCCGAACTGACCGAGATCGAGGCCGACGACCTTGCGGCTCGGCATGGAACGGCCCACAACGACCAGCGCCCCACCGATGATTCCGGCCAGGAAGACGCTCATGAGGACCCCGAGTGCGTCCCAGGCGTTCGGAGCGTTGTAGCTGGAGCAGTTGAGGCGCGCAGGGCAGTCGAAGCCGGAGAGGTCGAGGAAAGAGGCGACGAACAGCACCACCGCTGCTCCGATCACCACGCCGTCGCCTCGAGTGAGGGAGCGGATATTCACGTGAAGGTCCTTAGTCGGTCGTCTCGTCGGGGCGGTCTTCGCTGCCGCCTGTACGGGTACGGCGGGCACGGCACGAAGCGCGGGAGCGGCTCCCCATCGTACGGATGAATCTATCGTCTGACCGGGCGGGTCGTGCCCCTGCCCGAACGCTGGACGCACTTCCCCCCAATTTCGCCTCAGAACTACCGCGTTCTACCCCTTCAGGTAGCTACTGATGCCATCGGCAATGCCCTGCGCCGCCTTCTGGCGCCAGCCCTCGTTGGTGAGCAGGGCGGCATCCTTCGGATCACGCATATTGCCGCATTCGATGAACACTTTGGGCACGGTCGACAAATTCAGTCCGCCCAGATCCTTGCGGATGTCCAACCCGCTATTGGCGCCGACGTAATTGGAAGGCGCACTTCCGGTATCGCGGACGAAGAGACCGGCGATCCGGGTGCCGAGATCGCGCGACGGTTCGACGATCTTCGAAGTGTCCGCCTTCCCGCCCCGTACCAGCCCGGGAAGGATCACATGGAAGCCGCGGTTGCCGACCGCGGAACCGTCCGCGTGCACCGAGACCACCGCGTCGGCCTCGGCCTCGTTGCCGATCCGGGCACGCTCGTCGACACAGGGCCCGTACGGGCGGTCGTTGTCCTGCGTCAGCACGACGTTCGCGCCCTGCGCCCGCAGGAGCGTGCGCAGCCGGTGCGACACGTCGAGGGTGAACCGGGCTTCCGCGTAACCGGAGTTGGTCGACGTCCCGGTGGTGTCGCACTCCTTGTACGTGGTGCCGATGTCCACCTGGCGGTTGATCTCGCGGGTGTGCAGATGATTGTTCGGGTTGTGCCCGGGGTCGATGACGACGGTCTTCCCGGACAGCGGCCCGGTGGCCCGGCCGCCCGTGGACTTCGAGGGCTTCGCGGACGGGCCGGGGGAGGCGGACGTCCTCCCCGGCGCCGGAGCGCTCTTCGACGGCGAGGCCGACGGCGGCGCGGCGGAGGTACCACTGCCGCCCTGCCGGGGCCGGGCCTGCGCCCCGCCGCCGGCATCGCCCGCGCCGCAGCCCACGGCGGTCAGGCACACGGCTGCGAGCGCGGCGGCGAGCAGGGGCCGGCGGCGCTGGGTGGGGGGAACGCTCTCGTCGTACGGCACCCCGCGATGCTATCGGGGCGCCTTCGGCCGACCGGCCCGGACGCCCGCACCCGTGCCCGTGCCCCGTACCCGACCCGGCTCAGATCCCCGTTCCGGTACGCCGCAGCACCCGCAGCGAGTCCGTCACCGAGACCTCGGCGAACGCGCCGGAGGCCAGCGCCCGCAGATAGACCCGGTACGGGGCCTGGCCCCCGTGCGCGGGGTCCGGGAACACATCGTGGATCACCAGCAGCCCGCCCTCCGCGACATGCGGCGCCCAGCCCTCGTAATCACCGCTCGCATGCTCGTCGGTGTGACCGCCGTCGATGAAGACGAGACCGAGCTTCCCGCCCCACACGGCCGCGACCTGCACAGACCGTCCGACCAGTGCCACGACATGGTCTTCGAGACCTGCCGCGTGCAGGGTCCTGCGGAACGTCGGCAGCGTGTCCATCCGGCCGACCTCCGGATCCACCACGGTCGGGTCGTGGTACTCCCAGCCGGGCTGCTGCTCCTCGCTGCCACGATGATGGTCGACGGTGAGAGCCGTCACACCGGCCGCCCGCGCGGCGTCGGCGAGCAGGATGGTGGAGCGCCCGCAGTACGTCCCGACCTCAAGGACCGGCAGCCCCAGCGCGGCGGCCTCGACGGCGGCCCGGTACAGCGCGAGCCCCTCGACCACCGGCATGAAGCCCTTGGCGGCCCGGAAGGCGGCGAGAATCTCGGGCTCGGGCTCGACGACGGACTCGGCGGGCACGGGTTCCTCCTGGTGGGGACGGTTCTACGGGGCACGCGTTCGACGGCGCCCCATCGTGCCGTACGCCCCCGCCGACGGTATCGGCGGGGCGTCCTGGACGACGTGGAGGCGGCCGGTGGCTTCGGGGCGTGGGTGTGCTGGAGGAGCGGGAGACGGTCGCCCGGGTGCGGGCGGAGGAGCAAGGGAACCTGATCCGGGTTGCTGACGTCTACTGGGCGCGAAGGTGGTCGACCTGCCTGGGCAGGTTGCTCTTCGCCGCATCTACCGAGGGGGTAACGGATGAGTCCGACCGGACGAACCGCGGGCGCGCTGTTGGCGGCGGCCATGGTGATGTCAGCAGCCGCGTGCACGGCCGAAAGCGGTAGCGGTGGGGAGGAAACGGCTTCCTGCGTCAACCGGGTCACCTATCAGGACCGATCGTATCTGGACGTGGCGAACATGGACTTCACGGTCGGGAAGAAGCTCGGCGTTGCCACCAAACCACCCTGTGACGACACCGGCGGCCAGGACACGAACGCGGAGCCGGCCACGACGGAGACCGCCTACGAGGTGGACGGCATCTCTCCCGAGGCGGCCATCGCCATCGGGGACACACCCGAGGAAGCCACGTTCTTCGCCGCTTACGACTTCACCCACGATTGAGTTCAGGGTGTGCTGGAGCCCGTCGCGGGCTTTGGGACCGCACCGTCCGTCCGGACACGCTTCCGTCGGAAGCCGCTTCTCCCCATCGTGACGTCCTGCGCAGTGAGGTGGTGCTCACCGCCCTGGGACCCGCGTGCGCCGGCGCCTACTCGTTCTGGCGGCCGACTACCCAGTGGAGCAGGAACTGCACTTGGACGGCTGCGGCCTGACGGTCGTTCCCAGCTTCTTCGGGATTCACCGCTTGATAACGCCGGCCGGCCCCGAATTACCGCCCGTCTTGGTCTCCCCGGTCGCCCGCGGGCCGCTGTGGGCCCCGCAGAGCACGACCGGCGCCCCTGGTGGCCGCCGAGCGAGTGGGCTCCGCCGTGCTGCACACCCGCACTTCCCTGGGAACGGCCCTCATGCACGAGGGCTGAGCATCAACCAACCGGCGTTGCATGGGGTTTGCGCCGGGACGCAAAGGCTTCATCTCGGATAGGGGCTCGTCGTAGCGTCGGTGACCAAGCGGTTCCACCGGGGCGACGCGACGTCTCACAGGAACCATCGACACGCGAAAACAGGGGGAAGCACGATGCGTCTTACCAGAGCCACCTTCTCCGCGGCTGTACTTGCCACGGGACTCGTCTTCGCTGCCCTGCCCGCAACAGCCCATGCGGCATCTGCGGCTCCGCAGGGCGGCTGTTGGGGTTCCAGCTGCACGGGCAAAGACCCCGCTGCGTACTGCGCCGGGGACGCGTATACCGTTCACAGCGCCAGAATCGGCCAGACCGCCGGAGTCATCGAACTGCGCTACTCACCCTCGTGTGAGGCGGCTTGGGCCCGCATCACCGGGAAGAGGGACATCTATAACGCGGGCGCCCCCAAGGCGAAGGTCATCCGCAACGACGGCCGTACGTACTCTTGCGAGTACAGCCACACCAACGGGAACCAGACGAGCTGCTACACCAACATGGTCAACGACCACAACTTCACCTCTTACGCCTGGGGTTGGTTCGACAACGGTATCGTGGCCTACTCGGCACGGACCGCCTCCTACTAGCCGCTCCAGCACCGGTGGCAACGCGAGCCCGCCTTCCCAAGCGCACAGCCGGGGAGGGCGGGCTCGTTCCGTTGCCTAACGACTTGCCTCCCAATTGTTCGCGGGGTCGGCCGTGACATGACGACAGCAGCGCGGGTTCTTCAGCTGTTGACAAGAAGAGGGCAGGCGCTGATGCCACCTCGGCAGGGAGCTCCTCAGTCTCCACCCATCTGCGAAGAATCACGATGTCGGTGCCGAGCAGTCCCTGTTCGTACTCAGCGGGCATACGGGTCGTCCGGCGTCTGCTCGGCGGTGGCGTCCTGATCCGCCCGGAAGGCGTCCAGCGAGATATTGGAAGCGGTGCGGGACATGGCGGTGAACTTGCCGCGCGGGACGAACCGCCTGCGTCGGCGCAGCGGGATCAACTCGCCGATGCGGTGTCCGTCCCGCGTGACGGTGAAGGCCTGCCCGCCCTGGACGGCGTCCATGATTTCTTTGGACCTGTTACGCAGGTCGCGTTGCGTGATCTCCTGCTGCGCTGTCACGGCATCCACGGTAGGCGAGGTGCTAGGAAGTGCCACCAGATGGCACACCGGGACCTACGTGGGTGAGCCCGGGGCGGGGCGTCTGGAAGGGCTGCGAGCTGTGTACTTCTCAGCCTGCGAGCCCGTGCAGGAAGTCGGCGTGCACGCTCGGATTGTGGCTGAGGACCACGGAGTGGTGTGGGAGCGTCGTCGGCCGATCGGAACCTCGTGGCGGTCCTCGGCACGGCCGGCCGCCGTCCATGTCCCGGCCGGCCGGCCGAACGCGGCGACCGACGGACACGGCACGAACGGTTGTCGGCCCTCCGCGGCCGGGCGCATTGGTAGCGTCGGAGGATGCCGTGCCGGCCGGCACGGTGTGCCGTTCGACCGAGAGAGACCTGATGCCCCCGAGGATTCGCAGGGCTGTGATCCCCGCCGCCGGACTCGGCTCGCGGCTCCTGCCCCTGACCAAGGCCACCCCGAAGGAAATGCTGCCGGTCGGCGACAAGCCGGTGATCGAGCACACCGTGCGCGAACTGGTGGCGTCCGGCATCACGGACATCACCATCGTCGTCTCCGGTGGCAAGTCCCTGATTCAGGACCACTTCCGGCCCAACCCCGCCCTGGCCGAGCAGTTGCGCGCCGATGGCAAGACCGCCCATGCCGATGCCGTGGAGGAGGTCGCCGAACTGGCCCGCCAAGGGCACATCACCTACCTCGACCAGCACGGCCCGTACGGCAACGGCACCCCGGTGCTGAACGCGGCCCGCAATTTCGGCGACGAACCCATGTTGGTGCTCTGGCCGGACGACGTGTTCGTGGCCGACGTGCCCCGCGCCCAGCAGCTGATCCGCGCATATGAGGTGACCAACTGTCCGGTACTGGCCCTGATGCCGATGGACCCCGCCGACTCCCAGCGCTACGGCGTACCCGTGGTCAAGGAGGACCTGGACGACGGCCTGCTGCGCATCACCGGCCTGGTCGAAAAGCCCGAATCGGTCGACGCCCCCTCGGCGTATGCGGCCATCGGCGGCTACGTCATCACCCCCGGCATCATCGACGAACTGCGCGAGCAGACCAACCGCTGGTACGAGCACCGTGAAGGCGAGGTCTACCTGACGGACGCCATCAACGCCTACGCCGCATGCCGTGCGGTGTACGGGCAGGTCATCTCCGGTCGCTGGTACGACACCGGCAACCCGGCGGACTACCTCGTCGCCCAGATGGCTTTCGCCCTCGCGCACCCCGAGTACGGGCCCATCCTGCGCCGGCTCGCCCGCGAACTCGGCGATGGCGACCACCCCGTATCCGGTACGGACACCACCACGAGCTGATCAGCTTCGGTCTACATGCGTTCGCTGGGAGGCGGACAGCCTGCCTCCATGGTTTCGGGCGAGGGGGCCGAGGACATCGGCACGGATCTTGATGGTCAAGGTCGGCTTCCTGCACCGGGACTTCCATCCTGGCGACGTCCTTGCGGGAGGGGCCTTTGGTCGAAGATCGCGCCGCCCATCTCTACCGAGCCCGAGACGGTTCCGGTCGGCCCGGTCGGAACGCTCGTTCAGGGAGACTGCCCTTCCAGTAACGCGGTGCCCAGGGGAGTACGGGTGTGGAGTACGGATTGGCCGGAGCGTCGACTGGCGACGAGGCCGGCCTCGCGAAGGGCCGCCGCGTGGCGGCTGGCTGTGGGCAGCGAAAGGTGTAGTGCTTCCGCCAGCTGTGAGGTGTTCATGGCGCTGTCGAGCACATCGAGCGCGGCGGCCCGGCCCGTACCGATCAGACGGTCCAGGGCGGGGCGACCGGCCGGCCGGCCAGGCATGGTGTGCGGAGTCCGGGCGTGCCAGCCCAGTTGGCGGGTGACCGGATAACCGAGCGTCAGCGGCCGGTCCTTGGCCACGCTCGCCGTCGTTTGGAGGCTGAAGAAGGACGGAAGCAGCATCAGCGGCCGGCCGTCGACGTGGAAGCTGATGTCCTTGGGCAGGGAACAGTGCATGCTCAGCGTGTCCTCACGCCAGTCCAGATGCTGCGGCGGGTAGCTGCTGATCAGACCTTCCACGCCGCTCTCCGCAAGGACATTCGCACGCAGCTCACGCTCTGCTGCGAACGCCTCCTGAAGGGGGCCGGTGTAGGGAGCGACGGCGATACTGTGATAGCGGCTCAGTAGATCACCGAGCCGCTTCATCATGTTCGGATCGCCGTCGGCGACGTTGCGACACCAGTCCGGAAGGCGTTTTGTGCCATGCCGCATCACATTCATCTGAGCCTGCAGGGTGCTGCGCGGTGTCGACATGAGCAGGTCCAGGCCCGTTTCCAGCTCGACGGGTTCGTCCCCGGGGACGAGGAAGTCCGGCGAGTAGTTGTTGAGGGGATACAGGCAGGTCAGAGCGTGGACGGCGTCGGTCAGTCCTGCTTGAGCGAGGGCTCTGCGGACGGTCTGGCGCCATGGGGCGAAGTGCAAAGCCGCCTCGCCGCTCTGCAGCGCGAGAAGGCTGAAGTAGATCTCCCAGAGCGGATGAGGCCGCGGCGCCACGCGTAGTCGGGTCAGGTCCTGGTTCGTGAGATGGAACCGCAGCAACAGTGCCCTCCCTCGTCTAGCTCTGCGCTGAAGACGAAGGCATAGGTTCGCCCGGTTCCCGGTGGACCTTTGCAGCAGCAGGAAAAGGTTGGCGGCACCGCTTCGAGAGCGCCCATCATCACAGCGTCGGGAGCCGCTAGCCTCGCCCGGGCGGCTCCCAAGCGACACAGGCGAGAACGCGTGAGAAAGCACGTGAGCAGCGGCATTGCCGCAGTAGCCCAAGAGCACCGTGATGCGCACGCACGCTCACGGACCGGAAGACAACGGGGGGATTTCATGAGGAAGTACCGCACGGCCAGGATCAGTTCTGCTTCGCTGCTCCTCGCGGCGGGCGCGCTCGGGGCGACCGGCCTGCCGGCCGCCGCTGACACGGCCCCGTCCGGGGCCGAGCAGACCCGCACCGCCGCCGGGAAGTCGCAGGCCGCCAAGGGGTTCTGCACTTCTCCCTCCGTCTGGGAGATCTTCCTTGACACTGGCAAATGGAGGCATCACAAGGGCCGGTCCACCATCCTCATGACCGGGGCCCGCTTCGACGAGGAGGCCAAGGGCTGGGCCGAAGACATCGCGACGGGCGACAGGGTCGAGGTCCAGCGCAGCTACATGACGTTCGAGATGAAGCGCAAGCATTGGTATCCCTCAAAGGAAACGATCGAGGCGGGCGGCGGCTACCGGAGCTGCGGCAAGAAGGCGAGCTGGTCGGACGCGAACCTGCGTGACTCGATGGTGACGCCCACCGTGCAGTTGCAGATCCCGGGCACGGGCAGGAGCTACGCCGTGCGTTCCTGCGTCTTCCCCGTAGAGGGGGGCAAGAAGGGCTGCACGAAGTGGTACGTAGACCACAAGTAATCGCTGCGGCCTCTCGGGCCGGTGCTCGTAGTCGCGCACCGGGCGGCGGTACAGCATCAAGATGCCGTACGCCCCCGCCGACGGCATCGGCGGGGGCGTACGTGGGGTGAGCCCGGGTCGGGGCGTCCCCGGCGGGGCTGCGACGTGGAGGTCAGCAGCTCTGCCAGAGCCGGGTCATGACGCGGACGCCGAAGCGCAGGCCCTCCAGCGGGACGCGTTCGTCCACGCCGTGGAAGAGGCGGCCGTAGTCCAGGTCGTGCGGGAGCTTGAGGCCCTTGAAGCCGAAGCAGCGGATGCCGAGGTGGGTGAAGGCCTTGGCGTCGGTGCCGCCGGGGTTGCAGTACGGGACCGGGTGGCCGTCCGGGTCCTCGGCGCGTACGGCCTCGCACATGGCGTCGACCAGCGGGCCGTCGAACGTCGTCTCCAGCGCGATGTCGTGGTTGACCCACTCGCGGGTGACCGAGGGGAGGAGGAGCTCGTCGATCGTGTCGATCAACTCCTGCTCGTGGCCCGGGAGGAAGCGGCCGTCCACCCGGGCGGTCGCCTTTCCGGGGATGACGTTGGTCTGGTAACCGGCGTCGAACATGGTGGGGTTCGCCGAGTTGCGGAGCACCACCTGCATGAAGTCGGAGACCGGGCCCAGCCGGGCGAGGCTGCCCTCGATGTCGTTCTCGTCGAACTCGACACCGTAGAGGCGGGCCGCCTCTACGAGCAGGGCGCGGACCGGTGCGATCAGGCGGATCGGGAAGGTCGCGCGGCCGATGCGGGTCAGCGACTCGGCGAGGTCGGTGACGGCGTTCTCGTCGTTGGGGGACGAGCCGTGGCCGGCCCGGCCGGTGGCGGTGAGCTCCATCCAGGCCATGCCGCGCTGGGCGTTCTCGATCGGGTAGAGGCGACGGGTGTCGTCGAGGGCGAAGGAGAAGCCGCCGCCCTCGCCGATCGCCTCGGTGACCCCGGCGAAGAGCTCCGGGCGGTGCTCGACCAGCCAGTGGGCGCCGAACTTCCCGCCCGCCTCCTCGTCGGCGAGGAAGGCGAGGACCAGATCGCGCGACGGCCTGGTGCCGGTACGGGCGAAGTGGCGGGCGGTGGCCAGCACGACGGCCACGGTGTCCTTCATGTCGATCGCGCCGCGGCCCCAGAGGTAGCCGTCCCGGATCTCGCCGGAGAACGGCGGGACCTGCCACTCGGAGGCGTCGGCGGGGACCACGTCCAGATGGCCGTGGACGAGGAGGGCGCCGCGCTCCGGGTCGCTGCCCGCGATCCGGGCGATGACATTGGCGCGGCCCGGCGCGGACTCGACCAGTTCCGAGTCGATGCCCGCCTCGGCGAGTCGGCCCACCACCCACTCGGCGCTCGCGCGCTCGTCGCTGGTGGGGTTGGAGGTGTCGAACCTGATCAGTTCGGCGCAGAGTTCGATGACCTCGTCCTGGGCCTCGTCGGAGGCCGGGACGAAGGAGGTGGTGGGGTCGGGGGTGGTCATGCTGCTCCCACAGGGGTTGTCGCGCGGGCGGCGGGGGCGGCGGCGTCGTCCTCGTCGTCCAGGGTGGAGGTGCCGTACGGCTTCACCCAGCCCAGCAGGCCGAGGACGCTGTACAGGATGAAGGCGGTGGCCAGCGAGTTCAGGGCCGGGATACCGCCGTCGTAGAACTTGCCGACGCAGAACGCCGCGATCCAGATGGCGATGGACATCGGCACCCAGGTCGGCGAGGACTTCGGCAGCGTCTCGGACTCCCGGGTGTCGTCCAGCGGCTTGCGCATCCGCTTCACGACCCAGTACTCGGCCACGATGATGCCGCCGATCGGCGGGATCGCGACGCCGAGGACGGAGAGGAACTCGGTGAAGTGGGTCATGATCCCGACCGCGGACAGGACCGTGCCCGCGATGCCGAGGACGATTGTGACAGCGCCGCGGTGCAGCCGCTTGCCGAAGACGACCTGGAAGAAGTTGACGACGCCGAGCGAGGAGCCGTACAGGTTCCAGTCGTTGATCTTCGCGGTGGACATCAGGACGACGACGACGCCGAAGGCACCGGAGGTGGAGAGCACGATGTGCGAGACCTCGTTGCTCTTGACCAGGTGGCCCAGGAGCACACCGGTCATGCCGACGATGTACTCGGAGAGGATCATCGACGAGGCGCTCTGCAGGAAGACGTGCGAGCCCTTCCGGTTGTACCGGGTCATCTCCGGGGCCACGATCGCACCGGTCATGAAACCGCCCGCGATGGCGGTGGCCGCGACGGCGAGCGGAATCGTCTCGCCAGGGGCCGGCGAATGGATCAGGTCGCCGAGGGAGTGGTCCTTCAGCGTCGAGACGATCGACCAGGCGACCATCGCGAAGAAGAGCGGGGTCACGATCTTGGCGAAGACGGCCATGTACTTGAAGCCGAAGATCACCAGGGCGGTGATGGCGATGCCCGCCAGTACGCACCACATCCAGGACGGGCCGCCGACCAGCGCCGAGACGCTGTTGCCGAAGATCGTGTTCTGGACGCCGAACCAGCCGACGAGGCTGACCGCGATGACGAAGCTGACCAGCGCGGAGCCGTTGCGGCCGAAGCCGACCCAGCGGGTCAGCATCGGGGTCGCCAGACCCTCGCGCATTCCGGCCAGACCGATCGCGAAGATCACGATCTCCAGGATCACCGCGCCGAGCGTGAAGGCGAGGAAGGCGTCCCCGAAGGTCATGCCGACACCGATGGTGGCGCCGAGGGTGAACTGCGAGATCGAGCCGGACTGGGCCAGCCACTGGAGCAGCATGGACCAGAATCCGAAGCGCTTGTCGCGCGGGACGCGGGAGAGCGCGTAGTCGTCGCTGCCGATGCTCTTGGCCTCGGGGGCCACGGCCTCGGCCTGCGGGGCGGCTGCCATCAGGACTCCTGGGGGGTACGGCCGAAGGTCTGCAGGTGAGCCAGCGACCCGTAGCGGTTGACGAGGTTGCCGAACTCCACCGCGTCGTGGAAGTCCAGGTGGCCGCTGCCGTAGGCCTTGGCGACCTCCACGGCGTAGCGGGCGGCGGACGCGATGTCGCTCTCGTGGCTCGCGCCCGTACCGCAGCCCGGCACCGCGGCGGCCGAGGTGATGGCCAGGCCGACGACCGGGGCGGCCGTCGCGGTGGAGGGCTGCAGGATCGAATTGATGTGGTGTGCACCGTTACCGTACGGGGTGATGTCCTGCGTGGTCACCGGGTACGTGACCAACGGCTCACCCGTCACCACGGCCAGCAGCTCGCCGAGCTGCTCGCTGACCCGGAGCACCCAGCCCTCCTTGACGGTGGGCGACAAGGCGAGGCCCTTGTGATTGATGATTCGGTTGCCCTTGGTGGTGTCGATGGAGAGCACGGCCTCCATCTCGCCGGTCACCTCGTGGCGGTTCATGGTGGCGATGTCCACGGGCGAGCCCATGAACGGCACCGGGTCGTGCGGCTCGGTCGGCGCGTTCGGGCAGATGTGGGTGGCGACGACGACGTCACCGGGCAGCACATCGCCGCGGCGGCGCATGTCGAGCAGCTTCGCGGCGGTGGCGAGGGCGGAGACCGCGCCGTCGGCGTCGGAGACCATGCCGGTCACCCCGGGCCGGGCGCCGATGCCGCCGAGCCGGCCCACCACGCCCAGTGTGCGGGCGCCGCCCCCGGACGTACGCCCTTGGGCGCCCGGGATGCGGACCATCACGAAGTCCGTCGAGCCCTGCTCGCCGGCGACCGTGGTGACCTGCGCGGACGAACCCTCGGCACCGCTGACGGAGTCGAGGTACTCGGCGACCGTCTTGCCATTGACCTGGGGATCGTCCAGCAGATCGACGATGTCCAGCACGTACTTCAACATGGGGCCCTACTTTCTCGCTCATCCGGGCACCCGGGCCGAGGCGCTCGAGGGGGGAAGCGCGGGGCGGGGTGCTGAGGCAACATTCGGGATCCGATAGCGTTGAACGCAACTGTTTCCCGTTATTTGCAATTCAGGTCTGAATGGTGAGATGACGATGGCGGACTTCGATCTGGACCGGCGCACCCCCGCCGGCGCCCTGCAAACCGTCGACCGGGCGCTCCTCGTGCTGCTCGCCTTCGAGCGGACCCGGCCCGACTGGGGCGTCACCGAGGTCGCCGAGGAGTTCGGCTGGGACACCTCGGTGGCCCAGCGGCTGCTCGCCACCCTGGCCGGGCGCGGCTTCCTGGTCTCCGACCCGGCCACCCGCCGCTACCGCATCGGCCCCGCCGTGCTGCGCCTGGGCAGGCTCTGGGAGCGTTCCGGATCGCTGGAGCTGCTGGCCGGGCCGGTGCTGGAGGAGCTGCGCCGGGTCACCGGCGACACCGTCCTGTTCTGTCTGCCGGACAGCTTCCACATGCGGTGCGTCGCCGCGGAGGAGGGGGAGGCCGGGCCGCTGCGCTACTACCCCCTGGTCGGCGAGCTCTACCCGGCGCACGCCGGGGCGACGAGTAAGTCGTACTACGCGTATCTGCCCGACGAGCAGCGCCACCGGCTCTTCCGGGGCCGCCCGATGGCCCGCTTCACCGACCGGACCGTCACCGACCCGGACCGGCTGGAGGAGGAGTTCCTCAAGGTCCGCGCCCAGGGATACGCCTGGACGGTCGGCGAGTACGACACCGGCATCGCGACCGTCGCCGTACCGGTCTTCCTCGGGCGCGAACCGTACGGGAGCCTCAGCCTCGGCGGGGCCGAAGAGCTCTTCCGCGGAGCTCCGGAGGACCGGCTCGACGCCCTGCGCCACGCGGCCCAGCTGCTGGAGAAGCGTCTCACCCAGCCTCCGCAGCGCCCGAAGCCGCGCGCCCGCCGCTCCCGCACCACCACCTGATGATCCAGAACAGAACCAAGAGGAACCCCGTGAATCTGCTGCTGCTCTCCAACTCCACCCAGTACGGCCGCGGTTATCTGGAACACGCCCTCGACACCGTCACCGCGTTCCTGCCCGCCGGTGCCCGGCTGGCCTTCGTGCCGTACGCGCTCGCCGACTACACCGCGTACACCGCACGCGTCCGCGATGCCCTCGCGCCGTCCGGCATCACCGTCCGCGGGGTCCACGAGAACGCCGACCCGGTCGCCGAACTCGCCGCGTCCGAAGCCGTGTTCATCGGCGGCGGCAACTCCTTCCGGCTGCTGAGCGCCCTGTACCGGACCGGTCTGCGGGACGCCGTGACCGAAGCGGTGCGGGGCGGACTTCCGTACATGGGAGCCAGCGCCGGTACGAACATGGCTGCGCCCACCCTCCGTACCACCAACGACATGCCCATCGTGCAGCCGCCGTCCTTCGAGACGCTCGGCCTCGTCCCGTTCCAGATCAACCCGCACTATCTGGACCCGGACCCGGAGAGCACCCACAAGGGCGAGACCCGCGAGGAGCGGCTCACCGAGTTCCTGGAGGAGAACGACGTGCCGGTCCTCGGCCTGCGCGAAGGGTCATGGCTGCGGGTCAACGGCCGCCAGGCCCGGGTGCAGGGCGCCCGCCCCGCCCGGCTGTTCACCCGCGGCGCGCGGCCGCAGGAGCTGCCGGCCGGGTCGGACGTCTCTCATCTGCTCACGACGACACCGCGGTTCGACGCTCCGGTGCGCTGACCGCCAGCACCAGATCGGCGTCGACCGGCAGCCCGCTGCCGGGGTAGGCCGCGGGGTAGGCGCGCGGCGCGTATCCGGCGGCCGATCCGGCCAGCACGTAGGCGCCGCCGGACGGGGCGGCCAGCATGTAGTGGCCGTCCTCGTCCGCCACGGTGAGCCCGGCCTGCCGGCCCCGGCGGTCGATCAGCGTGACGTTGGCGCGGGCCACCGGCGTACCGTCCGCGTCCAGCACCCGGCCGCGGAAGCCGCCCGAACCGGTGACGGGGCGGGACGGGGAGAGTGCGGGGGCCGACGCGTCGTCCTCGCTGCTCGCCAGCAGCGCCGGGCGCATCGCCTCGCGCTGCGACGGCAGGAACGCGGCCAGCACCAGCCCGACCACCACCGCGCCCGTCGCGATCCCGAACGAGATGCGGAACCCCTCCATCGACGGCAGCGGCACCCCGCCCGTCCGCACCGAGGTGTTCGCCAGCACCATGCCGATCACGGCGCTCGACACCGACGTACCGATCGACCGCATCAGGGTGTTCAGGCCGTTGGCCGCACCGGTCTCGGACGGATCGACGGCCCCGGTGATCAGCGCGGGCAGCGAGGAGTACGCGAGTCCGATACCGGCCCCGAGCACCACCGCGATCACCACGGTCTGCCAGGCGGCACTCATCAGCCCGAGCCCCGCCCCGTAACCGATCGCCATGATCAGCATGCCGAGCATCAGCGACACCTTGGGGCCCCGGCGGGCGGACAGCCGGGCGTACAGCGGGGCGACGAACATCATCGTCAGACCGAGCGGCGCCACGCACAGCCCCGCGACCACCATCGACCGGCCGAGTCCGTACCCCGTCGACGCCGGCAGCTGGAGCAGCTGCGGCAGGACCAGCGAGACGGCGTAGAACGCGACCCCGACCATGATCGAGGCGAGGTTGGTGAGCAGCACCACGCGCCGGGCGGTGGTCCGCAGATCGACCAGCGGCGCCGGGCTGCGCAGCTCGAAGAGGCCCCAGAGGACGAGAATCACCAGGGCGGCGGCGATCAGACCGAGCGTGGTTCCCGAGGTCCAGCCCCAGTCACTGCCCTTGGTGATGGGCAGCAGCAGACAGACCAGCCCGAGCGAGAGCCCGAGTGCGCCGGTGAGGTCGAAACGGCCGGGGGCGCGCAGTGTGGTCTCGGGGACGACGAGGACGGTGAGCGCCATCGACAGCACACCGAGACCGGCCGCGCCGAAGAACAGGGTGTGCCAGTCGGAGTGCTGGGCGACCAGCGCGGCGGCGGGCAGCGCGAGTCCGCCGCCCACCCCGATCGACGAACTCATCAGCGCCATCGCCGAGCCGAGCTTCTCGCGCGGCAGCTCGTCACGCATGATGCCGATGCCCAGCGGGATGGCGCCCATGGCGAAGCCCTGGAGCGCGCGCCCCACGATCATGACGACGAGATCGTCGGTGAACGCGCATATCAGTGAACCGATCACCATCACGGCGAGACTGGCGAGCAGCATCTTCCGCTTGCCGTAGAGATCGCCGAGCCGCCCCATGATCGGTGTCGCGACGGCCCCCGCCAGCAGGGTCGCGGTCATCACCCAGGTGGCGTTGGACGGATCGGTGCGCAGAAGGGCGGGCAGATCCTTGATGACGGGGACGAGCAGGGTCTGCATCACCGCGACGGTGATGCCCGCGAAGGCGAGCACGGGGACGACCCCGCCGCCCGCCTTGCGCGGCCGCGGATCGGGGAGTTCCCCGGCGTGCTGTCCGTTCGTCGTCTGTGGCATACGTGTGGCCTCCGGGCGGCGTGATCGAGGGTCTGAAAGGGCGTGCGGATGAGGCGGCGGGCAGCACCGACCGCCAAGTGCGTGCACGGTGAAACCTTTCGCATGTCCGAGGTATTCCGGTGAACGAGGTACGAACGGGGGCACAACCGCGCACTCGGCCCGGAGCGAGTGGCGATCCGACCGCTATCTGACCTTCCGTCAGAATGGAACGTGTTCTACTCTTGCGCCGTTCCAGTGGCTGCGACCGGCGAGGATCCGCATGGGCATCGGAATCACCGAAGAGCAGAGGGAGTTGGCGCAGGCCGTACGGGGGTGGCTGGCGCGCGCCGTACCGCCGGAGGAGATACGCAAGCTCCTCGACACGGACGCCCCCGGGACCCCCGGCGTGCGCCCCGGGTACTGGGACGGGCTCGCCGAACAGGGTCTCCTCGCCATCCATCTGCCCGAGGAGTACGGGGGCGGGGGCGGCCAACTCCTCGATCTGGCCGTGGTCCTGGAGGAGGCGGGCCGGGCCGCGCTTCCCGGCCCGTATCTCGCGAGCGTCCTCGCCTCCGCCGTACTGCACGCGGCGGGCGCGGGCGAACCGACGAGAGAACCGGCAGGCGAACCGGCAAGCGAACCGGTACGTGAACCGGCAAGCGAACCGGTACGTGAACCGGCAGGCGAACCGGTACGTGAACCGGTGCGTGATCTGGTTCGCGGCCTCGCCGCCGGCGCACGCATCGGCGCCGTCGCGCTCGGCCCCGGCACCCTCACCGCCGTCGAGCACGGCGACGGCCATCTGCTCGACGGCACCGCCCCGCCCGTCCTCTCCGGCGCCGGCGCCGACCTCCTCCTGCTCTCCGCCGAATCGGCCACCGGCACCCTCTGGTTCGCCGTCGACGCCGACGCCGAAGGGCTGACCGCCCGCCCGCACCGCAGCGCCGACCCGACCCGCCCCACGGCCGAGATCCGCGCCGAGGGCGTACTCGTCCCCGCGGAACGCGTCGTACGGACCGACACCGCGCGCGTCCGCGACCTCGCCGCCGTCCTCTTCTCCGCCGAGGCGTGCGGAACCGCGGCCAAGGCGCTGCACACCGCAGCCGAACACGCCAAGGTCCGCGAGCAGTTCGGCCGCCCCATCGGGCAGTTCCAGGGCATCAAGCACCTCTGCGCCGACATGCTCGTACGGGTCGAGCGGGCCCGCGCGCTGGTGTGGGACGCGGCCCGCGCCGCCGAAGGGGAGGAGGCCCCGGACGTACGCTCCATGGTCGCCGCCCTCGCCGCGGCGGACGCCCTCGACGCCGCGTACGGCTGCGCCAAGGACTGCATCCAGATCCTCGGCGGCATCGGCTTCACCTGGGAGCACGACGCCCACCTGTATCTGCGCCGGGCCCTGGTGGCCCGGCAGTTGCTGGGGGCCGGTGACGCCCACCGGCTGCGGGCGGTCCGGCTGGCCGAGGGCGGCGCGCGCCGCGAACTCGCCCTCGAACTTCCCGCCGGGGCCGCGGCGTACCGGGCCGAGGCGCGCGAGGCCGTAGCCGTCGCCCGCGGCCTCGGCCCGAAGGCCGCCCGCCGCGCGCTCGCGCCGACCGGCTACGCCGCGCCGTACCTCCCCGCCCCCTACGGACTGGGCGCCGGACCTGTTCAACAACTCGCCGTACAACAGGAGTTGAAGGAACAGGGTATAAAGCTGAGCGATCTCGGGATCGCCACCTGGGTCGTCCCCTCGCTCATCGCCCACGGCACGGCAGCGCAGCAGGACCGCTATCTGCTGCCCACCCTGCGCGGCGAGCTCCTCTGGTGCCAGCTGTTCTCCGAGCCCGGCGCGGGCTCCGACCTCGCCTCGCTCCGGACGAGGGCGGAGCGGACCGACGAAGGCTGGCGGATCAACGGACAGAAGGTGTGGACGAGTGCCGCCCAGTGGGCCGACCACGGAATCCTGCTGGCCAGGACCGACCCGGACGCCCCCAAGCACCGGGGGATCGGCTACTTCCTCGTCGACATGAAGAACACCGAGGGCATCGACATCCGCCCGCTGAAGGAGATCACCGGCGACTCCCTCTTCAACGAGGTGTACTTCGACGACGTCCTGCTGCCCGCCGACGCCGTCGTCGGCGAGATCGACGACGGCTGGCGGGTCGCCCGCAACACTCTCGGCAACGAACGCGTCCACATGGCCGACCAGATGACCTTCGACACCGGCCTGGAGGCCCTGATCGCACGCTCCGGCGAACTCGACGGCACGTACCGGGCCCGGATCGGAGCACTCGCGGCCGAGGCCCACGCTCTCGCCTGCATCGGACTGCGGACCACCCTGCAACAGGTCTCGGGACTCGAACCGGGCGCGGGAGCCTCCGTACGCAAGCTCGTCCAGACCATCCACCAGCAGAAGGTCGCCGAACTGACCCTCGAACTCCTCGGCCCGGCCGGCGCGGTCGGCGAAGGGGCGGGGGAGCGGGCCCTGCACGGCTTCCTGATGTCCCGCTGTCTGACCATCGCGGGCGGCACCACCCAGGTTCAGCTCAATGTCGTCGCCGAGCGCATCCTCGGTCTCCCGCGCGATTGAACGGAAGGGACTTGCCCATGAAGCCCATGAAGTCTGTGAGGCCGACGAAGCCAACGAAGCCGACGAAGCCAACGAAGCCGACGAAGACGATGAAACCGATGAAGCTCATGAAGGCGTACATCGTCGGTGTCGGAATGACGAAGTTCGAGAAGCCCGAGACCCGCGACTGGCAGTACTGGGACATGGCGAAGGAGGCCGGGACGGCGGCGCTCGCCGATGCCTCCCTCGCGTACGAGCAGATCCAGCAGGCCGTCGTCGGCTACTGCTTCCAGGCATCCACCGCCGGCCAGCGTGCCGTGTACGAACTCGGACTGACCGGAGTGCCCGTCTACAACGTCAACAACAACTGCGCCACCGGCTCCACCGCGCTGATGACGGCCCGGCAGTTCGTCGAGGGCGGCGGCAGCGACTGCGTCCTCGCGCTCGGCTTCGAGAAGATGACGCGCGGCGCGCTCGGCGGCGGTGGTGCCGACGGCGGTGCGTCGGACTTCAGGACATCGCCGGTGGCCCGGCACTACGGGATCATGGCCGCCGCCCACGGTTTCGAGATGAGCCCGCCCACCGCCCAGATATTCGGCAACGCGGCCCGCGAGCACATGGAACGCTACGGGACGACCGAGGCGCAGCTCGCCGCGGTCGGCGCCAAGAACCACCGGCACTCGGTGAACAACCCGTACGCCCAGTTCCAGGACCCGTACACGGTCGAGGAGATCCTCGCCGCGAAGACCATCCACCGCCCGCTGACCAAACTCCAGTGCTCACCCACCTCCGACGGGGCGGCCGCCGCCGTCGTCGTATCGGAACGCTTCGTCGAGGAGCATGGTCTGGGCGACCGGGCCGTCGAGATCGTCGCCCAGGCCATGACCACCGACACCGGCGACTCCTTCGCCTCCGGTGCCTGCGTCGACGCCGTGGGACAGCCGATGTCACGCGCCGCCGCCCGGCAGGTGTACGAGGCCTCGGGGCTGTCGGCCGCCGACCTCGACGTCATCGAGCTGCACGACTGCTTCTCCATCAACGAACTCCTCACCTACGAGGCGCTCGGCCTGTGCGGCGAGGGGGAGTCCGGCAAGCTCGTCGAGTCGGGGGCCACCACGTACGGCGGCCGGTGGGTGGTCAACCCGTCCGGCGGGCTGATCTCCAAGGGACACCCGCTCGGCGCCACCGGAATCGCCCAGGCCGCGGAACTGACCTGGCAGCTCAGGGGCCAGGCGCAGGGCCGGCAGGTGAAGGACGCCCGGGTCGGCCTCGCGCACAACATCGGGCTCGGCGGGGCGGCGGTGGTGACGTTGCTGCGGCGTTAGCGGGGAGCTCGACGCGCGTCGTGCTACGTCGCCGGACCGGGCCCGGGTCGGCCCGAATACCGATGTACGGGGCGCAGGGCGGCTGCGAGTATGACGGTCATGGTTGACCTGACGACGCCCGTACCCCTGCAACAACGGCACAGGACCCGCACCTGGGCGGCGGTGCTCGCCGCCTGTGTCGGACAGTTCCTCGTCGTGCTCGATGTATCCGTCGTCAATGTCGCCCTGCCGTCCATGCGTTCCGACCTCGGGATGACCGCGGCCGGACTGCAATGGGTACTCAACGCCTACTCGATCGCGTTCGCCGGATTCATGCTGCTCGGCGGGCGTGCCGCCGACATCTACGGCCGCAAGCGGATGTTCCTCATAGGCCTCGGCCTGTTCACCGCGGCCTCCCTGGCCGGCGGCCTCGCCCAGGAGGGCTGGCAGTTGCTGGCCGCCCGCGCCGCGCAGGGGCTCGGTGCCGCCGTGCTCGCCCCCGCCACCCTCACCCTTCTCACCACCGCCGTTCCCGAGGGCCCGGCCAGGACGAAGGCGATCGGCACCTGGATGGCCGTCGGCGCGGGCGGCGGAGCGGCCGGCGGGCTGATCGGCGGGGCGCTCACCGATCTGCTGTCCTGGCGCTGGGTCCTGCTGATCAATGTGCCGGTCGGTGTGCTCGTCCTGACCGGCGCGGCGGTCTGGCTCGCCGAGGGCCGGGCGGGCGACCGGCGGCGGATCGACTTCGTCGGCGCGGTCCTCGTCACGGCGGGCCTCGCGTCCGTCGCGTACGGCATCGTGCAGACCGAGGAGTCGGGCTGGACCGCGGCGGCGACCCTGGTGCCGCTGCTCGGCGGGGTGGCCCTGCTGGGCGTCTTCGTGGCGGTGGAGGCCCGGACGGCGGAGCCGCTGATGCCGCTCAGGGTGCTCGGGTCGCGGGCGGTGACGTCGGCCAACGCGGCGATGTTCTTGATCGGTTCGGCGACGTTCTCGATGTGGTATTTCATGACCGTGTACGCCCAGAGCGTGCTGGGCTACACCCCGCTGGAGGCCGGACTCGCCCTGATGCCCACGTCGTTGGCCGTCGTCCTCGGCTCGAAGTGTGCGCCCCGCGTGATGTCCGTGACCGGCGCGAAGAACCTGGCCCTCATCGGTACGGTGATCGCCGCCGCGGGCTTCGGCTGGCAGTCCACGATGGGCGCCGACGGTTCGTATCTCACTTCGGTCTGCCTGCCCGGCGTCCTGATGATGGCCGGTACGGGTCTGGCGGCGACTCCGCTCGCCTCGCTGGCCATCACCGGCGCGGCCCCCGGCGAAGCCGGTCTGGTCTCCGGCCTCGTCAATACCTCCCGCACGATGGGCGGTGCGCTCGGTCTGGCCGCGCTCTCCACCGTCGCGGCGGCACGCACTGCGGGCGGCACCGGACCGGAGGAGCTCACGGTCGGGTACGCGCTGGCGTTCCGGACGGCCGGCACGGTACTGCTGGGCGGACTGCTGCTGATGGCGCTGTGGCTGCCGCGCCACCGGTCGGTTCAGCGCTGAGGGGTATGGGGCCGGTCAGGGGCCGGTACGCGCGCAGCGTCGGCCGGTGAGGGAGCCGCCCTCAGAGCCACCCCTGCTGCCGCGCCGCCCGGACCGCCTCCATGCGGTTGCGGGTGCCCGTCTTCCCGATGGCCGACGACAGATAGTTCCGCACCGTCGACTCGGACAGATGCAGCTTCGCCGCGATGTCGGCGACCGTCGCCCCGTCCACGGAGGCGTTCAGCGCGTCCCGTTCCCGCGCGGTCAGCGGACTCGGCCCGGCGCTGAGCGCTGCGGCGGCCAGCACCGGGTCGATCACCGTCTCGCCCCTGAGCACCCGGCGGATCGCGGTGGCGAGTTCCTCGACGGGACCGTCCTTGACCAGGAACCCCGCGGCCCCGGCCTCCATGGCCCGGCGCAGATAGCCGGGCCGGCCGAACGTGGTGAGGATCAGCACCCGGCAGTCCGGCACCTCCTCGCGCAGTTCGGCGGCGGCGTCCAGACCGCTGCGGCCCGGGAGTTCGATGTCCAGCAGTGCCACATCGGGGCGGGACAGCAGGGCGGCGTTCACGATCTCGTCCCCGGCGGCCACCTGCGCGACGACCTCGATGTCCGGCTCCAGACCGAGCAGCAGGGCCAGCGCACCGCGCATCATGCCCTGGTCCTCGGCGAGGAGGACACGTACACACTTCGAGGGCCGCCCGCCGGGCATGTCTGTCATACGGTCAGCGTCTCAGACCGGGCACCCGCGCGAGCGTCCGCCACGTCCCGGCAGCCGGGCCACCCGACGGCGACTCGTCCTGCCGCCGCCCGCGTGATCCGTACCAGCTGCTCTTCGGACTTCTCTCACCAGTACATGAGGTCCACCACGCAGGAGCAGTGCGGATCACTGCCGTCCACGGCCATCCGCTCCTCCTCCGTGATCAAGGACGGATCGCGGTCGACCGTTTCTTCCCCTCCTCCAAGCTGTGCTTTGTCTGCGGCACCTTGCAGGACAAGATGCCGCTGCACGTCCGTACCTGGACGTGTGCCTGCGGTACGACCCACGACCGGGACGTGAACGCCGCACGCAACCTGCTGGCCGCCGGACGGGCGGTGTCGGCCTGTGGAGCTGGTGCAAGACCTCAACGGAGAACTCCCGGCGGACGGGCCGGACGAGGCCGCTTCCGGCGATGAAACAGGAAGTCTCACGGCGCGAGCCGTAAGAATCTCCCTCCTTCAGGAGGGAGAGCGTCAAGAGGTGAAGAGGCGTGTCTTCTTGGGGAGAAGCACACGAACGGACTGCGCCGCACGGTGTTCCAGGTCCGGTTCACCATTCTCGCCGGAGAGACAGGTCCGTGGCATCGCCGGAAGCGGCCTCGTCCGGCCCGTCCGCCGGGAGTTCCGCCGTGAGGACGAAGCCGCCCTGCGGCCCCGGGCCCGCCCGCAGCGAGCCGCCCGTCGCGGCGAGGCGCTCGGTGAGGCCGGTCAGTCCGGTGCCGCCGATGCCGGGCGTGGCCGGTGCGTCGGGGTCGGGGCCGTGGCCGTCGTCCGTGACCGTCAGCCGGACCCGTTCGGCGTTGCCGTCGACCACGAACGAGCAGGTGGTGGCGTGGGAGTGGCGTACGACGTTGGTGACGGCCTCCCGCACCACCCAGCCCAGCAGCGCCTCCGTCTGCGGGGCGAGCGGCGGTCCCGAGCGGCGGAGCACCGGCTCGATCCCGGCGGCGGTCAGCGCGGACCGGGCCCGGTCCAGTTCGGTCGCGAGGCTCCCCTCCCGGTAGCCGGTGACGGCCTCCCGGATCTCGGTGAGGGCCTGGCGGCCGACGGACTCGATGTCGGCGACCTGGGTGAGCGCCGCGTCCATGTCGCGCGGCGCGAGCCGGCGCGCGGCCTCCGACTTGACCACGATCACGGAGAGGGTGTGGCCCAGCAGGTCGTGCAGATCCCGGGAGAACCGCAGCCGCTCCTTCTCGACGGCGGTACGGGCCAACTCCTGCCGGGTGGTCCGCAGTTCCATCACGGTCTCCGCGAGGGTGAGGATCGCGGCCGTCACCGCACCCGAGATGAACGTGCCGTAGCCGATGGTCCACGGGTCCGAGCCGCCGTTGCCGCGCCACACCGCGACGAGGGTGGCGACCACGGCCAGCGAGAGCAGACCGGCGGCGAGCTGCCGGTGGCGCAGGACGGTGCCGCAGGCCAGCGAGAGCAGCGGGAAGAACAGCAGCCAACTGCCGCCGTAGCCGATCGCCAGCGCGAACGTCACGGTGGCCGTTGCGGCGAGCAGCCAGTACGTGACCGGGCTTTCGCGCTTCTTCTTGTCGAAGCCGCGGAACACCACGGAGATGTAGAGGGAGTTGAAGGTGAGCAGCCCGAGGCCGCCGAGCCAGGGGTTGGCGGCCTCTCCCTGGAAGAGGTTGGAGAAGGCGCCCATGCCCATCAGCAGCCAGGGCAGCAGGGTGTACGGTCCGGGCGGTCCCGGGCGCTGGTCGCGGCGACACCTGCGCCGGTCCCGCCACCTACCCGCGCGGGCACCCGTCCCCGGGTCCGTCCGCTTCCTGGGCATGTCCACTTCTGTCACACAGCCCTCTCCTGTCGCACAGTCCCTTCCTGTCACCCAGCCCACTCCTGGCACACGGTCCTCTCCTGTCAGACGGTCTTCGCGGACCGACGGTACGAGATCACGGCGTACGTACCGAACAGCAGGAGCCATGCGCAGAGAACCGCGATCGTTCCGGTGCCGGGCGCGTGCCCGTCGGTGGTCGCCCAGCCCAGGTCCGCGAACCGGTTGGCGGGGGTGAACCTGCCGATGGAGCGCAGCCATTCGGGCAGCAGCTCCAGCGGGAACCACAGCCCGCCGACGATCGCGAAGCCCATCAGGCAGGCCACGTTGACCACCCCGGTGCCCTGCGGGGTGAGCCGGTAGCCGTTGCCGAGGCCGAGCAGCGTGAACGGCAGCGCGCCGATCCACAGCAGCAGCGCCAGCGCGATCCACTGCCAGGCGTCCAGCCGTACCCCGTTGAGCAGTCCACCGGCCAGCAGCACCGTCAGGATCGTCGGCAGGACGGTCACCGAACCGCTGATGGCCCGCCCCACGACCGCCTGTGAAGGCGCGAGCGGGGTGACCCGCAGCTGCTGGAGCCAGCCGAGCGTCTTGTCGGAGGCGACCCCCGTACCGATCGACATGGCGGAGCCCAGTGCCCCGTACGCGGCCATGCCGACCATCGAGGCGGTCTTCCAGCCGTCGACGCCGTCGCCCCCGCCGATGTTGGTGAAGAGCAGGTACATCATCACCGGCATCCCGGTCCCGAAGATCAGGAAGAAACCGTCGCGCAGGGTCCGGCGGATTTCGAGCACGATGTAGCGGTACATCACACGGTCTCCTCTTCGGATTCGGACTCGGATTCGGAACCGGAGCCGGACTCGTACTCGGACTCGGACTCGGTTACGGGTACTGCGGTGGCCGGTGAGGTCAGGGAGAGGAACGCGTCCTCCAGCGTGGCCCGGGAGACCTGGAGGTCACGGATCGCGCCCAGCCGGGCCAGCTCCATGACGGTGGCGTCCGAGTCGTCCGTGTGCAGCAGCGCCCGGTCCCCGGACACCTCGACGGTCACGACCCCGGGCAGCAGCTCCAGGCCCCCGGCCGGCCGGCCCGCCAGGTCGAAGGAGACGAGACTGCTGCCGGCCGAGCCCCTGATCGTGTCGCCGCTGCCGTCCGCGACGACCCGCCCCCGGTCGACGACGACGATCCGGTCGGCGTTCTCGTCGGCCTCCTCCAGGTAGTGGGTGGAGAAGAGGACGGTGTTGCCGCGCCGGGCGTAGGCCCGCATCGAGTCCCAGAACGTCCGGCGCGCCTCCACGTCCAGAGCGGCGGTCGGCTCGTCCAGGACGATCAGCTCCGGGTTGCCTGCCAGCGCGACGGCGAAGCGGACGCGCTGGGTCTGGCCGCCGGAGAGCTTGTCGATGCGCCGGTTCGCGTACGCGGAGACGCCCGCCAGGGAGAGCGCCTCGGCCACCGGCATCGGCCGCGGGTAGGTCGAGGCGACGAAGGCGATCAGCTCGCGGACGGTCACCCGCTGGATGGGCCGCCCGTCCTGGAGCATCGCGCCGACCAGACCGGCCCGGACCGCCTGCCCAGCGGTCCGGCCCAGCACCCGCACACGGCCGGAGTCCGGCTCGTTCAGCCCCAGCAGAAGGCCGATGGCCGTGGACTTGCCCGCGCCGTTGCGGCCGAGCAGGGCCACGGTCTCGCCGCGGCCGATGGACAGATCGATCCCGTCCACGGCCCGTACGGTCCGCCCCGCCCTGCCGAAGGTCTTGACCACCGCGGTGAGGACCACCGCGTCCGGACTCCCCGTTGTCTGCTTCATGACCACGACGCTACGGAGGGTGCCCGGCACCCCGGCAGAGGCGTGTGTACGGACTTCGCCATGACATATGTCATGGCCGGGGGTCCGACCCAACACCTGATCTGACGCCACGTCAGCAACGGTCTTCACAACGGCTGGGTGCTGCGTTATACATGGGGTCATCGGCTAGAACGCGTTCTAGAACGGGCGTGGCGGCCGGTCCCGCACGACCTCGGTGCGGCCGACGGTGCGGACGGCCGCGCCGAGGTCTTCCCACCATCAAGGAGCAGCTTCCCCATGCCCATTGATGCCGAAAAGGCTGTCGCCGCCGAACCCCGGTCCACCCGGATCAGCTGGGACCACAAGGACGTCCAGCTCTACCACCTGGGGATCGGCGCGGGCGCCGATCCGGACCGGGCCGACCCGGCCACCGACCCCGGAGAGCTGCGCTACACCCTGGAGTCCCGGCTCCAGGTGCTGCCCTCCTTCGCCACCGTCGCGGGTGCGGGTGCGGGCGTGGGTGCCGTCGGCGGCCTCTCCTCGCCGGGCATCGACGTCGACCTCGCCGACGTCCTGCACGGCGCGCAGAGCGTACGGGTGCACCGGCCGATCCCCGTGAAGGGCAGCGCCGTACAGACCTCGAAGGTCGCCGCGGTGTACGACAAGGGCAAGGCGGCCGTACTGGTGCTGCGTACCGACGCCGCCGACGACGAGGGCCCGCTGTGGACCAGCGACGCCCAGATCTTCGTCCGGGGCGAGGGCGGTTTCGGGGGTGAACGCGGCCCGTCCGAGCGGATGGTCCATCCCGCCGTCGCGCCCAACCACATCGTGGAGCGTCCGATCCGCCCGGACCAGGCGCTGCTGTACCGCCTCTCCGGGGACTGGAACCCGCTCCACGCCGACCCCGAGTTCGCCGGGCTCGCCGGCTTCGACCGGCCGATCCTGCACGGGCTGTGCACCTACGGCATGACACTCAAGGCCGTCACCGACACGGTGCTCGGTGGCGATGTGACCCGTATCCGCTCCTACCGCACCCGGTTCACCGGGGTCGTCTTCCCCGGCGAGACCCTCCGCATCGAGATGTGGACCGGCGGGAACGAGGTACGGGTCGAGGTGAGAGCCGTGGAACGGGACAACGCCATGGTCCTCGGTGACACCTTCGTCGAACACTCCTGAACCAACTCCAAGAGGTCCACAGGCCCATGAGGGGAGCCGCACCATGCGCGCAGCCGTACTGCACGAGATCGGTCAGGACAAACTGGAAGTCCTCGACGACGTCGAGGCGGTGGGCTTCGGCCCCGGCAAGGCCAGGCTCCGCATCCGGGCCACCGGACTGTGTCACTCCGACGTCTCCGCGATGAGCGGCGTGCTGCCGCAGCCCGCCCCGTTCATCCCGGGGCACGAGGGCGCGGGCGAGGTCCTGGACGTCGGCGACGGCGTCACCGGGCTGAGCCCGGGGGACCGGGTGCTGGTCTGCTGGCTGCCCGCGTGCGGGGCGTGTCCGTCCTGCAAACGCGGCCAGACCCAGCTCTGCCTGGCCGGTTTCATGAACGCGGGCACGCCCAACTTCAAGCGCCCCGGCGGCGATGTCTTCGGCTTCGCGGGCACCGGCACCTTCACCGAGGAGGTCGTCGTCGGCGCGGGCTGCGCCGTGCCGATCCCCGACGACGTGCCGTTCGAGATCGCCGCGCTGATCGGCTGCGGGGTGACCACCGGGCTCGGCGCGGCCATCAACACCGCGCAGGTGGAGGCCGGTTCGTCGGTCGCCGTGATCGGCTGCGGCGGGGTCGGCATTTCCACCATCCAGGGCGCCAGGGTGCAGGGCGCCGCGCAGATCGTGGCCGTGGACCCGGTCGCGTCCCGGCGCGAGGCGGCCCTGCGGTTCGGTGCGACGGAGGCGGTCTCGCCCGATGAACTCGCCGACGCCAAGCAGCGGATCACCGCGGGCGAGGGCTTCGACTACGTCTTCGAGGTCGTCGGCAAGTCGGCCACCGCCCGCACGGCGTACGAGAACACCCGGCGCGGCGGCACCCTCTGCGTCGTCGGCGCGGGCGCCATGGACGACAACTTCCAGGTCAACATGTTCGAGCTGTTCTTCGACGAGAAGCGGATCCTGCCCTCCATGTACGGGGGAGGGGACGTGCTCCGCTCGTACGAACGGGCCATCGCGCTCTGGCGGGCCGGCCGCATCGACCTCGAATCGATGATCACCCACCGGGTGCGGCTCGACGGCATCAACGACGCCCTCGACCAGATGAGGACCGGCGAGTCGCTGCGCACCTGCATCGAACTCTGACGGCCTCACCCGTGCCCCCTGATCCCTCCTGTGATCCCTCCTGAGAGGCTCCGAGATTCCGATGTCACTTCCCCTGTCGCGTCCCCTGGACGGCATGTCCGCGATCGTCACGGGCGCGGGCCGCGGCCTCGGACGCGCCGAAGCGCTGGAACTGGCGGGGCTCGGCGCGTCCGTCGTCGTCAACGACTACGGGCAGCCGGGCCGCGACGGCTCCGGCGAGGCGTCCGCGACCCCCGCCGAGGAGGTCGCCGCGGAGATCCGGGCGGCGGGCGGCCGGGCGGTCGCGCACCTCGGCGACGTCTCCGACCACGAGCAGGCCCGCGGCCTGGTGCAGCTGGCCGTCGACACGTACGGAAAGCTCGACATCCTGGTCAACAACGCGGGCATCCTGCGCGACCGGATGGTGTTCTCGATGACCGAGGACGAATGGGACTCCGTCATCAAGGTCCACCTCAAGGGCCACTTCAACACCACCCACTTCGCCGCGTCCCACTGGCGCGCCCGCTCCAAGGAGTCCGGCGGCCCGGTCTACGGCCGGATCGTCAACACCTCCTCCGAGGCGTTCCTGGCCGGCTCGGCGGGCCAGCCGAACTACGCGGCGGCCAAGGGCGGCATCGTCGGCCTCACCACCTCCACGGCCCTGGCCCTGGCCAAGTACGGCGTGACCGCCAACGCCATCTGCCCACGGGCCCGCACCCGGATGACCGAGGACGTCTTCGCCGGCTTCCAGGAACCGGCGGACGGACGGCTCGACGCGCTCGCCCCCGAGCACGTCTCGCCGCTGGTCGGCTACCTGGCCTCCCCGGCGGCCGCCAAGGTCAACGGGCAACTGCTCGTCGTGCACGGCGGGATGGTCGCGATCGTCGAACGCCCCAGGGTGGCGGCGAAGTTCGACTCGTCGAAGGAGACGTTCTCCTTCGACGAACTGGACGAGCTGATCTCCCCTTACTACGAGGACCGCCCGCCGAACGAGACGTTCGCCGCGGCAGAGGTGCTCGGCCTGAAACGGGGCTGACCGCAAGGGACACGGGTGGGCCCCGGCAGCCGACCGGCTGCCGGGGCCCACCCGTCCCTCGTCGATGTTCCGCGCGGTCAGGCCGCCCGGTTGTCCCCTTCGTGGGGGCGTCGGTGACGGCCGTGCGGCTGTGCTGCCGTGTCGTCCGTCGCGACACCCCCTCGGTGCTTTCCGGAGCCACCGGCTTCGGCCCGTTCCGCGTCCGCCCCCGGCGGACGCGTCTGGGTCGTGTCGGTTCGGGCTTCAGACATGTGGGAAGTCACCCCGTTGTGATCGCTTACGTGTGTGTCACCAGGGCCGATCACGCCACCGCAACACGGCACGGTCACCAACGGCGACCGCGGAGAACGGCTGCGCAGCCCAGGCCCAGGATTTTAGCCAGGCACCACGCGCCCCATGAGAGGCGCCTGCCCCAGCGGAATCGGCTTGCACACCGGAAGAGGCGCAGCGGCAGCGGACGGTTGCATACCGCTTTCCGCGGCCGGATCCGCCGACGGCCGCGCACCGCGTTCCCCGTCCACCGGTGCCTCCAGCAGTGCCACCCCGCACGCCACGTTCTCGTTGGCGTACGGAAGTCTGAGTACGCCGTCCCGGGTCCACACCCCGCGACCGGCCTGCCACCCCTCGGGGGCGGCGAGTTGATACAAGCGGCGCCCCGCCGGCCGCCACACCCCGAGCCAGCTGCCCGCCGCCCCGTCGATCCGCAGGGCCACCGCACAGCTCTCCGGCATCAGCATCTGCCCCGGCTGTACGGCGAACGGCGTCACCGCGACATCCGCCGGGCGCAGACACTCCGGGAAACGCACCGGCAGACAGCTGCCCAGCACCCCCCACCCGAGCCGGTCGTGCCCCGGCGCGTCCGAGCGGATCAGCAGCAGACCGCTGTCCACGTCGGCGAGCAGCAGCCGGTCGTCGCTCCCCGGCGCGATCTGCAGCAGCGGTGTCACCTCGCCGCCCCGCTCCAGGTCCACGGCGACCGCCTTGACCGGCCCCCCACCCGGCAGCTCCCGGTCCAGGGCCAGCAGCCGCCCCGCCCGGTCCAGCCAGACCCCGCCGGAGCAGCGCCCCGGCACCTCGGCGACCTGCTCAGGACCGAAGGCGCCGCCCGCCACCAGCCAGACGGCGGTGGAGCGCGCACCGACCGACAGGGCGTACGCGCATCGGCCGTCCGGCGACGGCGGCAGCAGGGTCAGATCCGCGCATCCGACGGCGCCGAGCGGCAGTTCACCGGTGCCGGGGCCGGTCGGATAGAGCAACGAGAACGCATGCCGGTCCGCGACCCGGCGCCGGATCAGTACGCGTCCGTCGGCCAGCGGCAGCACGTCCGAGTCCGGCTCCTCCGGCTGGTCGAGGGGGAGCGGCACGGCGTACGGCTCGTGCCCGTCGAGCGTCCAGCGCTCCACGAACCACGCCTGCCCGCCCTCGTCCGACGGCTCGCCCGCCACGCCGATGTCGCGGCGGGCGAGCCGGGCCGCGTACGAACCGTCCGCCGCGATCGTGAAGACGGGCGGGGCGAGGGCCGCCCGGTCCGGGGCACCCGGTTCGCCCGGCGCATCCGGCTCGTAGCCCCCCAGGACCGCGTCTCCGGCATCCCCGGCCGCCCCCACGGTCTCGTTCGCGATAGCGCAGGCAGTCATCGACTGGTCACCTCCGGCAACCGAAGCTAGTTTTCGCACTTCCTGCCGAACAACACGAGACCGGTCGCTTCACACATAAGGATGGTGATGCCTGGATTCGCCTGAGATCGAGGGGGTGCCTGTGCTGGACATGAAAGCGGATGGGTAAGGTTAGGCAGTCCTAAGCAGTCTTGGTGTGACCTTCGATCTGGAGCAAGTGATGTCCCTTCGTCGCCGCGGTACCGCCGCAGTCGGCCTGGCAGCGGCCGCCGCCCTTTCCCTCTCGGCCTGCGGGAGCGATGACGCAGGCTCGGGCGGCTCGGCCAAGTCCGGCGGCGACAAGAAGGCGGCCGTCGCGACGGGCGGCAAGGACTTCGGCGACGCCGCGAAGAAGACGGCGGCGTACGGGACGGACGCCGAGGCCGGCCAGTTCCCCCGTACCCTCACCCACGCCATGGGCAAGACGGAGATCAAGTCCGCCCCCGAGCGCGTCGTCGTGCTGGACGTCGGCGAGTTCGACAACGTCGTCTCGCTGGGTGTGAAGCCGGTCGGCTACGCCCCCTCCGAGGGCGACGCGGCCATCCCCTCGTACCTGAAGAAGGACGCGGGCAACCCCAAGAACGTCGGCACGATCAACAACCTCAATCTCGAAGCCATCGCCGGCCTGAAGCCCGACCTGATCCTCGGCAGCCAGCTCCGCGCCGCCGACAAGTACGACGCCCTCTCCAAGATCGCGCCGACCGTGTTCTCCATCCGCCCGGGCTTCACCTGGAAGGAGAACTACCTCCTCAACGCGGCGGCGCTGGACAAGACCGCCAAGGCGAAGAGCGAGCTGGACGCCTACGAGGTGAAGGCGAAGAAGCTCGGCGAGGACATCGGCCCGGACAAGCCGACCATCTCCATGGTCCGCTACCTCCCGGACCGGATCCGCCTCTACGCCAAGGCGTCCTTCATCGGCACCATCCTTGAGGACGTCGGCCTGCCGCGGCCCAAGAACCAGCAGATCGACGACCTCGCCGCGGAGATCAGCCCGGAGAAGATCGACGAGGCCGACGCCGACTGGATCTTCACCGGCGTCTACGGCGACGTGAAGGCCACCAAGCGCGACACCACCCAGTCCAACCCGCTGTGGAAGAACCTCAAGGCGGTCAAGGACGGCCGGGCCAAGGACGTCTCCGACGAGACCTGGTACCTCGGCCTCGGTGTCACGGCCGCGAATCTGGTCCTCGACGACCTCCGCGCCGACCTCGTGAAGTAACGATTCATTCGCACGCCGTGGCTCGTCCCTACGGGTCGCGGAAGCCATGGGCGACGGGGCACGAAGGGCAGGTAGCCTTTTCCTTGTGCCCCGTCTGTCCGAAGTCCTCTCCGAGCTCGACGCTCTCTGGCCGCCCGAGCGGGCCGAGGGCTGGGACGCGGTCGGTACCGTCTGCGGAGACCCCGCCTCGCACGTCGACCGGGTCCTCTTCGCCGTCGACCCCGTCCACGAGATCGTCGACGAGGCGCTCGGACTCGGCGCCCAGCTGGTCGTCACCCACCACCCGCTCTATCTGCGGGGTACGACGACGGTCGCGGCCGACACCTTCAAGGGCCGGGTCGTGCACACCCTCATCAGGCACGACGTCGCGCTGCACGTCGCCCACACCAACGCCGACACCGCCGACCCGGGCGTCTCCGACGCCCTCGCCGGTGCGCTCGACCTACGCGTCGAGGGGCCCCTCGTCCCGGATCCCACCGACCCCAAGGGCCGTCGCGGCCTCGGCCGGATCTGTGCGCTCGACCATCCCGAGAACCTGGCCGACTTCGCCGCCCGCGCCGCCGCCCGGCTGCCCGCCACCGCGCAGGGCATCCGGCTCGCGGGCGACCCCGCGGCGACGGTGCGCACCGTCGCGGTCAGCGGCGGCTCCGGCGACAGCCTCTTCGACGCGGTGCGCGCCGCGGGCGTCGACGCCTTCCTCACCGCCGACCTGCGCCACCACCCGGCCTCCGAAGCCATCCAGCACTCCCCGCTGGGCCTGATCGACGCCGCGCACTGGGCCACCGAGTGGCCCTGGTGCGAACAGGCCGCAGCGCAGCTCGACGCGATTTCCGACCGCCACGGATGGGGCCTGCGGGTTCATGTCTCGAAGCAGGTCACCGACCCCTGGACCACCACCACCCACCACTCTTCTGGAGCCCCCAACTGAACGCCGCGCACGCCGACCAGATCCGACTCCTCGATGTCCAGGCTCTCGACGTTCGTCTGTCGCAGCTTGCGCACCGCCGCAAGTCGCTGCCCGAGCACGCCGAGATCGACTCGCTCACCAGCGACCTCGCGCAGCTGCGCGACCTGCTGGTCGCCTCGCAGACGGAGGAGAGCGACACCGCCCGCGAGCAGACCAAGGCGGAGCAGGACGTCGACCAGGTGCGCCAGCGCGCCGCCCGTGACCAGCAGCGCCTCGACTCGGGTGCGGTCACCTCGCCGAAGGACCTGGAGAGCCTCCAGCGCGAGATCGCCTCGCTGGCCAAGCGCCAGGGCGACCTGGAGGACGTCGTCCTCGAAGTGATGGAGCGCCGCGAGTCCGCTCAGGAACGCGTCACCGAGCTGTCCGACCGGGTCTCCGCGGTCCAGGCCAAGGCCGACGACGCGATCGCCCGTCGCGACGCCGCGACCAAGGAGCTCGACGAGGAGGCCGCGACCGTCACCAGGGAGCGCGAGCTCGTCGCCGGTTCCGTCCCCGCGGACCTGCTGAAGCTGTACGACAAGCTCCGCGTCCAGCAGGGCGGGGTCGGTGCGGCCCGCCTCTACCAGCGCCGCTGCGAGGGCTGCCGTCTCGAACTGAACATCACCGAGGTCAACGATGTGAAGGCGGCCTCCCCGGACACCGTCCTGCGCTGCGAGAACTGCCGCCGCATCCTGGTCCGTACGGCGGAGTCGGGCCTGTAATGACCCAGCCGCGCCAGCTCGTCATCGAGGCCGACGGCGGTTCCCGGGGCAACCCCGGGCCCGCCGGTTACGGTGCGGTCGTCATCGACCCGGTGACGGGGGAGACCCTTGCCGAGGCCGCCGAGTACATCGGCGTCGCGACGAACAACGTCGCCGAGTACAAGGGCCTCATCGCCGGCCTGAAGGCGGCGAAGGCGCTGCTGCCGGACGCCTCGGCGGACGGCGCGCTCCGGGTGCGGGTCCGGATGGACTCCAAGCTGGTCGTGGAACAGATGTCGGGCCGCTGGAAGATCAAGCACCCCGACATGAAGCCGCTCGCGGCGGAGGCCGCCAGGATCCTGCCGGCCTCCGTCGTCACGTACGAGTGGATCCCGCGCGAGCAGAACAAGCACGCGGACCGGCTCGCCAACGAGGCGATGGACGCGGGCAAGCGCGGCAGGCAGTGGGAGCCGTCGTCGTCGACGGCCGCCCTCGACACCCCCCGTCCCTCGACGACCGCCGTCCTGCCGCCGGTGTCCGGCCCGCCCGGTGACGCGGCGGCGGGCGCGGCGAAGGCCCGCGCGGCGATGTCCGCCCGCCCGGGAGCGGGTACGGGCACGGCATCCACGGCCGCGCCCCAGGTGGGCTGGGCCGCGGCGCCCGATCTCGGGGCGCCCGCCACCTTCGTACTGCTCCGGCACGGCGAGACGGCCCTCACCCCCGAGAAGCGTTTCTCGGGCAGTGGCGGCAGCGACCCCGAACTCTCGGCGACCGGCCGTGACCAGGCCGAACGCATCGCCCGGTCGCTGGCCGCCCGTGGCACGATCGAGGAGATCGTCAGCTCCCCGCTGCGCCGTTGCCGCGAAACGGCGGCCGCGGTGGCGGCCCGGCTGGGTCTGGAGGTCCGGATCGAGGACGGCCTGCGCGAGACGGACTTCGGCGCCTGGGAGGGGCTGACGTTCGCCGAGGTGCGCGAGCGTTACGGCCCCGACCTGGACGCCTGGCTCGCCTCGGCGAAGGCGGCCCCCACCGGCGGCGGCGAGAGCTTCGCCGAGGTCGCCCGCCGCGTCGCGGCCACCCGCGACCGCCTCACCGCCCGCTACGCGGGCCGCACGGTTCTCCTGGTCACCCATGTGACGCCGATCAAGACCCTGGTCCGGCTGGCGCTCGGCGCCCCGCCGGAAGCCATGTTCCGGATGGAACTCTCGGCGGCCTCGGTGTCCGCGGTCGCGTACTACTCGGACGGGAACGTGTCACTCAGGCTGCTGAATGACACGTCGCATCTGAGGTAGGGGGCGACACCGGGGGCCCGGAACCGCCGCGTCCGGCAGTTGACGGACAGCTCGTCATGCCTGGGCCCCCTGCCACCTGCCGCCCGTCCCTGCCCCGTCAGCCGCGCAGCGCCGCGGCCTCGCGCGCCAGCCGCTCCACCCGCGCCCAGTCCTTTGCCGCCACCGCGTCCGCCGGGACCATCCAACTGCCGCCCACGCAGCCGACGTTGGGCAGAGCCAGGTAGGACGGTGCGGACGCGAGGGAGATACCGCCCGTCGGGCAGAACCGGGCCTGCGGCAGCGGCGAGGAGAGCGCCTTCAGATACGCCGTGCCGCCCGCCGCCTCGGCCGGGAAGAACTTCATCTCGGTGACCCCGCGCTCCAGCAGCGCCACCACCTCGGACGTCGTCGAGACGCCCGGCAGGAACGGCACCCCCGATGCCTTCATCGCGTCCAGCAGCGTCTCCGTCCAGCCGGGGCTCACCAGGAACCGGGCGCCCGCGGCGACGGTGTCGGACACGTTCCGCACGGAGATCACCGTGCCCGCGCCGACCACCGCGTCCGGCACCTCGGCCGCGATCGCCCTGATCGCGTCCAGTGCCGCGGCGGTGCGCAGCGTCACCTCGATGGCCGGGAGCCCGCCCGCGACCAGGGCCCGGGCGAGCGGCACCGCGTCGGCGGCATCCTCCAGGACGACAACGGGCACGACGGGAGCAAGGTCCAGCACAGAGGAGGTCATGCGCTCATCTTGCCGCGCGCACAACACGATACGCAACGACCGTTGCGTATGTTGCAACGCACTGTGGTGTGCTGCGACGGATCGAATCCTCCGGCTCAGTGGATCTCGGTCACCACGACATCCAGCGACCACGCCCGCCCGGCCCGCGCGGGGGCCTCGGCCTCCACCACGTACCCGAGCTCCCGCAAGGTCTCCACCAGCTCCGCGGGCCCCTTCGGCCGGGCGCCCGCCAGCAGCAGATCGCGGACCATCCGCCCCTTCGTCGCCTTGTTGAAGTGGCTGACCACGGAACGTTTCTCGACCCCGTCCACCATCTGGGCATGCAGCACCCGCACGCTCGCCGTGCGCTCCGCCACCTCACCCTTCGGCTTCCAGGCCGCGGTGTACGCGGACGACCGCAGGTCCAGGACCAGCCCGTCCCCGGCCGCCTCCGGCAAGGCCGCCGCCATCGGGCCGCGCCAGTACGCCCCGAGCGCGCCCAGCCCCGGCAGCTTCACTCCCATCGAGCAGCGGTACGAAGGAATCCGGTCGCCCACCCGCACGGCGCCCCACAGCCCGGAGAAGACCAGCAACGACTTTCCGGCCCGCCGCCTGGCCGCCGCGTCCAGCGAAGCCAGATCCAGGGCGTCGTACAGCACTCCCGTGTAGATCTCCCCGGCCGGACGCGTCCCCGCCGTCCGCAGCTCGACGTTCTTCGCGATCTCGCCGCGCAGCCCCTCGCTCAGCCCGAGTACCTCACGAGCCTTCTCCTCGTCCGCCGTGCACAGCTCGACCAGCTCGTCGAGGACCGCGGCCCGCGCCGCGGTCAGCCCCGGCAGCGACAGCGACTCCGCCTTCAGGGGTGCTCCGCGCCCCGACGCGGCCTTTCCTTCGGAGGGCGGCAACAGCACGAGCACGGCGGTTCTCCTTCGTACGTACGCACAGGCAGACGGGCCGAGAAGGCCCGCGCACCAGCGTACGGGGGCCACCGGCACCGCACCGGGGCCGTCCCGGCGGACCGGGGCCGGACAGCAGCCCCACGTCCTGCCGCCACCCGGGATGCCGCCCGGCCCGCCCCGCCATACGCTCGGTGCATGCCCCGCCGCCATCTCCACATGACCGGGCCGGCCGACACCCCGCTGAGGGCGGCCCTGCGCAAGCTGCGCACCGAACTCGGCGTGCCCGACGGCTTCCCGCCCGATGTCCTCGCCGAGGCGGCACAGGCGGCGAGCACCCCGGCGGTGTCGGCCCACAGGGACGCGACGGACCTGCCGTTCTTCACCATCGACCCGCCCGCGTCGACCGACCTCGACCAGGCCATGCACCTCGAACGCCGCCGCCACGGCTTCCGTGTGCACTACGCCATCGCCGACGTCGCCGCCTTCGTACGCCCCGGCGGCGCACTCGACACCGAGGCCCACCGCCGGGTGACGACCCTCTACTTCCCCGACGGGCAGGTGCCGCTCCACCCCACCTCGCTCTCCCAGGACGCGGCCAGCCTCCTCCCCGGCCGGACCCGCCCCGCCCTGCTCTGGCAGATCGACCTCGACGCCGAGGGCGGCACCGTCGCCACCTCGGTACGCCGGGCCCTCGTCCGCAGCCGCGCCAAACTCGACTACGCGGGCGTCCAGCGGCAGATCGAAACGGGCACCGCCGAAGAGCCCCTGGCCCTGCTCCGGGACATCGGACGGCTCCGCGAGGAACAGGAGGTCGCCCGCGGCGGAATCTCCCTCAACGTGCCCGAGCAGGAGATCGTCGCGCGCGACGGCACGTACGGCCTGGACTACCGCGCCCCGCTGCCCGCCGACGGCTGGAACGCCCAGATCTCCCTGCTGACCGGCATGGCCGCCGCCCACCTCATGACGCAGACCGGCACCGGCATCCTGCGGACCCTCCCGGTCGCCCCGGACGGCGCCGTGGCCCGGCTCCGGCGCTCGGCCGAGGCGCTGCACATCGACTGGCCGCACCATGTCCCGTACGCCGAGGTCGTCCGCTCCCTCGACCCGAGGAGGACCACCCACGCCGCGTTCCTCCAGGAGTGCACCACCCTCCTGCGCGGCGCCGGCTACACCGTCTTCGCACACGGCGAACTCCCCACCCCCGCCGTCCACGCCGCCGTCGCCGACCTCTACACCCACTGCACCGCCCCGCTGCGCCGCCTCGTCGACCGGTACGCGGCCGAACTGTGCGTCGCCGCCGTCGCGGAACAGGACCCGCCCGAATGGGTCCTCGCCGCGCTGCCCGGCCTGCCGAAGGAGATGGCGGACGGAACCAGGCGCGCCAACACGGTGGAACGCGAATGCGTCGACGTGGTCGAGGCCGCGCTCCTCACGGACCGGATCGGTGAGGTCTTCGACGCGTACGTGATCGACGTGTCGGAGCAGGAGCCGACCACGGGCACCGTCCGCATCGACGACCCGGCCGTCGTCGCCCGCGTCGAGGGCGGCACGGCGAAGCTCCCCCTGGGGGAGCGACTGCCGGTCAGGCTCGCCCGGGCGGATCCTGGCTCGGCGAAGGTCCTCTTCGCCCCCGCGTGAGCGCGGCCACGACGGCACCCGGATCATCCGCGTGGAACCGCACCGTCCGCGCCCGCCCGCGCTTCCCGAGCGGCCGCACGAAGCCCACCGGAGAAACCAGCTCCACCGTCACCGTCGTCTGGCCGCCCACGACGAGGTCCAGCACCCCGTCCGCCCCCGCCCGCGCCCACCCGCCCTCCGGATATCGCCGCTCGACCCGCACCCCGGCGACCGCCCCGGCCGGAACCCGCAGGTCGAACAGGGCGCCGTAGCGAATCCGCAACGACCCGTCGGCGTCCACCACATGCGGCCTGGTCACACACGCGGCATGGAGGGCGAGCACCAGGACCACCCCGTACACATCGATGACGAGCAGCACCATGTGCACGACCGGCCACGGGACCAGCAGCGCCAGCATCACCGTCTCGACCAGAGCGACGAAGGCCAGGCCGTACATCATCGCGGTCTGCGGCCCGGTGTACGGGAAGGCAAGGGCGCCCTCCGGCACGGCATGACGCCGCCGCAGCACCCACAACCCGAGACTGTGCAGACCGCGCACCTCATGCGCGAGGAGGCGGCGCACCTTCTCGGGCACGACGGTACGGAGCGCCGCGCCCATCGCCTCCCGCCGCCCGGCACCCGCGCGCCGGCCCACGAGCCAGAGCCGCCACAGGACCACCCCCTCGAACCCGAGCGCGGCGACCACCAGGGCCTCGGCACCGAGCAGAACCGCACCCGGTATCCGGACCCCCGCCGGCAGGCAGCCGCCCAGACCCAACTCGACAGCCGGCACAGCCCCCACGGCATACCGCGCAATCCGCACCCTCATCCTGTTCCCCTCTCCGCCACGCGTGCCGTCAGGGCCGCCATCACCCGGCGCACCACCTCGGCCTGCGCGGGCGCGTAGTCGTCGAGCAGTGCCTGACCGAACCCCGTCAGGACCGGCCCGCCGGGGATGGCCGCCAGCACCTCGTCCGGCACGGCGGCGGCCAGATCGGCGGCGAGCGGAGCGACCCGCGGATCGTCCACGGGCGCCGCAGCCAATGCGTCCAGCCGCTCGTACAGCGCGTGCACGGCCGGGTCCTCGGCCAGGGGCCGCAGCGCGGCGTAGACCTCACTGCCGACACCCGTCGTGTCCAGCAGCACCAGGTGCTCGCGGTCCTTGGCGGCCATCGGGGAGCCGGTGGCCGGAGCCGTGCCCAGCAGTTCGGCCAGCGCGGGCGACACGGGCTCATCGGCGCTCACCGGGCCGTCCAGCAACCGGGCCAGCCGACGCCGCCGCTCCCGGATCTCGTTCTCCTTCCGGGCCAGATCCGCATCCAACTCGACGAGCACTTCGACGAGTTCGTGCCCGGCGTCATCGGCGAGGACGTCCCGTACCTCGTCCAGACCGAGCCCGAGCTCGGTGAGCCGCCGGATCCGGGCCAGCACCACGGCGTCGCGCACGCTGTAGGCGCGGTAGCCGTTGGCCCGGCGCCCGGGCTCGGGAAGCAGCCCGATGTGGTGGTAGTGCCGGATCGCCCGCGAGGTGACCCCGACGAGCGCGGCGATCTCTCCGATGCGCATGAGTCCAGTAGAAACGTTGACGCAACGGCAGGGTCAAGCGCTCATCGCACCCGTCCGCATCCGACAACTCCGCACCCCCCTGTGCCACGATCGAGGGAAGTACTCCCATCTCACGGACGGCGGATCCATCGATGTCCCAATCTGGCGAGCGACCGAGGAAGGGGGGTGACATGACTGCCATGGCACACGAACCGCTCACGCAGGCGGACGTCCTGCTGGAGGGCTTCCTGGCGCTGGATACGCCGGAGGGCTTCCGGGCCGAGCTGATCGAGGGGGAGATTGTCGTGACGCCGCCGCCGGACGGGGACCACGAGGACTACATCAGCCTGATTCTGAAACAAGTGATCAGGCTCGCCCGGACCGACATGGACTTTTCCGGGAACAAGGGGCTGAGGCTGACGAGTGGCGGACGCTGTCCCAAGAACCACGTCATTCCCGACGGCACCTTCGCCCCCACCGAACTGCGTCTGTACCGGGGAGCCGAACCCTGGATGCCGTGTGAGGGGGTGGCCCTCGTCGTCGAGGTGACCTCGACCAAGCCCCGGGCCGACCGCACGGACAAGCGCCACTGCTACGCCCGCGGACCCATCCCGCTCTACCTCCTGGTCGACCGTGAGCAGTCCTCGGTGACGCTGTTCAGCGAGCCGGAAGGCGACGACTACCGCCAGCACTGCACGATCCCGTTCGGCAAGCCGCTCACCCTTCCGGCTCCCTTCGCCTTCGATCTGGAGACCGAGGAATTCATCTGAGCCCGCCCGTCCGACGGCCCCGTCCGGCGCCCTCGGCCAGGCGGGTAGCATGGTCGGCACGGCAGACGAGCCGGGCGGACGGCCGCGTGGGGATCTTCGGATCTCCCCGAGGAACGTCCGGGCTCCACAGGGCAGGGTGATGGCTAACGGCCACCCGGGGTGACCCGCGGGACAGTGCCACAGAAAACAGACCGCCGGGGACTTCGGTCCTCGGTAAGGGTGAAACGGTGGTGTAAGAGACCACCAGCGCCTGAGGTGACTCGGGCGGCTAGGTAAACCCCACCCGGAGCAAGGTCAAGAGGGGCCGTCGCGAGACGGCCCTGCGCGAATGTTCGAGGGCGGCCCGCCCGAGTTCGCGGGTAGACCGCACGAGGCCGGCAGCAATGCCGGTCCTAGATGGATGGCCGTCTCCCCGGCCGCCGCGAGGCGACCGGGCGACAGAACCCGGCGTACAGCCCGACTCGTCTGCCGCCATCTGCGGATTGCTCTTCGAAAGGGCCTCTGACCTGCGTCGGAGGCCCTTTCTGGTCTTTCAGCAGCTTGCTGCTTCAGGTGACGAAAAGTCCCTCAGGAGTCCCTCGTGCGGCCACCTGCAAACGCGGCTTCGGCTACCACGTCATAGCGCGCCGCTACCGGCTGATCCAGCCCCTCGGCTCCGCGGCATGGGACGGGTCCGGAAGGCGTACGACGGACGGCTCGTCGAGCCGGAGCCTCCCGTGGAACCGCCGCTCCCGCTGCCGCCGCTCGTGGAACTGGAGCCCCGGTGCTGGACCGCCGCACCGGCACCACCACCCCGTACCCGTCCACCTCGTCCGGCGCCATCACGCGGGCCGGCTCGTACTCCGACGCGGGACGGCTCTCAGCGCAGCCGCCAGTGAAATTTTCCGCCGCCCACCCACCGGATCACTTCCGGGTCGTCGAGATCGTGGACCGTGATGCCCGCGACCGCGGCGACGGAAAGCACGTCCGTCATCGATGTTGCCTCGGCGACGACCTCCCCGTCGATCTCCACAAGACGGAAGGGCGGATCACCGGGCTGCACTTTCAGCACAGTGATCCGAGGCGTTGAGACACGGGGGCTCGCACTTTCGGTCATGCCTGGATGTTCCACGTCGACGTCGGCAGTATGCCCGGCGGCAGGGCCGCACGGTCCTAGATCACTCGGCTGAGCGAAGACGGCGCCCCCGCGCGCCCCGGGCGCGGATGGGCCGGAGAGGTGAGTGCGGGGTCTGTCGTCGCGTGCTCAGCGCAGGATGTCCGTCCCCGACCTGTTGGGTGGTGCCCGCACCCCGCGCCGCGGGACAACGAACCCGACCCGAGAAAGGGACTGTCATGGCACACGGCGGCAACGTGATCGCTGAGTTCACGGCTGATCATCGTGAGCTGGAGGAGATCTTCGCCCGGATCGAGGCGCAACCGGTCGATCACCCGCAGCGGCGTGTGCTGGCGAACCGGCTGACGGCGGAGCTGGTGCGGCACTCGGTGGCCGAGGAGATGCACCTCTATCCGGCGGTTCGCGAACACGTCCGCGACGGGGAGGGGCTGGCCGACAAGGAACTCGCCGAACACGTCAAGATCGAGCGGCTGCTCAGGGACCTCGAAGAGCTGCACGTCCATGATCCGCGGTTCAACGACATCGTCGCGAAGCTGAGACTGGAGGTCGCTTCCCACGTACGGGAGGAGGAAAAGGAACTGTTCCCGAAGCTCGCGGCGTCCTGTTCCCCCGAGAAGCTGGACGAGCTGGGCCGGCTGGCCCGCCACGCCAAGCAAACCCTCACCCGTCCGCACCCCACCGTCCCGGACATCCCGCCGGCCCATGAGCTGCTCGTGCCCGGCGCAGGACTGGTGGACCGGGTACGTGACCTGGTGCACGGCCGCAGAACCACGGACTGACCGACGGGACGAAGGTCCTCGTCGTGGGCCGGCAGCCCCAGCCGCCGCAACCGATGGAAGTGACCGCCGGCCTTCCCGGAGCCGACACGTACCTTCACAGACGCGGAGCACTTGCCGGCGTCCGCCGCCTGATCCAGGAGTCCGCAGAGCGACAGGGCCTCCCCACGGCCGACCCGCGCCGGAGTCGACTGCCGCAGTAGCCACCGCAGGACGTGCACGGTGCGCACCCGTTCCGAGCGGAGGCTGATGTGCCGGGCCCGGTCATGGGGCACCATCTTGTCCAGTCACTCCTCGGGAAAGGTCCTCCATGTCCGATCGCGCCTATGGAAACCGTGGGTCTCTGCTCGCGGTGAGCGACCTTCACGTCGGGATGGCGGACAACCGCCGCATCATCGAGTCGCTGCGCCCCGGTTCGGACGAGGACTGGCTCATCGTCGCCGGTGATGTCGCGGAGCAGATCGAGGACGTGGAGTGGGCACTGCGACTGCTCGCGGGCCGTTGGTCCCGCGTCATCTGGACCCCCGGGAACCACGAACTGTGGACGACCAAGGACGACCCGGTCCAACTGCGGGGCCAGGAACGGTACGAGCGTCTGGTCGAGCTGTGCCGGAAACTCGGGGTGTCCACCCCGCAGGACCCGTACCCGCTGTGGCCCGGTCCCGAAGGACCGGTGGCCGTCGCGCCCGTGTTCCTGCTGTACGACTACAGCTTCCGGGCCCCGGGCACGACGACCAAGGAGGAGTCCCTGGCGTACGCGTACGAGACGGGGGTGGTGTGCACCGACGAGTTCCTGCTGCACCCCGACCCGTACCCGAGCCGTGACGCCTGGTGCCGGGCGCGGGTGGCGGAGACGGAGCGGCGCCTCGCCGCACACGATCCGGAGATTCCGCTGGTCATCGCCGGTCACTGGCCCCTGGTCCGGGAACCGATGGCCGTCCTGACGTATCCCGAGTTCGCCCAGTGGTGCGGTACGGAGCTCACCGCCGACTGGCACCGGCGCTTCAATGTGGCGGCCATGGTCTACGGCCATCTGCACATTCCCCGTACGACCTGGTACGACGGGGTGCGCTTCGAGGAGGTCTCCATCGGCTACCCCAGGGAATGGCACAAGCGGGGCCACCCCAAGGGGCTGCTGCGGCGGATCCTGCCGTCCGACGGGGACGGCAGCACCGGGCCGGTGCCCGCCGGCGATGGCTCAGCACGTTGATCACGTCATCGAGGGAGTGCGGACGCGGTGCGGTCCGCGCAAGCCGATGAAGTGGCGCACGGTGTGGCGGACGAGCCGGTCGGGCCGTCCGCCGATCCTCTGAACGGCTGCCGCCCGGAGCCCAGTCGTCTGCCCGGTGGTCGGGGCGCGGCCCCGTCCCGCCGGTCAGCGGGGTGCGCCGGCCTGGCTGGGGACCGATTCGAGAGTGCCGAACAGACGCTTGCCCCGGTCCTCGGCCATGTCGAGAGTGGCCAGCACGGACGGGGTCGAGATGCTCGGCAGTACGTAGTGCAGAAGTACCGAGATCCGTCGGCCCAAGTCCTCCCGCTTGCACAGGGCTTGGGACATCACCTGAATGCCGGAGAAGGAGCCTGCCAGCATTTCGGCGGTCTCGCGGGGGTCGACGTGAGGCAGCAGTTCGCCCTGGTTCTTCGCGGCGACCAGCAGGTGTTCGAGCCGGTCTATCCAGGCACGGAACGGGGTGCCCCGGTCGAGTCCTTCCACCGCCTGGTCCATGGCCAGTCCGACGCTGGCACGTACCAGCGGCTCATGGCGGAGCCGGTGGGCGAGCAGCATGCCCTGATCGACGAGCTCCTGAAGCTTCGTCAGTTGAGGAGGGAGCGGATCGCTGTCCAGCTGTACATCCATCACCCCGAGTGCCAGGTCTTCCTTGGAGGTGAAATGGAAGTAGAGCGCACCTTTTGTCACGCCGGCCCGCGCAAGGATTTCGCTGATGGTGGCACTGCTGTAGCCGCGTTCATCGAAAACGGCGGCGGCCGCCACCAGGATCGACCGTCGAGTCTGGATCGCGCGCGCCTGCTGTGCCATCAGCTACGAGTCTCTCTCGGTCGTGGCGTGGTCAGCGCCACTGGGATATGGCTGGATAGGAAAACCGGACTGTCAGTATCTTACTGCGGGGGCGGCCTGCCCTCCCGGTATGGATCCTCTGGGAGGAACTTTCATGGTTCAGCTCACCTCGCACAGCGCTTCGGCCGCCGTCGAAGGCGTCGGGGCCGCAGATTTAACCGAATGCTCCGGAGCCGGCGGTACGGCGCCGGAGGGAAGACAGCCGGAGGCGGACTTCCTGGGACAGCTGGTCCACCGGACCGACGCCGAGGACATCTTTCCCACCGGCTGGACCCGGCAGACCGAGACCCAGTTCTCGGTATCGGCCCGTTGGCCGCAGACGCACCGCTTCTTCGCGCCGGTATCGGGCCGTCACCAGGATCCGCTGCTGATCGCGGAGACCATGCGGCAGACGACGATGCTCCTGGGCCATGCGGCGTTCGGTGTCCCGATGGGCGATCAGTTCGTGATGTGGGAGCTGGCATACGTCTCCGAGCCCGACCAGCTGCTCCTGGGCGAGGGGCCCTGGGACATCACGGTGGATGTGTCCTGCTCCCGGATCCGGCGGGGCGCCCGGAGCATCAACTCCATGCATGTCGAGCTGCTCCTGCACCGCCTCGGCACCGTCCTCGCCAGCGGCGGCGGCCGGATCAGCTGCACCTCGGCCAAGGCGTACCGCAGGGTGCGGGACGGGCGGCAGGACATGATCGGCGCCCCGATACCCCTCCTGCCCGCCGTCGCACCGGCCGTGGTGGGCAGGACCGATGAACGCGACGTCGTACTGGCGCCGGGCCCGCGGCACAACGTCTGGCGGCTGCGGCTCGACACCCGGCATCCGACGCTGTTCGCCCGGCCCAACGACCATGTGCCGGGCATTCTGCTGCTGGAGGCGGCCCGTCAGGCGGCCTTCGCCGTCACCCCCGGCCATGGCTTCCTCCCCACGTCGGTGAAGACCGACTTCCTCCAGTACGTGGAACTCGACCGCCCCTGCTGGATCGAGGCCCGGCCCGTCCCGGCCGGCGACCCCGCGACGACCGGGGTGCACGTCTGTGCGACACAGGACGACCGGCCGGTCTTCGCCTGCACCCTGGAATCCCCGGGCCCACAGCAGGACGCGGCGAACGAACGGCAGGCCGGACAGTCATGACACCGCGCGTACTCATCACCGGCACGACCGGCTTCATCGGCAGCCACGTGGTGGCCGCGGCCCGGACCACCCCGGGCCTCCGGCTGCGCCTGATGACCCACCGGACCGCCCTCCCCGCATCCGCCGGACCACCCGGCGCCGAGACGGTGTACGGGGACCTCGCCGACCCGGCGACGCTGCGCGGCAGCTGCGAGGGCATCGACGCGCTGATCCACTGCGCCTCCTGGCTCGGCGGCGACGAACCGACCGCGCGGTCCGTGAATGATCAAGGTACTCGGGCTCTGACCGAAGAGGCGGCCCGCTGCGGGGTCACCCGCATCGTGTACCTGAGCACGGCATCCGTCTACGGCCGGGGCCCGTTCACCGGGCTGCGGCCCGGACAGGCCGAGCCCGCCCCGGCCTCGGCCACCAGCCTGACCCGCGCCGCCGCCGAGCAGCACATCCTCGCGGCCGGTGGCGTCGTCGTGCGCCCGCACCTCGTGTACGGGGCCGGAGACCGCTGGGCCGTGCCCGGGCTGGTCGGTCTGCTCCGGCAGCTCTCGGCCGTGCCGGCCGGGTGCGGGGCGCGGCACTCGATGATCGACGTACAGGCGCTGGGGCGGGCGCTGCTGAGCGCGGCGCTGTCCCCGAAGGAACCGGCCGGGGTCTACCACGTCAACCACCCCGAACCGGTGAGCTCTTCGCAGCTGCTGTCCACCGTCGTCGACGAGCTGCGGCTGCCCTGGGGAGGAACCGGCATCGACGTGGACGCGGCCCGTGCGCGGCTCGCCGGAGTGCCGTACGCGCTGCACCACCTCGGCATGCTCGCCGTGGACCACTGGTTCACCGACGAACGGGTCGGCCAGGACTTCGACTGGGAGCCGGGCGACGGCTTCACGACCGCCTTCGCCCGGCACGCCCCGTGGTACCGCCGGCACCTCGGCCTGAGCCCCTGACGGCCCCGGCCGCCGGCCGCCCCCGGCGCCGTCGCGTCAGGCCTCGATCCGGGTACCCGTACCGCTCACCCGGACCCGGGCATCGCCCGCCCGGAACTCGACCGTGAGTGTGCCGGGGCGGCCCAAGTCCTCGCCCTGGTGGAGGGTGAGGACGGCGGTGTCCGGGACGAGGCCCAGCGCGCGCAGATAGGCGCCGAAGGCGGCCGCCGCCGCGCCCGTGGCGGGGTCCTCCACCACGCCGCCGACCGGGAACGGGTCGCGGACGTGGAAGACGGCCGGCGATGCCCGCCACACCAGTTGCAGGGTGGTCAGGTCCAGCCGGTGCATCAGGGCTTCGAGGCGCGCGAAGTCGTAACCGAGGTCGGCGAGTCGCTCTCGGGTCGCGGCGGCCAGCACGAGGTGGCGGGCGCCCGCGTACGCGATCCGGGGCGGCAGGGCCGGGTCGAGATCGCCGGCCGGCCAGTCCAGGGCGGCCAGCGCCTCCGCCAGGTCGTCCGGGGCGATGTCCGTCACGTTCGGTTCGACGCTGGTGAGCGTGGCGCGGAGCTCGCCGCCCTCCCGGGTGACGGTGACCGGGACCGTACCCGCGCGGGTGCTGAACACCAGATCCCCGGGGCCGTCGCGCTCGGCGAGCGCGACGGCCGTCGCCACGGTGGCGTGGCCGCAGAACGGGACTTCGGCCTTCGGGCTGAAGTAGCGGATCGTGTACCCGCGGGCGGCCGACGGCCCTTCGCCGCCCGGCAGCTCACCACCCGGCCGTTCTTCGGCCGGCTCGGTCCGTCCGGTCAGGAACGCCGATTCGCTGTATCCCAGCTCCGCCGCGACGGCGAGCATCGCCGCGTCGTCGAGACCGGACGCGTCAAGGACGACACCGGCCGGATTGCCGCCCTCCGGGTCGGCGGAGAAGGCGGTGTAACGCAGGATCCCGGTACCTGAATTCTGGCTCATGCCGCAGGTCAACCCTGCCGCGGGCCGGGGCATTCCCCGCGAGGCCGGATTCCCGGCCCGGCCGGATTCACGGAGGCGCGCAAGTCGGCCGTGCCGTGGTCGTTCGGGCGGCAACCGCCCACGCCGGCTGCCGGTTCGGGACGTACCCGTCAGCCGCGCCCCACGTACGGCATCGCCGTCGCCAGGACCGTCGCGAACTGCATGTTCGCCTCCAGGGGCAGCTCCGCCATGTGGAGCACCGTCCGGGCCACATCCGCGGCCGCCATCACCGGCTCCACCGCCAGCCGGCCATCGGCCTGAAGGACGCCCGTCCGCATCTGTTCGGTCATGTCCGTGGCCGCGTTGCCGATGTCGATCTGCCCGCAGGCGATCCGGTACGGACGGCCGTCCAGCGACAGCGACTTCGTCAGGCCCGTCATGGCGTGCTTGGTCGTGGTGTAGGCGACCGAGTGCGGGCGCGGCGCGTGGGCGGAGATCGAGCCGTTGTTGATGATCCGGCCGCCCTGCGGGTCCTGTTCCTTCATCAGCCGGTATGCCGCCTGCGCGCACAGGAACGCGCCCGTCACGTTCACGTCCACCACCGAGCGCCAGTCCTCCACCGAGAGGTCCTCGACGGGCACGGAACGCGGGCCGAACGTACCCGCGTTGTTGAAGAGCAGGTCCAGGCGGCCGAAGCACTCCCGTACCGAGGAGAAGAGCGCGTCCACGTCCCCGGGGCGTGAGACATCGGCGGGGACGGTGATCACCCGGGCGCTCTCCCCGGCCAGCGCGGCGGTCACGGCGAGGGGTTCCGGGCGTCGGCCCGCGAGCGCCACCGACCAGCCCGCGCCGGTCAGGGCGAGCGCCACCGCACGGCCGATCCCGGAGCCCGCGCCCGTCACGACCGCCGCCTTCGAGTCGGAATTCAACAGTTTGTTGCTCATGGGGCCGCAGCGTACGCCTTCCCGTCCGGCAGGGCGCGTGGGGTCGCACGGGGTCAAGAGGGCGTATGCGGCGGCGGGTTCACGTCACGGAGGGCCAGTCTTGATGATCATGGTCTTCGTCGCGTATGCGCACTTTGCCGTGGGCATCCATTCCCGCTGTACTCCTCATCCGTGCGACGCCCGAGCGACGCGAACACGACAGCCGCTCGATGCGCCGGCCCGGTGCACTGCCGCGAGTACACCACCAGTCAGGGGAGGGACAGATGACGCACTCATCGCACCAGCAGGAGCTGCGCGACGCCGCCAGGTACCTCGGACGCCGCCGCTTCCTCACCGTCACCGGCGCCGCCGCCGCGCTCGCCTTCTCGGTCAACCTGCCGGCTGCGGGCACCGCGAGCGCCGCCGAGCTGGACGCCCGGAAGATCGGCGAAGACCCGTTCACCCTCGGCGTCGCCTCCGGCGACCCGCTGCCCGACTCGGTCCTGCTGTGGACGAGACTCGCGCCCCGCCCGTACGAGAGCGGCAGCGGACTGCCCCGGGCCCGGGTCCAGGTTCGCTGGGAACTCGCCCGCGACGAGCGCTTCTCCCGCATCGTCCGGCGCGGATCGGCCACCGCCCACCCGGAGTTCGACCACAGCGTCCACGCCGAGATCAAGGGCCTCGAAGCGGACCGCGTCTTCTACTACCGCTTCCGCACCGGGAACTGGACCAGCCCCACCGGCCGGACCCGCACCGCGCCCGCCCGGGGTGCCCGCAACAGCGCGCTGAGCCTGGCCGCCGTCTCCTGCCAGGCCTACCACGACGGCTACTTCACCGCGTACAAGCACCTCGCCCAGGAAGACGTCGACGTCGTCTTCCACCTCGGTGACTACCTCTACGAGTACGCCGTCAGCGCGACCGGCGGAGCCCGTAACGACACCAGTCGCACGCTCCCCGCCCACTTCAACCGGGAGACGGTCACGCTGGAGGACTACCGGCTGCGCTACGGCCTCTACAAGTCCGACCCCGACCTGCGCGCCGCCCACGCCGCGCACCCCTTTGTCGTCACCTGGGACGACCACGAGACCGAGAACAACTACGCGGGCGAGACCCCCGAGAACGACGTACCGCCGGAGGAATTCCTGCTGCGGCGCGCCGCCGCGTACCGGGCGTACTGGGAGAACCAGCCGCTGCGCACCCCGCAGCGGCCGGCCGGCCCGGACATGAAGCTCTACCGGCGCCTGCACTTCGGCCGCCTCGCCCAGTTCGACATCCTCGACACCCGCCAGTACCGCAGCGACCAGGCGTACGGCGACGGCTGGCAGAGGCCCGGACCGAAGTCCGAGGACCCCTCGCGCACCCTCACCGGAGCCACCCAGGAGCGCTGGCTGCTCGACGGCTGGCGCGCCTCGTACGCCACCTGGAACGTCGTACCGCAGCAGGTCACCTTCGCCCAGCGGCGCGACGTCCCCACCGACGCCTTCAAGCTCTCGATGGACGCCTGGGACGGCTACCCCGCCTCCCGGGACCGGGTCCTGAAGGGAGCCGAGGCCGCCGGGATCGACAACCTGATGGTGCTGACCGGCGATGTGCACGTCGGCTACGGCTTCGACCTGAAGCGGGACTTCGACGACCCGGCCTCCCGCACCGTCGGCACGGAGATCGTCGCCACCTCCGTCACCAGCGGCAAGAACGGCTCGGACAAGCCGGCCAGCTGGAACAACCAGATGCAGGCCAACCCGCACATGAAGTTCTTCAACGGCCGTCGGGGATACGCCGTCATCACGCTGGGCGCGCAGCGGGCGCGCGCCGACTACCGGACGGTGTCCGCCGTCACCACGCCCGGCGCGCCCCTCGCGACGGCCGGATCGTTCGTCACGGAGGTGGGGAACCAGGGCCTCACGCCCGCGTAAGGCCCCGCCCCACGGACGGGCGCCGGTCAGCCGAGGTCGTCGGCCGGGTAACGGACGCCGATGCGGTCACGTACCGCGTCGAGCGTCCGCATCACGGCGAGGGAACCGTCCAGCGGCACCAGCGGCGACTCCGTCTCGCCCGCCCGCAGCGCCCGCGCCACCTCGGCCTGCTCGAACTGCATCCCGCGCAGCCCCTCGCCCGCCGCCCCCGCGGTGAACTCCTCCGGGTCGCGCCCCGGCCGGTGCAGCACGAACCGCTCCGGGTAGAAGAAGCCGTGCGGGAAGTCGATCCGCCCCTTCGTCCCGGTGACCGTCGCGGTCACCGGGGTGTCCCCGACGAGCGAACAGTTCAGCAGCGCCGAGGCGCCCGCCCCCGACCAGCTCAGCAGCATGGCCGTGTTCAGGTCGACGCCTTCCGGGGAGAGCAGCGCGTCGGCCTGCACCCGGTCCGGCTCGCCCAGCAGCAACTGCGCGAACGACACCGGATAGACCCCGAGGTCCAGCAGCGCGCCGCCGCCCAGCGCCGGATCGCGCAGCCGGTGCTCGGGACCGAAGTCGCCCGCGAACCCGAAGTCGGCCTGCACGGTGCGGATATCGCCGATGGCGCCGTCCCGCACCAGCTCCGTCATGCGCCGGACGACCGGGTTGCAGTACGTCCACATGGCCTCCATCAGGAAGAGGCCGCGGTCCCGGGCGAGCTTCACCAGCTCTTCCGCCTCCCGCGCGTTGAGCGTGAACGCCTTCTCGCACAGCACGTGCTTTCCGGCCTCCAGACAGAGCGCGGCCGCCTCCCGGTGCGCCGAGTGCGGCGTCGCCACGTACACCACATCGACCTCGTCGTCGGCGGCGAGCTCCGCCCAGCTGCCGTACGCCCGGGGTATCCCGAACCGCTGCGCGAACGCCTTCGCCGAGGCATCCGTACGGGAGGCGACGGCCACCACCTCCGCGTCCGGCATCGCCCGCAGATCCTCGGTGAACGTCGCGGCGATACCGCCGGTCGCCAGCACTCCCCAACGCACTGCCCTGCTCATGCCTGTCATGCCTGCTCCCCAATGGTCTCGACCAGTCCGGCAGAGCTGAGAGCATAGATGCGGATTCAACGACATGGAGATGAGAATGCCGGAGAGCGGCGCAAGCCGGGCCCAGCAGGAACGTACACACATACCGACCACCGGGACCGGGACCGAGGAGCCCGCCGCCACCGGCACACCTCCCGGAAACCCGGCCGCCACCGAAGCGGCCCGGCGCACCGGACTCCTCGTCACTCTGGTTCTCGGCGGCCTCACCGCACTGCCGCCGCTCTCCATGGACATGTACCTCCCGGCGCTTCCCGCGGTCACCGAGTCCCTGCACGCCCCCGCCGCGACCGTCCAGCTCACCCTCACCGCCTGCCTCACCGGCATGGCGCTCGGCCAGGTCGTCGTCGGACCGATGAGCGACCGGTGGGGGAGACGCCGGCCGCTGCTCCTCGGCATGATCATCTACGTCGTCGCCACCGCGATCTGCGTCTTCGCCCCCACCGCGGAACTCCTCATCGGCTTCCGTCTCCTGCAGGGCCTGGCCGGTGCGGCGGGGATCGTCATCGCCCGCGCCGTGGTGCGCGACATGTACGACGGCATGGAGATGGCCAGGTTCTTCTCCACGCTGATGCTGATCTCCGGCGTCGCACCGATCGTCGCGCCGCTGATCGGCGGACAGGTGCTGCGGTTCACCGACTGGCGGGGGATCTTCGCCGTCCTCACCGTCGTCGGCGTGCTGCTCACCCTGATCGTCTGGAGGTGGCTGCACGAGACCCTGCCGCCGCAGGACCGGCACACCGGCGGCGTCGGCGACGCGCTGCGCACCATGCGCGGGCTGCTCGCCGACCGGGTCTTCACCGGCTACATGATCGCGGGCAGCCTCGCCTTCGCCGCCCTCTTCGCGTACGTGAGCGCCTCGCCGTTCGTCGTGCAGGAGATCTACGGGGCCTCGCCGCAGACCTTCAGCCTGCTCTTCGGCATCAACTCGGTCGGCCTGATCATCGTGGGCCAGATCAACGGCAAGGTGCTGGTCGGCCGGATCAGCCTGGACAAGGCGCTCGCCTTCGGCCTCTCGGTCATCGTGCTGGCCGCGGCCGCGCTGCTGCTGATGACGACCGGGGTCTTCGGGGACGTGGGCCTGGTCCCGGTCGCGGCCGGGCTCTTCGTGCTGATGTCCGCGATGGGGCTCGCGATGCCGAACACGAACGCGCAGGCCCTGATGCGTACGAAGCACGCCGCCGGGTCCGCGTCCGCGCTGATCGGCACGTCGTCGTTCCTGATCGGCGCCGTCGCCTCGCCGCTCGTCGGGATCGCGGGCGAGGGGACGGCCGTGCCGATGGCCGTCGTCCAACTGGTGTGCGCGGTGGGCGCGATGGCCTGCTTCCTGGGGCTGTGCAGGCCCTGGCGGCGGACGTCGTGAACCGGGTTCTGCGACGGGGGGACGCCGGGACCCGGGGCCGGTTCAGCCCCAGGTCCTGCCGCTGATCAGGTCCGGCCCGAACCAGCGGGAGACGACGGCGGCGAGCGCCGGTACCGGGCCCGCTCCCGACGCGTGTTCGAAGGTGTGGACCGCACAGGTCCGCACCGGGTGCACCGGCCCGCCGGGGTACCCGCAGTCGTCCGCGGACAGCGGCCGGTGCTGCGGGCATTCCTAGTGCGCGCTCGGGTAGCCGATCAGATGCGGGCGGTCCTTCTCGTCCGTCCAGCGGAACAGGCCGACGCCGCCCGACGTCACCGCGCCCGGAATCCGCTGGTTCGACGGCAGGGCGCCCGTCGTGCCGCTCCTGACCGCCACCGCGACGGGAGTGCCGCCGCCGGCCAGCACGTCCGCCGCGTTGCGTGCGTTCGCCGCGCCGTACGCGATGCCCTCGTCGTTCACCGACGCCAGCGTCAGCGGCTTCGTGCCGTCCGCCCCCTCGAAGCAGAAGCCCCGCTTCGTCAGCAGGTCGAAGGCGAGCGGCCCGGCCACCAGGAAGTTGCCCGAGGGCGCGGCGACGAGCTGCGGGTACTGGCCGGGCTTTATCGCGGGCTTGCTGCACTCCACCGAGGCGAGCGGCTTGCCCGTCTCCAGATCGTGCACCGTCCACAGGTCATGGGTGGTGGCGCGCTTCGCGCCCTTGGCGAGCTGCCACTTCGCCAGTATCAGGCCCGGGAGCACCGACGTCGGAATCCCGCTGAGCCGGTCGGTGCCCTTGGGCGCGACATCGCGGCTGAACCAGCCGCCCTGCACCCAGAACTCCTTGGCCCCGCTGACCAGCAGGCCCTTCTGCGTCAGCCCGCGGACCTCGGTGAGCTGCTTGCAGGTCGTGCAGCCCTTCGGGTACTTGAGCGCGGGGGCGGTGACCTGCGACACCCGGCCGGTCATCGGGTCGACGACCGCACTGTTCGTCCGGCCGTCACTGATGAGGATGCCGGGGCCGGTGGCGGAGACCGTGGGCACGGAGCTCCACGGCACCTCGACACGCCGCCGGGAGCCGTCCTGCACGTCGTAGAAGTCCAGCGAGACGATCGTGTCGGCGGGGGTCAGCGCGTTCTCGCCGACCTTTCCGTACGACCACGTCACGTAGTACTCGTGGTCGTCCACGGTGACCAGGAGGAGCCTGGGGAAGTGCCGCGCCGACGGGGGCCGCCAGCTCTCCCCGTGCCAGCCGGCCTCCCCGGTCTCCGAGTCGATGGTCCGCAGCTGGTACCTGGTGTCCGAGACCCGCACGAGGTAGGCGAGACCGCCCGTCGTCCGGGACAGCGCGTAGTCGGGCGAGGTGCCGATGAGCTCCCAGCCGCGCTTCGTGGCGAACACGGAGGGGACGGTGAGCCGGGTCACCGGGACCGAGGCCTTCTCCGCCTGCTTCTTCGGCTTGCCGGCGCTCTTCTCACCGCCCGCGCAGGTGGCCAGCAGAAGGAGCATGGCCAGCACGAGCACTCCGCCGACCAGAACCAGGCGCACGATCTTCTGTCTCATGGCTTCCCTCGATGGGCGATCCCGACCTCGCGGCGGTCAGCGTAGCAACTGGCGCAAGGGTCACGGCAGTTCACCTGCCCTGCTGTTCGCCGCCGGTGCCGGGCCGGAAGCGGGCGGGCAGCTTCCGCCTACAATTTTCCGGTGAACGCCACCCTCCCCACCGCGGAAGCCCTGCGCACGGCGCTGGCCGGACTGCTCGACGGGCTGCCGCGCAAGCAGGCCGCCCAGGCCGTCGACCGGCTCATCGCCAACTACCGGGGGGCCACCCCCACGGACGCCCCGGTGCTCCGCGACCGTTCCGACGTCGCCGCCTACGCCGCGTACCGGATGCCCGCGACCTTCGAAGCGGTACGGTCCGCCCTCGCCGCGCTCCAGGACGCCGCCCCGGACTGGGTGCCCGCCACGCACACCGACATCGGCGGCGGCACCGGAGCGGCGAGCTGGGCCGTGGCCGGGGCCTGGGAGGGGCCGCGGACGACCGTCCTGGACTGGGCCGAGCCCGCTCTCGCCCTGGGCCGCGAGCTGGCCGGGATCTCCGGCATCCCCGCCCTGCGCGCCGCCGAGTGGCGCCGGGCCCGGATCGGCGCGGGCCTCGAACTCGCGCCCACGGACCTGATCACCGTCTCCTACGTACTCAACGAGCTGACGGCGGACGTCCGTGCCGCGCTCGTCGACACCGCGGCGGCCGCCGCACAGGCGGTCGTGGTCGTCGAGCCCGGCACCCCCGACGGCTACGCCCGGATCATCGAGGCCCGCGACCGGCTGATCGCCGCCGGGCTGAAGGTCGCCGCGCCCTGCCCGCACAGCGACGCCTGCCCCATCGAGCCGGGCACGGACTGGTGCCACTTCTCGGCCCGGGTCAGCCGCTCCTCGCTGCACCGGCAGGTCAAGGGCGGCTCGTTGCCGTACGAGGACGAGAAGTTCAGCTACGTCGTGGCGACCCGCTTCGACACGGAGCCCGTCCGGGCGCGCGTCACCCGCAAGCCGCAGATCCGCAAGGGGCAGGTGCTGCTCGACCTGTGCACCCGTGACGAGGCCCTGCGGCGCTCCACGGTCACCAAGCGGCACGGCGAGCTGTACCGGGCCGCCCGGGACATCGCGTGGGGCGACGAGTGGCCGCCGCCCCACCCGCCGAGTCCGCCCGGGGACTGAGGACCGAGGACGGAGGACGGAGGACGGAGCGGCAGCCGGCCGGGCCGCCGCTATCCGCGCAGCTCCTGTGTGCAGCACTTCACACTGCCGCCGCCCTTCAGCAGCTCACCCAGATCCATCGGCACCGGCTCGAAGCCACGCGCCCGCAACGGATCGAACAGCCCCGTGGCGGCCTGCGGCAGCAGCACATGGAGCCCGTCGCTCACCGCGTTCAGACCGAGCGCCGCGGCGTCCGCCTCCCCGGCGATCAGCGCGTCGGGGAAGAGCCGCGCCAGCACCGACCGGCTCCCCGGCGAGAACGCCCCCGGGTAGTACATGATCTCGTCGCCCGCCTCGTCGAGCACGGACAGGGCCGTGTCCAGGTGGTAGTAGCGCGGGTCGACCAGATCGAGCCCGATCACCGGGCGCCCGAAGAACTCCTGCGCCTCGTCGTGCGAGAGCGGGCTGGACCGGAAGCCCCGCCCGGCCAGGAGGTACGACGCGGTGACGGCGAAGTCGCCCTCGCCCTCGTTGACGTGGTCCGGCTCATGGATCTCGGTGAAGCCGTTGGCCCGGAACCACTCGCGATGGGCCCCGGCCTCCGCGTACCGCTCCCGGTACGCGAACCGGGCACCCAGCACCCGGCCGTCGATGACGGTGGCGCCGTTGGCGGCGAAGACCATGTCGGGCAGCTCGGGCCGGGGCGTGAGCAGCTCCACGGTGTGCCCGAGGGCGCGGTAGCGGTCCCGCAGGTCCTCCCACTGGGCCTGGGCCAGGGGGAGATCCACGGGCTTGCCGGGGTCCATCCAGGGGTTGATGGAGTACGTCACCCTGAAGTGGGCCGGAGCGCACATCAGGTAACGGCGGGGTGTGGCTTCACGAGGCAATGAAGGCTCCTCACGAATGCGGGCAGGGGTGGCCTGCGGGGGGGCTTCGCACGGGTGTGTGCGTGAGCCCATGGTCCGCTCTCCGGGGTCGGTTGCGCAGTGATCCGATCGGGTGGTTCCACACGGTGATGAGCCGAGGCACATCGACGCGTGTCACTGCTGGATCGACCGGCATGGCGGAGAGCCGCCACCTGACCCCCAGCCGTCGCAGCGAGCGCTCGCGCCGCGCGATCCACGACCGTGGCGCCCGCCCGGCCCTCGACGCCGCTGTCCGGGCCACCGTCGACGAGCCGACCGGCCCCGCCTTCGAGGCACCGCCCCCCGCAGTCCTGAGACGCACCCCTCATTTCATGACAAGAAGTGGCATAGTGCCCAGCTCGTGGCGCTGTCTCGCGTACCCCGCTTCGGGACTCCGGCCACCCGAGGCGCAGGATGGTGGGACCATGGGCAGGGGCAACGTAGAGGTAAGGGGATAGATGGGCGCCGATTTCGGCCGTTATCGCGGCTCAGAGAGCAAATTTTCCCAATGGCTTCGCCGCCGACCCAAACCGCAGCAGAGCGAGGTCGACGACACCGCCCGGGAGGCGCTGCTCCTGGCTGTCGCCGAAGCCGGAATGCCGATCGCGCCCGCCGCCCATCCGGTCGGCTTCCGATGTTCGTGCGAACGCATCGGTTGTCCCACCCCCGCCCGGCACCCCATCTCCTTCGCCTGGCAGACGCAGTCCACCACCGACCGCGCCCAGATCGAGCGCTGGGCCCGCAGCCAGCCGCAGGCCAACTTCATCACCGCGACCGGCATGATCCACGACGTTCTCGACGTGCCGCTGTCCGCGGGCGGCCAGGCACTGGAGCGGCTCCTCGCCGCGGGCATCGACGTCGGCCCCGTCGCCCGGTCCGGCGACGCCCGGATGCTCTTCTTCACCGCCACCCGCGGTACGCCCGAGGACGAGGACGAGTGGTGGCCGTGCGAGCTGGACTGCCACCCCGAGACCATGGACGAGCATCCGGGACTGCGGTGGCACTGCCGCGGCAGCTACGTACTCCTGCCGCCGGCCAGGCTTCCCGGTGAGCTGGACGTGCGGTGGGTGCGGGGGCCGGAGAACCCGCTGCCCGATCCGCTGACACTGCTGGAGACGCTCACCGACGCGTGCGCGCAGTACGCGGACGCGTCGGACCAGAGCGATCTCGACCACGATTCGGTGGCGTGGCCGCTGAGCCGTTGAACCGGTGACGGGTGACGGGGCAGCTCGGTGAGTCCGGCCGCCCCGGTCACGAGCCCTTGGCCGCCGTCAGGCCCGGCAGCCGGTTCAGCACGACCACCTTGCCGTCCTTCACGCCCTTCTTCGGGACGTACACCAGCTGGCTGGAGATCCGCTCCTTGGTGAGGGTGGACTTCATCTCGCCGGTCATCAGCGCCTCCACATCCGGGTTGAGCGGCGGACGCAGCCCCGCCGCCGCCGTCTGCCGTTCGAAGTGCTTGCTGCTGAAGAAGACCAGCGCCCCGCCGTCCTCCGTCGCCAGGCCGAGCGGCGCGAACGTACCGCTGTCCAGCGGCCGGTCGATGTACTGGTACGAGAAGCCCGCCCGCCGGGTCGTGCGGCGCGCCTCCCGCCAGCCCGACGTGGCGCTGCTGGGAGCGAAGACGTCCGGGGCGCCCTTCTGCAGGTAGTCCGTGTACCGGGTGCTCAAGTCCTCCGGTGCCACGGCCAGTTCCGCGCTGTCCGCGGCCACCGGCTCGGCGCTGCCGCCGCCGTCCTTCGCGAGGGCGGGCAGCATGGACGGTGCGACGACCGACAGATAGGCGGTCTTCCACCCCGCGCCGGGCCCGGACTTGACGAAGACGAGCAGCCAGCGGGTGTCCAGCTTTCCGCCGTCCTCGTCGCGGTTGGAGTCGGTGTCCGCGAGGAACCAGCGCGGCCAGCCGGCCTTCTTCGGGATGACGTACCGGGCGTCGGCCAGCTCCAGCGGCCGGTGATTCGCGTTGCCGTCCGGATTGTTCTTCTGCCGTGCCTTCAGCCCGGCCTGGTTGATCGCGCCGAGCGGGCCGGTGACCCGGTCCGCGTCCAGAGCCGGGTCGTAGGCCTTGTCCGCCGCGTTGTACGCGGTGGTGAAGTCCTTCAGGGCCTGTGCGGCCTCAGACCTGGTTGCCGCCGGCACCACTTCCAGCTCGCCGTGCACCGTCACGCACCCGCTCGCCGTCATGGACAGCACCGTCGCCGTCGCGAGCCCCGTCGCCAGCCGAATCGGCCTCAGACTTCTCATCCGCTGCTTTCCGCGCCTTCTGATCCGTCGTCCTCTCTGACCGTCCGAACCCTACCGGGGCGAGGAACAGCGCGAGAGTGGGGATCAGGTACAGCGCCCACACCGTGATCTGGAGAACGGTCGGGTCGGGCTGGAAGTTGAACGTGCCCTTCAGCAGCGTGCCGTACCAGCTGTCCGGCGGAATCGTGGCGCTGATGTCGAACGCCTGGTTGTGGATGCCGCCCAGGAACTCGGCCTCCTGCAGGTCGTGGACGCCGTACGCGAGCACACCCGCGGCGACGACCACCAGCATCCCGCCGGTCCAGGTGAAGAACTTCGACAGGTTGATCTTCAGCGCACCCCGGTAGAACAGCCAGCCCAGGACGACGGCGGCCGCGATCCCGAGGAACGCACCGATCATCGGGTGCCAGCCGTCGTCCGCCGCGTGCACCGCACGCCACACGAACAGCGAGGTCTCCAGGCCCTCCCGGCCCACCGCGAGGAGTGCCGTGGCGACCAGCGCGCCGGTCCCCATCGCGAGTGCCGCGTCGAGCTTCCCGTGCAGCTCCGTCTTCAGATGCCGCGCGGTGCGCCGCATCCAGAACACCATCCAGGTGACCAGACCGACCGAGACGATCGACAGCGAACCGCCGAGCGCCTCCTGGGCCTTGAACGTCATCTCCTGCGAGCCGAATTCGAGGCCGGCGCCGAACGCCAGGCTGACGACGATCGCGATACCGACACCGATCCAGATCGGCACCAGTTTGTTCTTGTTGCCGGTCTTCACCAGATAGGCGATGAGGATGCAGACGACCAGGCTGGCCTCAAGGCCCTCGCGCAGGCCGATCAGGAAGTTGCTGAACACGTTTCGGTTCTCCTTTTCTGCTTCGGCCCGTTACGAGAACAGCGCCCGGCCCCACCAGTCGTCCTTGTCACGGACGCCCGGCGGGACGGCGAAGTGCGCCGAACCCACGTGCTGGATGTACTCGTTGAGTGCGTCGTGCGCCGCGAGGCGGCGCTGCAGCGGAATGAATGCCTTGCGGACATCGCGCTGGTAGGCGAGGAAGAACAGCCCGGCGTCGAGCCGGCCGAGACCGTCCGTGCCGTCGGTGAAGGAGTAGCCGCGGCGCAGGATCGTCGCGCCGCCGTTGCTGTCCGGGTGGGCGAGCCGCACATGCGCGGTCGGCAGCATCGCCTTCAGGAACGGTTCGTCGCGCTCCTTGGACTTGCCGACCGCGGCGCCCTCGCCCTTGTCGCGGCCGAAGACGTCCTCCTGCTCCTGGAGCGGGGCGCGGTCCCAGGTCTCGATGTGCATCCGGATGCGCCGGGCCACCAGGTACGAACCCCCGGTCATCCAGCCCGCGTTGTCCTTCTCGCCCACCCACACGTGCTTGTCCAGGGCGGCGGTGTCGGTGCCGGAGATGTTCCGGGTGCCGTCCTTGAAGCCCATCATGTTGCGCGGGGTCTGGGCGTCGGGCGTCGTCGAGGACGTCTTGCCGAAGCCCAGCTGGGACCAGCGGATCGCGGTGCGGCCCATGCCGATCCTGGCCAGGTTGCGGATGGCGTGCACCGCGACCTGCGGGTCGTCCGCGCAGGCCTGGACGCAGAGGTCGCCGCCGCTGCGGGCCGCGTCGAGGTTGTCGCCGGGGAACTTCGGCAGATCGACGAGCGCCTCGGGACGCTTGTCCTCCAGGCCGAAGCGGCCCTTGGCGAAGAGCGAGGGGCCGAAGCCGATGGTGAGTGTGAGCCGGGACGGCTTGAGCCCCAGTGCCTCACCCGTGTCGTCCGGCGGGGCCTCGGCGAGACCGCCGTACGCGCCGTCGCCTACCGCGTGACCGGCCGTCATCCGCTCGGCCGCCCGGGTCCACTCCTTGAGCAGCAAGACCAGTTCGGCGCGGTCCTTCGTCGTCACGTCGAACGCGGCGAAGTGCAGCCTGTCCTGTACGGCGGTGGCGATACCGGCCTGGTGCGCACCGTGGAACGGCACGGCCGCCCCGCTGTCCGCGGCCGGCACCGGGTCGCTCCCCGGACGCACCGCGGCGACCGCGCCTCCGCCCGCGACGGCGCCGAGCGCCAGCCCGGCACCGCCCCAGCCGAGCAGCGCCCGGCGGGACGGGGCGGGGCCGCCGGAGGCCGCCGCGGTTTCGGTGGTGTCCTGCTTCTGATCGGACATGACCGGTCCCTCCCCGCCCGTTACTTCGTCACCGCGGCGGCGAGCCGGGACAGCGGCTCGGCCAGCGCGTTGACCGCGTCCGACAGCTCCTTGCGGTCGGCCTTGCCGACCTTCTCGTACGAGGTGAACTCGTAGGAGCTCTTGTCCTTGCGGTACTTGTCCAGCAGCGTGTTCAGCGCCGCGAACTGCTTGTCCAGGGACGCCGTCAGCGCCGGGTCGTTCTTCGAGGCGACCGGCTTCAGCAGCTCGTAGGACTTCTCCGCGCCCTCGACGTTGCCCTTGAAGTCGATCAGGTCGGTGTGGCTGTAGCGCTCCTCCTCGCCGGTGACCTTGCCGGTCGCGACCTCGTCGAGGAGTTCCTTGGCACCGTTGGCCATCGAGGTCGGGGTGATGTCCGCCGTGCCGACCCGCTTCTGCCAGTCGAGCAGGTCCTTGTAGAGGACCGGCGCGAGGGCCTTCTCCTCGGCGCCGAGCTTCTTGTCGTGCCACAGCGCCTTCTCGAGGCGGTGCCAGCCGGTCCACTTCTGATCGCCCTCCAGGCCGTCCTCGCGGAGGTCGACCTTCGGGTCGATGTCACCGAACGACTCGGCGACCGGCTCGGTGCGCTCCCAGCCGAGCCGGGAGTCCGCGTAGATCTTCTTGGCGGCCTCGATGTCACCGGCTGCGACGGCGTCCGTGAACTTCTTGGCCTTCGGCAGCGTCTCGTCGGCCTGGGCCTGGACGTAGGTGCGGTACTCGGCGACGGCCTTGTCCATCTCGGGGCTGCGCTTGGCCGCGTTGCCGCCGGTGACCTCGATCTTCTGCCGGATGCCGTGGCCCTTCATGCCGGGCTTGCAGGCGATCTCGTACGAACCGGCCTTGATCTCGGCCGTGATGGTGGCCTTGGTGCCGGGCCCGATGTTCTCGCGCTCGGCGACGATGCGGTCGTCCGGGAACAGGACGTAGACCTCGGTGACCTTCGAGCCCTTGTTCTGCACGGCCATTTCGACATGACCGGCGGGCAGCTTCTTCTTCGAGACCTCGCAGGAGTCGTCCTTCGCGACGATCTGCAGGGCCCCTTCGCCCTTGCCGTCGCTCTTCTGTGCGCAGCCCGTGACGGCGGTCAGGGCTGCCACCGTGGCGGCAGCGGTGACGACGGAGAAACGAACGGCTCGCATACGGGCTCCACAGAAGATGAAGGAGAAGCAGAGAACTGGACAAAGACGGTCGGACGAAGGCAGGTGAGGCAGACCTAACTTAACCGAGGCTTACCTGACCGGTACCCACCCGTGCAGTGATTCACCTCTCATCTCGGCGGTGTGGGGACGGGGTGATCACGAATTTCCCATGGGGGCCCCAGGGGAAGGTCAAGTAACGGTCAAGTCTCTCTCGCCGGAACGACGAGGGAGGCTCGCGGATCCGGGGCGGCTGTGGTGGCCGGCCGGGTGCGTTCCTCGTACGAGGTGGTCACTTGGCAGCCCCGTCCATCGGGTAGAGCTGCGCGATCAGTTCGCTCAGCCACCCGGTCCGTGCACGGCCCGTGGTTCAGCAGTACGCCGTCGTCGATGTGGAGACCATCCGCCGGTCCGTCCCGGCCGGGGTTTCGGCGACGCCCGGGATCTTCACCGGGCGGTCGACGCCGCCCACCGATTCGAGCCCCTTGCCCTTCACCAGGGTGGCGTCGGGGGCGGCCTTGGTGAGGGCCTCGCTGGTGATGGCGGTGAAGTTCTTCTTCAGCCCGGACCCCGGCGGCCCGCCTCACGCCTCCTCCCCAGGCGTGAGGTTCAAGAAGGGCGGTGACATCAGCGTCATGAGGCCCCCCGCGGCGAGTACGGCGGCGCACACCATCGCCGCGGTGAAGGCACTCCTGATGTCGGCGAGTTGACCCAGAAGGTTCATGGTGAGCACCAGCGCGAGGCTCTGCACCAGAGTGATGACCGCCTGGACCCTGGAGAGGTGGGTCTCCGGGCTCGCCCCCAGCATCAGCGGACCGAGATGAGTGACGAAGACGCCGAGGCCGATGCCGAAGAGGACCGCCGCCGCCACCGCCAGGTATGCCTGGTGCGCGGCAGCGAGCGAGGCGACTCCGAGCGCCATCGGTGCGACGCTCAGCGCGGCGGCCCGGCCCGGATGCCGCAATGCACCCCAGCGTGCCACCATCAGCGCGATGGTCAGGGCGCCGAGCGCCTGACCGCCCAGAACGAATCCGGCGGCCTGAGCGCCCCACTCGTTCTCACGCGCGATGAGGGGGACGAGCAGGGAGGTGACAGGTATCGCGAAGCCCGCGACCATACCGGTGAGGAGCAGCGCAGGACGAAGCACCGGGTGGCGGAGCGAGAAGGACACGCCCTGGGCTGCCTCGCGCAGGATGTTCGTCCGTTCGGGAGACTGTCCGACATCGAAACGCGGGCGAATGAGCAGCACCACCACAACGGCGAAGACGAAGGTGAGGCCGTCGAACAGGGCTGCGGCGCCCAAGCCGCCGAGGGTGACCAGCGCGCCGCCGAGTGAACCGCCGACCAGTGAGATCAGTTGGGTACCGCTCTGGTTGAGACCGACCGCACGGTCGAGACCGTCCCTTCCCACCAGTCGTCTGGGCATCGAGCCCGACACCGGCAGGTAGAAGGCGTCGATCGTGCCTATGACCACTCCTGCCGCCAGGAGCAGCCAGAGCGGCGAGCCCATGAAGAAGGCCGCCACCGCCACAAGCACTGCCATCACGAGCATCGCCGAGTCGCCGGCGATCAGGATGCGCCGTGCGGACAGCCGGTCGGCAACTGCCCCGCCCACCAGAAGCAGCAGTGTCCGCGGAAGCGTCACGGCGGTCAGCACCAGCCCCGCAGCCCCACCACCGTGTGCAGTGGCTGCCCACCCCAGCGCGAAGAACATCGCGGCATCGCCAAGTTGGGAAGTGAGCGCCCCACTCAACCAGAATAGATAGTCTTTCGGCAGCTTTGCGCGTGTCTGCATACGGTCATCGAAGGTGGTCACGCGGCGCACAGTAGCGGCGCTGACCCGGCAGCGCCTCAAGGTTGATCTTGGTGGTGGGCGGAGTGTCAGTCGGGGCACTGGCCGACCGGGAGAACCGGCCCTCCTGCCGACCTGAGCGGGAACACCTCGCCCAACTCCCGGAACACCGCCGGGTTCCGCCTCCGTGCGGCGCGACGGGGGAGCAGCGAGGGAGCACGCGCAAGCGGCCGCCCGGAGGCGGCCGCTTGCGGAGGGAGCTGTCTGCGTGGCCACGGGAGCGTGGTTACGGGAGCGTCAGGATCTCGGCGCCCGTCTCCGTCACCACCAGCGTGTGCTCGAACTGGGCGGTGCGCCTGCGGTCCTTCGTCACCACGGTCCAGCCGTCGTCCCACATGTCGTACTCATGGGTGCCCAGCGTCAGCATCGGCTCGATGGTGAACGTCATGCCGGGCTGCATCACGGTGGTCGCGTGCGGGCTGTCGTAGTGCGGAATGATCAGGCCGGAGTGGAACGAGGAACTGATCCCGTGCCCGGTGAAGTCCCGCACCACCCCGTACCCGAAGCGCTTCGCGTACGACTCGATGACCCGCCCGATCACATTGACCTGCCGCCCGGGCCGGACCGCCTTGATGGCCCGGTTCAGCGACTCCTCGGTGCGCTCCACGAGCAGCCGCGACTCCTCGTCCACGTCACCGCAGAGATACGTGGCGTTGTTGTCGCCGTGCACACCGTTGATGTACGCCGTGACGTCGAGGTTCACGATGTCGCCGTCGCGCAGCACCGTGGAGTCCGGAATGCCGTGGCAGATCACCTCGTTGAGCGAGGAGCAGAGCGACTTGGGGAATCCGCGGTAGCCGAGCGTCGACGGGTAGGCGCCGTGATCGCACATGAACTCGTGGGCGACCCGGTCGAGTTCGTCCGTCGTGACGCCCGGGGCGATGTGCTTGGCGGCCTCCGCCATCGCTTGCGCGGCGATTCGCCCCGCGATGCGCATGCGCTCGACGGTGTCGGCGTCCTGGATCTCCGGACCCGTGTACGGGGTGGGGGCCGGCTTGCCCACGTATTCGGGGCGCCGGATGTTTCCGGGCACGGAACGGATGGGAGTGATCTCCCCGGGTACGAGCAGCGACTGGCCAGACATGTCAGCGAGTCTAACCAGCGTGCGTGGGGCAGCATGGCCCCGAGGGAAGGAGCCGGAGATGGCCCTGTTCAAGAAGCGCACGGTCGGCAAACCGGGCGAGTGGTACTACTGCCTGCAGCACCAGAAGGTCGAGGAGGGCCCCGAGTGCCCGGCCAAGGACCGCTTCGGACCGTACGCCTCCCCCGAGGAGGCGCGGCACGCGATGGAGACGGCGCAGGAGCGGAATCTCGAGTGGGAGACGGACCCGAAATGGCACGACCGGGACACGCCGCCGGACCCGGAGGCGTGAGAGGGGGCCCCGTCCGGGGGCCCCGCCCCCGGACCCCCGCTCCTCAAACGCCGGAGGGGCTGGACTCTCTGGCCGCGCGCCTGCGTACCGCGTCCTCGTCCGTCTCGGAGTCGTACGTCAGCAGCTTCGGCAGCGCCGCGGTGAGCAGCGCGACCGAGGCCACGCACGCCACACCGCCGCTCCAGATCGCGGAGCGGGTCCCCGTCCAGCCCGCCATCGCGCCGGCCCGCACCTGACCCAGCTGCGGGCCGACGCTGTACGAGAGCACCTCGATGCCCGCGAGCCGGCCCCGCAGCTCCTCCGGGATGGTCTGGTTCCAGATCGTGGAGCGGCCGAGACCGCTGAGCATGTCGCCCGCGCCCGCCACCGCCAGGCAGACCAGCACCAGCCACACATCGCTGAACCACCCGGCAGCCGCGATCGCCAGCCCCCAGGCCGCCGCCCCGAACACCACGAACAGTCCGTGCCGCCGTACCCGTGACGTCCAGCCGCTGGTCAGGCCGAGGACCAGCGACCCGACCGACCCCGCCGCGTACATCAGGCCCAGCGACCACTCGGCATCCAGCTCGTCCGCGAGGAACGGGAAGATCGTGTTCGGGAAGGCGAAGAACATCGCCGCCAGATCGACCGCGTACGTCCCCAGCAGCACCGGGCGGCTCCAGGCATACCTCGCCCCCTCGACAATGCCGCGCAGCGACGGCTTCCGGCTGTCCAGGGCGGGCGGCGCGGGCGTCAGCCGCAGACATAGGAGCACCGAGACGGCGAACGTGACCACCGTGACCGTGTACGCCGTGGCGTGCCCGGCGTAGGCCACCACGAGTCCCGCCACCGCCGGGCCGGTGATCGCGCCGAACTGCCAGCGCAACGAGTTCAGCGCGGCGGCAGCGGTCAGCTGGTCGTGCGGCACGATCCGGGCCATCAGGGAGTCCAGCGCGGGCCGCTGGAGCCCGGCGAGCGCGGAGACCCCGCCCGCCACCAGGTAGAGCGGCCAGAGCATCGGGTCGGGCAGCGCGGCGTTCACCAGGAGTACGAGGGCCAGCAGCCCCAGCCCCGCCTCGGTGCCCAGGATCACCTTGCGGCGGTCCGCGGAGTCCGCGAGGGCCCCGCCGTACAGACCGAAGACCACCAGCGGCACCAGCTCGACCGCGCCCATCGCACCGACGGCCAGCGGTGAACCCGTCAGCTCCTTGATCTGGAGCGGCAGCGCGAATCAGTGCCATGAAGCTGCCGAAGTACGTCACCAGACCCTGGATCCACAGCAGCCGGAAGTCGGCCGACGAACGCAGGGGTGAGAGGTCGGGCAGCAGGGCGGAGAGCCGGCCCGCCGCCGGGGAGGGAGCTGAGGTCACGAGGGGTCATGGTCCGGCGCCGTACGTGCTCTCTGCAACAGATTTTCCTGGCGGCGGGGAGCCCCGGAGAAGCCGGTGGCCGGGGAGTGCGGCGGCTCCCGTCGTGGTACCCGGGACGCTCACCAGCGGGCCGGTGGCGGGGCCGTCAGCTGGTCGGCGAGCCGGGACAGCCGGTCCCGGAAGCGGCGGTTCCCGCGCGGCGCCGGGGCGCTGTTCTCGCCGGCCGCCGCGCTCACCAGATGCTGCACGGTGTCCAGGTCGACGTCGTCGGTGCCGGTCACCGCGAGCGTCTCGTGGGCGAGCCCCCGCACCTCCGGATCGCCGCCGTCCAGCGAGAGGACCGTCGCCCCGGCCCGGCGGGCGTCGTGCACCCGCTCCAGCAGCCCGGCACCGGGCCGCTCCGGGGCCACGAGCAGCAGCGTCTCGCCCCGCCCGGCCGCCTCGACCCGGCCCAGACCGACGGCCAGATGCGCCGGGTCGCCCGGCTCGACCCGGTGGCGTACCAGGGTGGGCGCCAGCTCCGGCAGCCCGGACCAGGTGGACTCGTCGACCAGATGGGCCGCCAGATGCCACGGCTCGTACGCCGCCGTCCCCACCAGCAGCAGCCCGCCGCCGTGCGGGACGACGGACGACCTGAGCGCCCCGGCGAACCGCCGGGCCGCGGCGGGCCACTCGGTCCCGGCGAGCACTTCACGCAGCAGGGCGACGCGTACGGCATCCATGGCCCGGCATCCTGCCGCAGGAGCACCGCCCGGCACCGGAGAACGGCTCCGAACCAGCCGAACGGGGCCGTCGCGGAGCGACGGATACCGCAGTGGGACTGGACCGGCTCCCCGTCCGTGGCGGGCAGTAATGTCGCAGCCATGACTACGAATGACAGTGGCAGCGCCGCCAAGCCCCCCGCCAAGGACCCCTGGGACCTCCCCGATGTCTCCGGGCTGACGGTCGGCGTGCTCGGGGGCACCGGGCCGCAGGGCCGCGGGCTCGCCTACCGGTTCGCCCGCGCCGGGCAGAAGGTGATCATCGGCTCCCGTGCCGCCGACCGCGCACAGACCGCCGCCGACGAGCTGGGCCACGGCATCGAGGGCGCCGACAACGCGGAGTGCGCGCGGCGCAGCGACGTCGTGATCGTCGCCGTGCCGTGGGAAGGCCACGCCAAGACCCTGGAGTCGCTGCGCGACGAACTCACGGGCAAGCTCGTCATCGACTGCGTCAACCCGCTCGGCTTCGACAAGAAGGGCGCCTACGCCCTGAAGCCCGAGGAGGGCAGCGCCGCCGAGCAGGCCGCCGCCCTGCTGCCGGAGTCCCGGGTCACCGCGGCCTTCCACCACCTCTCGGCGGTGCTGCTGCAGGACGAGGCCATCGAGGAGATCGACACCGATGTGCTGGTGCTCGGCGAGGCCCGCGCCGACACCGACCTCGTACAGGCACTGGCGGGCCGGATTCCCGGCATGCGCGGCATCTTCGCCGGGCGGCTGCGCAATGCCCACCAGGTCGAGTCACTGGTCGCCAACCTGATCTCCGTCAACCGCCGCTACAAGGCGCACGCCGGTCTGCGTACCACCGACGTCTGAGGGGCCCTTCGGCGCCCGAGGGCGTTCCCGGCGCACCCTGCGGCGAGCGGAAAGGGGCATGAGGGACACTGGACGGGACCATGCATCACCCCGGACAGGAGCCACTCCTCATGCCCCGCCTCGCTCTCTACGCCATCGCCGTCTGCGTCCTGGCCGTGGTCGCGGCCGTGATCTCGTTCGTCCAGGGCAGCGGCTTGCTCGGGATCCTCTGGGTGCTGCTGGCCGGGCTCTCGTCCAACATGGCGTGGTTCTACCTGCGCCGGCAGCGCGTACGGTCCGCCGGCTGAGCGGTGGATCAGAGGCCGGCCGCGCAGACCGGGTCGGCCGACCGCCAGAAGCGGTAGGTGTCGAAACCGCAGTACGTCGTGAAGTCGCTGACGCCCAGTGCCTGCAACAGGGAATGGATCGCGTCGAAGAACACGTGGTTGACCTCGGGAATCCACAGGATGCCGAAGACCGCGATCAGCCCGAACGGGGCGAACGGCTCGACCTGCCGTCGGATCCGGTACGAGAGCCAGGGCTCGATCACGCCGTAGCCGTCCAGCCCCGGCACCGGGACGAAGTTGAGGATCGCCGCGGTGACCTGGAGCAGTGCCAGGAAACCCAGCGCGTACTGGAAGACGACCGGGACGCCGTCCAGCGCGTGCAGCCAGAACGGTGCCGTGCAGACGAACGCGAACAGCACATTCATCAGCGGGCCCGCCGCAGAGATCAGGCTGTGCCTCCAGCGCCCGCTGATCCGGCCCCGTTCGATGAAGACCGCACCGCCGGGCAGACCGATACCGCCCATGATCACGAACAGCACCGGCAGCACGATGCTCAGCAGAGCATGGGTGTATTTCAAGGGATTCAGGGTCAGATAACCCTTCGATCCGATGGAGATGTCCCCGCTGTGCAGCGCGGTACGGGCATGCGCGTACTCGTGCAGACAGAGCGACACCACCCAGGCCGCTGTCACGAAGAGGAAGACCGCGACCCCGGGCTGCTGTGCGAAATCCGTCCACACCGCCCAGCCCGACACCGCCATCACGGCGAGGATCCCGAGGAAGACCGGGCTGATCCGCCGGTCGCTGCGGGCGCTTGCGGTGGTCATCGGCGAACTCCTGGTGGCTGGCCGGAAGAGGGACGGGGCGGTGCGCGGCGAGAGCGACCGTACAGGCGACACGTCACAAACGTCTCGCGTCGGGGCGGTGGTTCCGTAAAGGGTGGGGCCATGACGAACGACCCCGGCACACAGCGCACACCGCGCACACAGCGCGTACCTGACACACCGCGCACACCGTGCACACCGCGCGTACCGCACACACAGCGCGTACCGCACACACCGCGCACGCGGCGCACACGGGTGCGGACGTACGTATGTCCACTTCCCGATACCGGTCGCGGAGAATAGGCGCGTGCGCTACTGCATCCTCGGCACCACCCAGGTACTCCGCGACGACGGCACGGCCGTCGCGCTCGGCGGGGCGCGGCTGCGCGCCCTGCTCACCGTCCTCGCCCTGCGCCCCGGCCGCACCGTCCCGGCCGCCGTGCTCGTCGACGAGGTGTGGGACGGCGACCCGCCGGCCGACGCGGTGGGCGCTCTGCAGGCGCTCGTCGGACGGCTGCGGCGGGCCCTCGGCCATGTGGCGGTCGCCTCGGCGGAGAGCGGCTACAAGCTCGCTGCCGAGCCGGACGCGGTCGATCTGTACCGCTTCGAGCGGCTCGCGGGGGAGGGGGCGCGGGCGCTGGAGGAGGGCGACGCGGCGAAGGCCGTGACCGTGTTCGACGGCGCGCTCGCCCTGTGGCGCGGACCGGCCCTGGCCGATCTGCCCGACCGCGGCGCTCTGGCGGCCCGCTGGGCGACCCGGCGCCTGGACGCCCGCCGCGGCCGGCTCGCCGCGGCCCTCGCGCTCGGCCGGGCGAACGAGGCCCTGCCCGAACTGGCCGCCCTCTGCGCCGAGCACCCGATCGACGAACCGCTCCAGGCCCTGCGGCTGCGGGCACTGCGCGACGCCGGGCGTACGGCGCAGGCGCTGGCCGCGTACGACGAGGTGCGCACCGTGCTCGCCGACCGGCTCGGCACCGACCCCGGACCCGAACTGCGCGCCCTGCACGCCGAGTTGCTCAGCCCGGAACCGGCGGGTCCGGCGGGTCCGCCGGGTGGGGTGGCCCCGGCGGTCGGGGCCGCTGAGGCCACGGAGACCGCCCCGGCCACCCCCGCCACCACGACAACACCTTCCACAACTGCCTACCTGCACCGGCCCCGCACCGCCCCGGCGCAGGGAAACCTCAGGGCCAGGCTCACCAGCTTCGTCGGGCGCGAGGGGGACATCGACGCCCTGCGCGAGGACCTCGCGCACGCCCGGCTGGTCACCCTCCTGGGCCCCGGCGGCGCGGGCAAGACCCGGCTCTCCCAGGAGGCCGCCGAATCCGTCGCCCCCGCCTGGCCGGACGGTGTCTGGCTGGCCGAACTCGCCCCCGTCGACGACCCCGAGGCCGTACCGGAGGCCGTGCTGACCGCCGTCGGCGCCCGCGAGACCGTGCTGCGCGGAGCGGGCGCCGAGGAGCTCCGGGTCGCCGAAGGGAACGCGGGCGACCCCCTCGTACGCCTCACCGAGCACTGCTCCCGGCGCCGCATGCTGCTGCTCCTGGACAACTGCGAACACCTCGTCGGGGCCGCCGCCGCCCTCGCGGACCATCTGCTCGCCCACTGTCCGGAACTCACCGTGCTCGCGACCAGCCGTGAACCCCTCGGGGTGCCGGGCGAGTTCGTCCGCCCCGTCGACCCGCTGCCCGGCCCGATGGCGCTCCGACTGCTCGCCGACCGCGGCGCCGCCGCGCGGCCCGGCTTCCGGATCGACGCCGACGAGGAGACCGCGGCCGCCGCCACCGAGATCTGCCGCCGCCTCGACGGACTGCCGCTCGCCATCGAACTCGCCGCCGCCCGGCTGCGGATGCTCACCCCGCGCCAGATCGCCGACCGGCTCGACGACCGGTTCCGCCTGCTGACCAGCGGGGCCCGTACCGTACTGCCCCGACAGCAGACCCTGCGCGCCGTCGTCGACTGGTCCTGGGACCTTCTCGACGCCGCCGAACGGGCCGTCCTGCGCCGCTTGTCGGTCTTCGCGGGCGGCTGCACCCTGGCCGCCGCCGAGGCCGTCTGTGCCGACGGGCCGCAGGACGCGCGCGAGGTCGCCGGGCTGCTCGGCTCGCTCGTCGACAAGTCCCTCGTCGTCGCCGCGCCCGCCGACGACGGCGAGATGCGCTACCGGCTGCTGGAGACCGTCGGTGAATACGCCGCCGAACACCTCGACGGGGCCGGGGAGCGGGACACCGTGGAGCGCCGCCACCTGGTGTACTTCCGGGAGCTGGCCCGTACCACAGACCCCGAACTGCGCGGCGCCGGACAGCGGTCCGCCATCGACCTCCTCCAGCGCGAGTACGAGAACATCCGCACCGCACTGCGCCGTGCCGTCGCCGCCCGCGACGAGCAGGAGGCGCTCTGCATGGTGCTGTCGCTGTGCTGGTACTGGCAGATGCGCGATCTGCGCACCGACGCCCTGCAGTGGGCCGACGCGACCGCCGCGCTGGGCCCCGACCCCTTCGCGCCGCCCGCCGAGCCCGCGCCGTCCCTCCACGAACGCTGCACCGACGCGCCGCCGCCCATGTCGCCCGACCTGCTCCAGGAGGCGCGGCGCCAGGTCGCCCTGGTCCAGCTGGTCAGCATGGACCACTCCAAGAACGTGTGGGCCGACAAGAAGGGCATGGCCCGGCTGCGCGTCATCGCGGACACCTACCGGGCGGGCCAGCCGCAGACCTGCCGCACTCCCGCGTCGCTCTGGTTCTTCGCGGTCATGCTCACCGGTGAGCCCGGTGATCTGCGGGAGCTGCTGGACGAAACGGTCCGCGCCAGTCGCGAGTACGGCTACGAGTGGGAGCTGGCCGGGGCCCTCCAGATGCGGGCGAACGTGCTGGCCAACCGGGCCGAATGGGCGGGCGACGCGCGGACGGACGCGGACGAGAGCCTGGAGATCTTCAGCCGGCTCGGCGACGACTGGGGCGTCGCCGAAGCGCTCTCCTCCCGGGGCGAGGCCAACGAGAAACGGGGCGACTACGCCCGCGCGGCCGACGACTTCCGGGCGGCCATCGGCTACGCGGAGCGGCTCGGCGCCCAGTCCCAGGTGGCGGTCCTGCGTGCCAGATACGCGTCCGTCCTCACCGAAACGGGCCGGGGCGACGAGGGCGAGAAGATCCTCCGCGAGGTGATCGCCGAGGAGCACGGGACGGGGCACGAGGCGAGGCCCATCGCCCGGCTCCAGCTCGCGCTGTGGCTGGGCCGCAGTGGCCGTACGAGCGAGGCGCGCGGTCAACTCACCTTGTTGCGCGAGGAGTTCCGCTCCGAGACCATGGCGATCTTCGAAGGGTTCGTGATGGGCGGGCTGGCCTGGCTGGACAACGAGGACGGACTGTACGCCGAGGCACTGCCCCGGGGCCTGGAAGCGCTGGCGCGGTCCCACGACCGGCTGTCGCAGATGGTGGCACCCCAGATGTCCGTCATCCATCTCGTCACCCTGGCGCGGGCGCTGGCCGGAATCGGCGGCGAGCGACGGGCCACGCTCGCGGCCCGGCTGCTGGGGGCCGGCCGGGCACTGCTGCCCCGGGGGCATGTGCCGACGTCGATGGAGCGGCACGACTACGCCAGGGCGGAGGAACTGGCCGTCGCCGCCCTCGGCCGGGCCGCCTACGACGCCGCGTACGCCGAGGGCGGCGGCCTCACCCTGGAGGAGGCCACCGCCCTCGTCGACGCGTACCGGGAGTGAACGGCTGCCCGGACCACCGGCCTACCGCGTACGTACCGGCGCCGACCTCCGGCCGGCCGCGTACCGACACCGGCACGGGCACGGGCACGGGCACCGGCACCGACCTCCGGCCGGCCGCGTACCGTACCGGCACCGACCGGCGTCGGACCGCGTCTCAGGACTTCTTGCGGAACTTGGCGACCGCGAGCGGCGCCGCCACCGCGGTGATCACCGCGGCCCAGCCGAGCGTCACCCACACCGAGTGGGCGACCGGGCCGCCCATCATCAGACCGCGCACCGCGTCCGCCAGATTGGACAGCGGGTTGTAATCGGTGAACGTCTGGAGCCAGCCGGGCATCGTCTTGGTCGGGGCGAAGATCGAGGAGCCGAACTGGAGCGGCATCAGCACGAGCATCCCCATTCCCTGAACCGCCTGGGCCGTTTTCATGGCCAGCCCGAGCAGGATGAAGATCCACATGATGGCGGCGCTGAACACCGCCGACAGCGCGACCGCCTCGATCAGTCCGAACACCGAGGTCTGCAGCTCCATGCCGAGCATGAAGCCCATGCCCAGCAGGATCAGCGTGGCGACCATCATCCGGCCGAGCTCGACCGAGATCTTCGCGATGAGGACCGAGGAACGGGCGATCGGCATCGTCCGGAACCGGTCCATGACTCCCTTGCGGAAGTCGTCGTTGACACCGGTGCCGACCGCCATGGCGATGTTCATGCCCATCATCGCCATCAGACCGGGGACCAGATAGTTCAGATAGTCCTGCCGGTCGCCGCCCATGCTGCCGCCGACCGAACCGCCGAACACGTACACGAACAGCAGGGTGAAGACGATCGGCATCAGGAGTACGTCGAACATCGACTCCGGATCCTTCTTGATCTGGAGGACATTGCGCCGCGCCAGCGCCCCGATGTGCCGCAGATTGGCGCGCAGTCCGATCCGGCCCTCGTCGTGGAGGGCCTTCGCCGGTGCGGTCTCGGCGGGGGCGGGCGTCAGAGTCGCTGTGCTCATGCCGCGACCTCCTCGGGGATCGATGCGGCGGCGGAAGCGGACTTCTCGCCGGTGATGGCCAGGAAGACCTCGTCCAGGCTGGGCAGCGCGGTGGCGACATGCGCCAGCGAGAAGCCCCGGGTGCCGAGCAGGCCGATGACGGCGGTCAACTGCTCGTCGCTGAGGATCGGTACGTACAGGAGTCCCTCGTCCGGGACGGCCTGCGCGCCCGAGACCCCGTCCAGACCGGCCTCCCGGATCGCCTGCGCCATCGCGGGCAGTTGCGCCGGGTCCGACGGCCGGATCTGCAGGGTGCGGCCGCCCACCTTGGCCTTCAGCTCGTTCACCCCGCCGCGGGCGATGATCTTGCCCTTGTCGATGACGGTCAGCTCGTTGGCGAGCTGCTCGGCCTCTTCCATGTACTGGGTGGTGAGCAGCACGGTCGCCCCCTCCGCGACCATTCGCTGCACCTCGTCCCAGACCTCGTTACGGGTCCGGGGGTCGAGCCCCGTCGTCGGCTCGTCCAGATAGAGGACGGCCGGGCTGCCGATCATGGAGGCGGCCAGGTCGAGCCGGCGCCGCATGCCGCCGGAGTAGTCCATCGCGGCACGCCGGGCCGCGTCGGTGAGCGAGAACCGCTCCAGGAGTTCGTCGGCCCGGGACCGGGCGGTCTTGCGCGGCAGGTCGAGCAGCCGCCCGATCATGTAGAGGTTCTCCCAGCCGGAGAGCTTCTCGTCGACCGAGGCGTACTGCCCGGTCAGACCGATGGTGCGACGCAGCTGCCGGGGCTGCTTCACCACGTCGTAGCCCGCCACGGTGGCGCGTCCGGCGTCGGGGAGGACCAGGGTGGACAGGCAGCGTACGAGCGTGGTCTTGCCGGCGCCGTTGGGGCCGAGCACACCGAGCACGGTGCCCTCGCGGACATCGAGGTCCACGCCGTCCAGAGCCTTGGTCGAGCCGTAGTGCTTGACCAGCCCCCGGACCTCGACGGCGTTCGTGCCGCTCCTGGGGTTCTTGTCGATTCGCGTCATGCCCACCATGGGACCAGACGCCACCGACAGTCCACCGACAACGGGCCGACAACGGGCCGACAGCCCGCCGATGGGGGATGTCGGCGGGCTGTCGGTGGTGCGGGCAGTGGTCCGTGCCGGGGCCGGTACGGCTGATCCGGCCCCGAGGGGATCAGTGGAAGGTGTGCTCGGGGGCCGGGAAGCTGCCGCCCACGACCTCCTCCGCGAACTCCTTCGCCGCGTCACCCAGCACCTGGCGCAGGTTCGCGTACTGCTTGGTGAAGCGCGGCACCTTGCCGCCGGTCAGCCCGACCATGTCGGTGTGGACCAGCACCTGGGCGTCCGTGTCGGGTCCGGCGCCGATGCCGATGGTCGGGATGTGCAGGGTGCGGGTGACCTCGGCGGCCAGCTCGGCCGGCACGAGCTCCAGGACGACGGCGAACGCGCCCGCGTCCTGCACGGCCTTGGCGTCGCGCAGCATCTGCTGGGCGGCCTCCTCGCCCCGGCCCTGCACCCGGTAGCCCATCGCGTTGACGGACTGCGGGGTCAGACCGATGTGGGCCATGACCGGAATGCCGGCGTCGACCAGCAGCCGGATCTGCTCGTGGCTGCGCTCACCGCCCTCCAGCTTGACCGCACCGACACCGGACTCCTTGACCAGTCGGGTGGCGTTGCGCAGGGCCTGGACGGGCCCCTCCTGGTACGCCCCGAAGGGCAGGTCGCCGACGATCAGGGCGCGCTTGGTGCCCCGTACGACAGCGGCGGAGAGGATGGCGATCTCGTCCATCGTGACGGGCACGGTGGTTTCGTAACCGAGGTGGCAGTTGCCCATGGAGTCGCCGACGAGCATGACCGGGATACCGGCCTCGTCGAAGACGGACGCGGTCATCGCGTCATAGGCGGTGAGCATGGGCCACTTCTCGCCGCGCTCGGTGGCGGCGGCGATGTCATGGATGGAGATACGGCGGGTGCTCTTGCCTCCGTACAGCGCCTTGCTGCTGTCGGTGGGGGCACCCGCGGGGGATGCGGCGGACTTGTTCTGCGCAGCCTGCAGCGACATTGCCAACGGCTCCTTCGTCATCTCGAGGCGCCCTGTCGGCGTCCCCGGACCGGTTCCATGGTGGCATCCCGCGGCCGTCCACGGGAAGTGGGCCCGCGCACGTAGGTGACGTCGGTATTGCGGACAAGCTGGACCCGGCGGGCGCCCCGCTGGTCGCCGTGGCACCGCTGCCATCGGCGAGCATCGAATGGCGGGCGGCGGACGGTGCGGCGAGAGGTGGATCCACGTGCAGGCAGAGGTAGCGGCGCAGAACCGGAATTGCCCGGTCCGGGGTGCGGAACCGCGGAGGGGCCAGCCGCGCAGGGCGGCGGCCGAGCGGGCGATCCTGGACGCCGTCGTCGAACTGCTGGAGCAGCAGCTCGAGTCGTTGCGCCGGCGCGGCCTCGCCCAGCGCTCCTCCGTCCTGCTCCACAACGTCTTCGCGCAGATGAAGAGCCCCCCAAGCTGTGGACCGAGTACCACTGCACCGTCATCGCGCCCCGCCGCGTCGCCATGCTGGCCGCCGTGCGGCGGGCGGTCGACGCGGGCGAGCTGCGCAAAGACCTGGACGTGGAACTGATGGACGACCTGCTTCCTGGGGCCCATGCTCGTACGCACCATCCACCGCCCCGACGCGCCGCTGCCCGAGGACCTCGCGGACCGCATCATCCAGGCCCTGGCGGAGGGCCTCGCCCCCGGGCCCGCCACGGACGGCTGATCCGCAGGCCTCACCGCGGCGGCCGACCGACCGGGTTCATCGTGATGGCTGACCGACCGGGCTCACCGCCGAAGGCCGACCCGACCGGACCCGCCCGAGTGTGATCTTTCTGTCACAAGCCCCGCAGACCGCTCCCGGCCGGAACCCGCCGGACCCCGTCCGTCGTCCTCGTGGCAGTACAGCCGTCGTGGACGGCGGGAATCGCGCCGCCCATCGCCTAGGGTCGAGGGCGCGGCGACACGCAAGGCAAGGCAGTGAGGACAGCGCGATGGTGCAGGCGTACGGACCGGATACCGGGAACGACCGTGCGGAGTCGCAGAGCGCCGGGCCCGGATCCCGCTTCCGGGACCTGCTCGACAGACGGATCCGTGACAAGGGCATCTGGCGGCGCGGAATCGTCCTCGCCTTCTGCGCGGTCCTCCTCACCCTCGTGATGGTCTTCCACGCGGAGATCCCGAACATCATCGGCAACCTGGGCAGCCTCTCCGAGACGTTCCTCCCGTGGATCGGCGTGTTCGTCCCGCTGCTGCTGATCCTGGGCCTGGTACGCCGCTCGGCGACCGCGCTGATCGCCCTGCTGCTGCCGCTCGTGGTCTGGCTCAATCTTTTCGGCGGGCTGATGCTCTCCGACAAGTCGGGCAGCGGCGGGGACCTGACCGTGGCCACCCACAACGTCAACGCCGACAACCCCGACCCCACGGGCACCGCCCGGCAGGTCGCGGGCTCGGGCGCCGACATCATCGCCCTGGAGGAGCTGCCGAGCGACCAGGTGTCGACGTACAAGGCGGCGCTCGCCGACCGCTTCCCGTACCACTCGGTGCAGGGGACCGTCGGCCTGTGGAGCAAGTACCCGATGAGCAGCACCCGGCCGGTCGACATCAAGATGGGCTGGACCCGGGCGATGCGCTCCACGGTGACGACACCCAAGGGCGAGGTCGCCGTCTACGTGGCCCACCTGCCGTCCGTACGCGTCAAGCTGCACGCCGGATTCACCGCCAACCAGCGCGACGACAGCGCCGACGCCCTGGGCGAGGCCATCGCCGACGAACGGCTCGGCAAGGTGATCCTGCTCGGTGACCTCAACGGCACGATGAACGACCGCGCGCTCAACGCGGTCACCTCTCAGATGCGGTCCACCCAGGGCGCGGCCGGCGACGGCTTCGGCTTCAGCTGGCCGGCCTCGTTCCCGATGGCACGGATCGACCAGATCATGGTGAAGGGCGTCGAACCGATGTCGTCGTGGACGCTCCCGAGGACGGACAGCGACCACCTTCCGATCGCCGCGCGCGTGGAGCTGTGACGTAACGGTCCGGCTCCAGTGGGCTCGGACCGTCTGCGGAATCAGACCAAAAGGTATGTCGCCGGTGGTGCGTTCAGAGCGTGACGCAGGCCGGGTGGACTGTGTACTGCGTGACATGGCTGACGCCCGCCGGCGGCAAGTGCGGCGGTTCAACGTGCGCGCCGGCAGGTGCCCCATCCCCATGGGGGTGTGATGTGCGTCACTCCATCCTCAAGGTGAGGGAGGGTGACGGGCTGAATGTAAACCGGTTGGCTCTATTCCGTTTACTTGTGGAGACTTGGTGGAATTGGGGCACCTTGTCACGCGGCTACGCCCGGTCGATGTCGGAGAGGTGTCTACGCAAGGTGAGTGGCGGGCGGTCTTGTGGGGTGAGGTCATTCGGGGCATGCGTGTCAATTCCCAAGCTCCAGGCCCCTGTTGGGGGCGCGTTCGTGAACTGCCGCTATTGACGCCGGGAGTTGGAGTGCCGTTGACTCCATCCCCGCTTGTAACGGTCGTGTGACTCTGGGGTGGGGACTTGTGGAGTTCAGTGCGGGATTTCGGCATGTCCGAAGATGGCGTTTGGGTGGCGTGGCGGTGGCTGCCGCGCTGTCGCTGCTTGTGTTGCCGGTGCCGGAGAGTCACGCGGTCACCGCTGCGTCCGACTCTGCCGGGCTGAGCGAGGGTGGGCGGGCTCTGGCGGAGGCGCAGGCCTCGGGCAGTCGTGTGGAGGTGGTCGGGGAGCGTTCGGAGCGGACGACGGTGTTCGCGAATCCCGACGGTTTCACGTTCACTCTTGAGCAGTCCGTCGTTCCCGTGAGAGTGGCCAAGGGGGAGGGCGATTGGCAGGCGCCGGATGCCACGCTGGAGCGTCGGCCGGACGGGTCCGTGGGTCCGAAGGCCGCGGCGGTGGACATGGTGTTCTCCGGTGGTGGTGACGGTGCGCTCGTGAAGCTGTCCGAGCGGGGGCGGTCGCTCGAGCTGGACTGGCCGACGAAACTTCCGGCACCTCGGATCGATGGTTCGAGCGCGGTCTATGGCGATGTGCTGCCGGATGTGGATCTGATGGTCACGGCGACCGTGGAGAGTTTCCAGCAGGTGCTGGTGGTCAAGACTCCCGAGGCGGCGGCTGCTGCGGAGTTGAAGAAGCTGTCGTTCGGGCTGAAGACGAAGGGGCTTGAGGTCCGTACGGGTGCTGCCGGGAACCTCACCGCGGTGGATGGGAACGGGCAGACGGTCTTCCGTGCGCCGCCGGCCCGGATGTGGGATTCGGCGGGTGCGGCGGCCGCGAGCCCGCCCGTGTCAGTCAAGGGCGGTGCGGTGCGGTCCGCGGTCGAGGATCCGGCCGTAGCGGGCGATGCTGCGGAGGTGTCGTCGTCCGGTACGGGTATCGAGCCGGGCCAGGGGGACAACGTCACCCGCATCGATGTGGAGGTCGCGAAGGATGCCCTCGCTGTCGTTCCGGACGCCGACATGTTGGCGAAGACCGACGAGAAGGCGTTTCCGCTGTTCATCGATCCGACGGTGACGTGGGGGGAGTCGGAGCGGACGCTGCTGCGCTCGGACGGGTATGAGTCCTACGGGTGGGGCAACGATGACGACGGCAAGGGCAGGGGTGTCGGCAAGTGTGGTACCTGGAACGGGTATTACTGCGGGCCGGGGTACGTGCAGCGGCTGTATTTCGAGTTCTCCCCGGCGAGCCTGAAGGGCAAGCAGGTTCTGGACGTGACGTTCCGGCTGACGGAGCCGTGGGCGTTCCAGTGCGATCCGCGGTGGGTGGATCTGGTCCGTACGAACAATATTTCGTCGTCCACGACGTGGTCGTCGAGGCCGAAGGATCTGGATCTGATGGTGGACCGGCATGTGTCTGCCGGGCGGGGTTCGTTGTGTGATCCGGATTCGCCTGACGCTCCGATCGAGTTCAGGGACAACCCGGAGGAGACGAACGAGAATCTGACGCCGACGGTCCGTGATTTCGCTGCGGGGAAGTTCTCGCGGCTGACGCTGATGCTCAAGGCGCATGACGAGGGTGACACCGGGGCGTGGAAGCGGTTCAGGAACGACGCGGTGCTGGCGGTGGATTTCGTCGGGCTGCCGGCCAAGCCGACCGGTATCGGGTTGGTGACCGGTTCGGGCACGGTGTGTGAGACGAAGGAGTCCGATCCGGCGGTTGTTTCCGATCCCACTCCGACACTGACGTCGACTCCGCAGACGGCGTCCGGGGGTGAGAAGGAAGCGCAGTTGCGGGTGGCGATGGACGTGGACAAGAAGGCGGCCGACGGGACGTGGTCGAACGCGTTCGCTGAGATGGAGCGTCCGACGAGTGGTTATGTCGGTGACAACGTGAAGCTCTCGGCGTCGGCTCCGGCTCTCGTGGAGGGCCCGTTGTACCGGTACCGGTCGTGGACGCGTTCGTATTACAACGGGGGGAAGAGTCAGTTGCCGGGTCCGTCGAATGCCTCGACGACCGGTTGGTGTTACTTCAAGGTTGATCCGACTGCTCCGAAGGCCCCGAAGATCGCTTTCGGTACCACGTACACGGAGTGCACCACCAATGCGTGTGCGCCCGGTGGTGGTCCGGGAGTGAAGGATACGTTCACGTTTTCCGCTGCGGCGGGTGACAGCAATGTGGCGTATCAGTACCGGCTTTCGCAGGATGCTGCGTGGTCGGCGGAGCGTCCTGGTGCGACGGTCAAGGAACCGATCACGCCGTCGAAGCCGGGAACGTTCCGGTTGTATGTGCGGGCGAAGGACACGGTCGGCCGGTGGGGTGCGCAGAATCTGGTGGACTTCCTTGTCGCGGCGGGTGAGGGACCGGTCGGGCGGTGGCATTTCGACGAGGCGGACGGGGATGCCAAGGACGCCGCCACGGCTGACGGTGCCGACGATGCCACCCTTGCCACAGGGGCGGTGCGGGACGACCGCGGTCGCCGCGGGCTGATCACACGCGACGCGTCGGGTGATCCGTTGCCGGCCCCGGTCACGGACAAGGGGCTGTCGTTGAACGGCACCACCGGGTATGCGGCGACCAAGGGGCCCGCTCTGGAGACCCGGTCCGCGTACACGGTCTCCAGTTGGGTGCGGCTGGGCAGCAAGGCGTCCCCTGCGATCGTCCTGTCGCAGGACGGCGCGCATTACAGCCCCTTCATCATCTATTACCACCAGCAGCTTGACACCTGGTGTTTCGGCACCAAGGACAAGGACGAGGCCACGGGCAACGTCTACTTCGGGGTCTGCGGGCGTCAGCCGGCACAGCTCAACGCGTGGACACATGTGGCGGGCAGCTATGACCCCGCCACTCAGGAAGTGGTGTTCTACGTCAACGGTGTTTTGCAGGGCAAGAGGATCAACGCGGGTACCTGGCAGGCGGCGGGCGCTCTGCAGATCGGCCGCTACAAGTGGGCCGACACCTACCAGTACTACTTCCCCGGCAGCATCGACGAGGTCGCGGTGTGGCAGCGGGTCCTGTCGTCGGACGAGGTCGTCGACGAGGCGAGACTGCTGACGGCCTCGGGGTACGCGGCCACGGAGCTCGTCGCGGACTGGTTGCCGTCGCGGGGCAGCGGTTCCACGATCGGTGACACGACCTCCGGTTACGGGCGTGATCTGACGCTGAGCGGTGGCGCGTCGGTGGTCGGCGAGGAACTGGTTCTGGACGGTGTGGACGACGCGGCCACGGCGACGGCTCCGCTGGTGGACGACACGGGTTCGTTCACGGTGACCACTTTGGTGTCGCTGGACGAGGCGAAGCTGGCCGCGAAGCCGGTCGGCTACGTCGGACAGGTCCTCGGCCAGCGGACGGCCGACGGTTCGGCGTGGGGGCTGTGGTTCGAGGTCACGGGCCATAAGACCGTGCTGGACGAGGAAACGCTGGAGGAGAGGCAGGTACCGGTCGGGTTCTGGCGCTTCGGGCGGCTGAACGCGGACGGCACGTCCACCTCGGTGGTGTCGGACGAGGAAGCGGCGATCGACTCACCCGTGCGCCTGACCGGCATCTTCGACGCGCAGGACGCGACGGTTTCGCTCCGGGTGGGCTACGTGCTCAACGGCGAGCCGAAGACGTTCACGGCAAAGGCCGGCTCGGGCGAGTTCGCCATCGGCAAGGGGCTCAACGGCGGGGCATGGAAGTACTTCCTGCCCGGCCGCATCGCCGAAGTCCGGGTCTGGGCCGGAGCGATAGTGAGTCAGGAACAGGCCGAGGACCTGGTGAGCGACTAGCGGAAGCCGGGGCGGTCACGACAACGCCGTGCCGCCCCGGCCCGGCTCCCGGCGGCCATTCCGTTGAGGAAATGCCGCGATGACAGACCTCTTCTCAGACATGACTCTTTCGGGTGGGGACAGACGATCATGGCGTTTGGCATAGGCACGTCACGCAGGTTGCTGAGGGTAGTTCAACGCCCGGAGAGCCGTCTCCTGATGGCCTCCCTGGCTCTGGCGCTGACGGTGCCCCTGGGCCTGACTCCGGTGGCCGCGGCACAGTCGGGCGGCCTGGGACGTCCTGAACTGCCCGAGCAGAGGGTCAGCAAGGTCGACAAGGTCACCGGCCTGGGCGCACAAGCGGCCCGAGCCCGGGTGGCGAAGGACCACGAGGCCAACACCGCGCAGGCGAAGAGGGCCAGGAAGGAACAACAGGTCACCTGGCCCGGTCCCGGCACCGCGAAGGTCACGCTCGAACCCGCCGGCCGGGCCGAGGCGAAGCCCGGTGGTCTGCCGCTGACAGTCGCCCCTTCCCGCGCGAAGGGCAGTGCCCCGGGGATCACCGACGTCAAGGTGACCACTCTGGACCGGAAGACCACTGACAGGCTCGGGATCACGGGTGTGGTCCTCACTGCCGAAGCGGACCGGCAGGGCCGGGCCGAAGTGAGCGTCGACTACAGCTCCTTCGCCTCCGCGGTCGGCGGCGGTTGGTCAGGGAGGCTGCGCCTGGTGCAGCTGCCGGACTGTGCGCTGACGACTCCGGAGAAGGGGGAGTGCCGTACCCAGACTCCGCTGGATTCGCGGAATGACGCGAAGAAGCGCACGGTCACCGCTCAGGTTCCCCTCACCGGGAGTTCTGCCGAGCCTGCGGCGGTCCGGCCCGACCGGGCCGCCGCGGGTACGCAGGTTCTCGCGCTCACCGCGACGGCGGCCGGCGCCGGTGAGTCCCCCAAGGGCAGCGGCGACTACAGCGCCACCGGACTGTCGGAGTCCTCCTCATGGCAGGCGGGCGCGAGTTCGGGCGCCTTCGGCTGGTCGTACGGATTCGGTCTGCCGCCCGCAGCCGCCGGCTCCGCCCCGTCCTTGGCGCTCTCCTACGACTCGGGGAGCATCGACGGGCGAACGGCGACGACGAACAACCAGGGCACCTCGGTCGGTGAAGGCTTCTCGATGACCGAGTCGTACATCGAGCGCACCTACGGCAGCTGTGACGACGACGGGCATGACGATGTCTTCGAACAGTGCTGGAAGTACGACAACGCGCGCCTGGTGCTGAACGGCACGGCGTCCCGCCTGGTCAAGGATGACGCGTCCGGCGAGTGGAGGCTCGAAGGAGACGACGCCTCGCAGGTGACGAGGTCAACAGGCGCGGACAACGGGGACAACGACGGTGAGCACTGGACCGTCGTCCAGGGAGACGGCACGAAGTACGTGTTCGGCCTCGACAAACTCGACGGCGCGGGTACCGAGCGCACCAACTCCACCTGGACCGTGCCCGTATACGGTGACGACAGCGGGGAGCCCGGCTACGACAAGGGCAGCTCGTTCGAGAACCGTTCGCTCACGCAGGCGTGGCGGTGGAACCTGGACTACACGGTCGACACTCACGGCAACGCCGCGACGTACTGGTACTCCAAGGATTCGAACTACTACAAGAAGAGCGAAGCGACCAAAGCCGAAACGCCCTACACCCGCGGCGGGTACCTGAAGGAAATCAAGTACGGACTGCGCAAGGACGCACTGTTCACCGACGACGCGGACGCCAGGGTCACCCTCGACTACGCCGAGCGCTGCACCGCATCGGACTGCTCCAGCCTGAACAAGGACACCTCCGACAACTGGCCGGACGTTCCCTTCGACGCGATCTGCGCCAAGGATGCCGACGAGTGCCTGGCGGAGGGTCCCTCGTTCTTCTCCCGTAAGCGACTGACCGGTGTCAGCACCTTCTCCTGGTCGGCCGCTGCGAAGAAGTACGAGCCGGTGGACTCCTGGGACTTCACTCAGGAGTTCCTGGACGGCGGGGACATCGGGGACACGTCCGATCAGGTCCTGACCCTGAAGTCGATCAAGCGCACCGGCCTGACCGGCACTGCCATCGACCTCGACCCCGTGTCCTTCACGTATCAGATGCGGCCGAACCGGGTGGACGGCACCGACGACATCCTGCCGCTGACCAGGCCGCGCATATCGACCATCACTTCCGAGACCGGTGCGATCACCACGGTGACGCTGTCGAGCCCCGAATGCACGCGCAGCCAGGTCATCGGGTCGGAAGAGGACTCCAACACCCGCTCCTGCTATCCGCAGTTCTGGAACATCAACGGCGCCGCGGAGGCGTCGGTCGACTGGTTCCAGAAGTACCGGGTTCTGGCAGTCACCGTTTCCGATCCCGCGGGCCAGAACGACACGGTCGAGAACGAGTACGCGTACAGCGGTGCCGCCTGGCATTACAACGACGAGCCGTTCACGCCCAAGGAGGAGCGGACCTGGTCCGATTGGCGCGGCTATCGTCAGGTCACCGTCTACAGCGGGGCGAAGGACACCACGCGCTCCAAGACGGTTTCGGTGTACCTGCAAGGCATGGACGGAGACAAGAAGAAGGACGGCACCACCCGCGCCGTCACGGTTCCCGCCCTGACCACTCCGGTGCTCGGCATCCCGGAATTCAAGGACGCCGACCAGTACGCCGGCCAGCTGCGGCAGAGTGTCACCTACGACGGTGCCACTCCCATCTCGGCCGCCATGAACGTCCCATGGTCCAAGGAGACCGCTCGCCAGGCCGCACCGGGCGCGGGCGACCACGTGGCGCGCTACGTCCGTACCGGAGCGTCGACGAATTACACCTACCTGACCGTGCCGAAGACCTGGCGCTCCACAGGCACCGCCAGTTCCTTCGACGACTACGGCATGCCCAAGACCACCTCCGACCACGGAGACATGGCGAAGTCCGGAGACGAGACCTGCACGCGCTACTGGTACGCCCGCAACGACGCGGCCGGGCTGACCGGCCTCGTTTCCCGTACCCGCACGGTGGCCAAGACCTGCACGGTCACCGAGGCCGCCCTCAGTCTTCCCACGAACAGTGACACACGCGGTGACGTACTGTCCGACACCGCAACGGTCTACGACACCGCCACCGTCACCGGCTGGGCACCGGACCAGAAGCCGACCAAGGGAGCCATCACCTGGACGGGCCGCGCCATCGGGTACCCGGCCACGGCGACCGGCGGCGAGCGCAATCCCACCGGCTGGCAGAGGATCGCCGCGACGACCTATGACACCCTTGGCCGGCCGAGGACCGTCACCGACGTCCAGAACAATGTGTCCGACACCGCGTACACACCCACGGATGCGGGTCCGCTGACCAAGACGGTCCTCACCAACGCCAAGGGCCACAAGGTGGTCGCCTTCCTCGATCCGCGCCGTGGCCTTCCCGAGCGCACCTATGACGCCAACTTGAACAAGACGGAACAGGCATACGACGGCCTGGGACGGCTGACGGACGTCTGGGCGCCCAACCGCATCCGTGGCAGCCAGAGCCCCAATTCCACTTTTGCCTATCACCTGAGCAGGACCAAGCCGTCCTCGGTGGCCACGTCGACCATCAAGGCCGACGGCGAAACGTACAACACCAGCTACGCGGTGTACGACGCGCTGCTGAGACCCCTTCAGACCCAGTCCCCGACCCCGCTCGGCGGGCGACTGCTGACCGACACCCGCTACGACAGCCGTGGCATGGCGTACGAAACGTACGCTGACATCTTCGACGACAAGTCCACCCCGCAAGGGGACTACACCCGGGCCGAATACGGCGAGGCGCCTACGCAGAACGAGACGGTGTTCGACGGCGCCGGACGGCCGACGGCGAACACCCTCTACGCCTTCGGCGTCAAGAAGTGGACCACCGCGACGAGCTACACCGGTGATTCGACGGCCACCTCCGCGGTGCAGGGCGGAACCGCGACCCGCACCATCACCGACCCACGCGGACGCGCCGTGGAGATGCGTGAGTACGCCGGTCAGAAGCCGGACGACACGGGCTTCGGCAGCACACTCGGAGTCCCGTACACCTACACCAGAACCGCCTACACGCCGGACGGCCAGCGGAGCCTGATCACCAGTGGCCAGGACGGCTCGCAGTGGGGTTACACCTACGACCTCTTCGGCCGGCAGGTGAGCGCGGAAGACCCGGACGCGGGGCGGAGCGTGACCGCGTACAACAACCTCGATCAGGCCGTGCAGGTGACGGATCGCGAGAGATCCGTTCTGACCAGCTACGACCAGCTCGGCCGCGTCGACAGCACCTGGGCGGGCGAGAAGACCGACGCCAACCTGCTGACCAGCCGCGAGTACGACACCGTCGCAAAGGGGCAGCTGAGCTCCTCCACCCGCTACACCGGTGGTCTGAACGGAGCTCGGTACACGAAGGCCGTCACCGTCTACGACAGCCTCAACCGCGCCACCGACACCCGGATCCAACTCCCGGACTCCGACCCGCTGGTGAAGGCCGGTGTGCCGGCCACCCTGGACTTCTCCAGCTATTACCGCATCGACGGAACACTGCAGAACAGCACCGAGCCCGCGGTCGGGGGTCTGGCCAAGGAAACCGTCGAGCGACGGTACAACGGTCTCGGCCAGACAACCTCCGTCGTCGGAGCCACCGGCTACCTCCAGGCCGTCGACTACTCCGCCCTCGGTCAGGTGCAGCAACTGGCGCTGGGCACCGGCGGTACCGGCGCCAAGAACGCCTACATCACGAACACCTACGAAGAAGGAACGGGCCGGCTCACCCGCAGTCATGTCACGGACCAGACCCACCCGTACATGCTCCAGGACCTCAACTACACCCAGGACGACGCCGGGAACATGATGTCGATCTCCGACGGCGCCACCCTCGGAGGCACGGGCAAGGCAGACAACCAGTGCTTCGTCTACGACGCCCACCGGCGCCTCACCGAAGCCTGGACCCCGCAGACCGCGGACTGCGCCGAAACCGGCCGCACCACGGCCAACATCAGCGGCGCCGCGCCCTACTGGACCGGTTACAGCTACACCGCATCGGGGCAGCGCGACACGGAGACGGCCCACGCCACTTCGGTGAACGCGTCGACAGCCGAGACCAAGTACGAGTACGGCACCGCGAAGGGCCAGCCCCACCCCCTGAGCAGGACCATGGGCGCGAGGACCAGCACCTACAGCTACGACGACACTGGCAACACCACCAAGCGACCCGGCGTCCAGGCCGCCCAGACCCTGGTCTGGGACAGTGAGGGCAATCTCAGCGGTACTACGGAACCCGCGGTCGGGTCGAAACCGGCCCTCGACACCGGTTACCTCTACGACGCCGACGGCGAACTCCTGGTCCGCCGGGCAGCCGTCGACGGTGACACGGTCCTCTACCTCGGTTCGACCGAAATTCGCCTCACCACGAAGGGGGCCACCAAGTCCCTTTCCGGAACCCGCTACTACAGTGCCGTCGGCCAGACCCTCGCCGTCCGAACGGCCACCGCCGGAACCACGGGCACCAAGCTCAGCTTCCTCGTGGCCGACCATCACGGCACATCCAGCCTCGCCATCGAGGCCGGCACACAGGCGGTCACGAAGCGCTACAGCACCCCCTTCGGGGCGCCCAGGGGCGACGGACCGACGACCGACTGGCCCGATGACAAGGCGTTTCTCGGCAAGCCCTCCGATGTCACCACGGGCCTCACGCACATCGGCGCCCGGGAGTACGACACAGGAATCGGTCAGTTCATCAGCGTCGACCCCGTCCTGAGCATCGAACAGCACCAGTCGCTCAACGGCTACACCTACGCCAACCAGAGCCCCGCCACCTACAGCGACCCGACGGGCCTCGCGTGCTACGGCGGCAACCACTCCGCCAGCTGCAACCCCACCGGCCAGGGAGGCAACGCCCCTCCTCCCCCTCCTACAGGTTGCTACGCGGGCAACATGTCCGCCAGCTGTGACGGCTACAGCGGCAACAACATGGGTACCGGTGGCCACGGCGGTGGTACGGCAAGGGGAACGAATGCTACTGGCGGAACGGCGTCTGCAGGCGGCAGAGGGTTGATGGGACCCTCCGACCCAGGAAACAGTGACATTTGGAACTACCAATGGTCACCGAGTGGCGCAATGTGGACCAATTTCACTGAGCTCTCGTCCGAACAGCGGAGACTCAAGTCTGCGATGTGCATGTCTGACCCCATATTGCTTGCGTGCACCGCGTCGGTCGACAGCACGGGGAGCGCGAATATCACCGTGCAGACTGCTCTCGTCATGTGGATGTCAGGCATGGCCTCGGAGAAGATGGTGTATGGGGACGGGAGTATCATTGCCGGACTCATGGCGAGGACGCCTGAAGCGCAGAGCGCCCGTACAGTTGCGGTGCGAAAGTGGCTGAAATCTGGAGATTCCGACCTCGGATCGGTCGGTGACCCGTATTCACTCGGATCGATGTCCAAAATGGCGGTCGCGAAGCAAGTCACCCGTGATATCGGTAGTGTCGCGGGAGGGCTTCAGGATCCGAACTCTGTGAAGGTCTTGCTCGGATCCTTCCAGATAACAGGTAAAGTACTTGCCTCGTCCAAGCGTGGAGTGCAGGTGAGGTTCACGGTCGACGAGGACTCTACGATTTCATCGGCTGCTCACATAGTGACCGGGTACGGCACCGCCGCGAGCAAGGCCGTGTCGAGGTTCGACGGCGGAATCGCTGGAGCGATGCATCCTGTGAACCAGGTTGTGACGTGGCGCGAGACCTTTGTCTACGGGCCATGAAAAGGAGAAGGTTGTCTGTGTGCCGCGGCAGATCGAATGCTCGTTTCAAGCGACGCGCTTTGTCCGTGTGGCTGCTCGGCCTATTGCTCTCCGTCTCCGCCATGGGATGTGGTGAAAACCAGGGTGAACTGAAGAAAGCAAGTCGTGTGGTCGACGGCGATCTGTTCGGTCACTGGGAGAGTCGGAGCGGGTCTTCTCTCGTCCTGCGGGCGGACGGAAAATTTTCCGCGAAAAGTCTCCACACCGACTACGTGGAAGGTGCGGGCATAAAGGTCGTCTCCGAAGAAACGGTAGAAGGTGCCGGGGCATGGACTCTCGGGGACTACGGGGCCGGACCCGAAGTGGACCTGAGATTTGTTGGTGGCGGAAGCGTGACGCTGCGCGTGGCCACCCTTGACGGGGACAAGGTCATCTGGGCGTGGGTGGGTGACGGTGACCAATCCGTTTTGGAAAAGCAGGATTCATGAAAATGGCCTGCCTCGTCGCGCCTTGCGCCGCCTCGGCTACGGTATTCGGTCCTTGCCTGCAAAGGCTTTGACGTTGCCACGGTATTGGGTGGTGGGGATGTCCGATGAGGAGAGCACAGTGCTGTTGCGTTCAGTGCCTCACCCCCGGTCGGTGCGGCTCCAGCCACCACGACCGCGGCGACGGCCGGGGCCATCATGGCCGTCGATATGCACAGGTTCTCCAGGCCACCGGGTTGCGCCCGGCCGTCGGTGCGTCGGAACCCTCTTGATCAGCAGGGGGACATGGCCGGCCACATGCCTGAACAGGCGAGGCCCAGATACACGAGCAGGCCTCGGATTCGGGTATGCGGAGGGAGGGCCCTCGGTATGGTGACGGTCACACCGACGACGCAAGGAGCGTCCGTGACGGGTCGGAAGGAAGCCCGCTCCCGTCCTGCGGTGGAGCCCGTTCGTGCCATGGGGTGGAGCCCGCTCCACCCCATGGCCGGGCCCCGCCGTCCCGGGATACGCACCGTGGCTTGCGCGCGGGCGGCCGACGGCGCGTGTGGCGGACAGCGGGCGGCCGACGGATCAGGCGCCGACCGGCCGCGGGGCCGGCCGACGCCAGGGCCCGCCGACCGCCACCGGGCCGACCGGCCACCGCTTCGACCGGCCGCCGGGTCCGCCACCCCGACGCTCACCCCGACTCGCGCCACCGATTGGTGATCGGCAGCCGCCGGTCCTTGCCGAAGCCCTTCGGGGAGATCTTCGTGCCCGGCGGGTACTGCCGCCGCTTGTACTCCGCCGTGTCCACCATCCGCAGCGTCTTCGCCACCAGCGCCGCGTCGAACCCGGCCGCGACGATCTCGTCCAGCCCCTGGTCCCGGTCCACGTACAGCTCCAGGATCCGGTCCAGTACGTCGTAGTCGGGCAGCGAGTCCGTGTCGACCTGTCCCGGGCGCAGCTCGGCGCTGGGCGGCTTGGTGATGGACGCCTCCGGGATCGGCGGGGTCTGCCCGCGCTCCTCGGCGGCGCGGTTGCGCCACTTCGCGAGGCGGAAGATCGACGTCTTGTAGACGTCCTTGATCGGCCCGTACGCCCCGACCGAGTCGCCGTACAGCGTCGAGTAGCCGACCGCCAGCTCGGACTTGTTGCCCGGGGCGAGGACGATCTGGCCCTCCTGGTTGGAGACGGCCATCAGCATCGTGCCGCGCAGCCGCGACTGGAGGTTCTCCTCGGCGAGGCCGGTGAGCCCCAGCGAGCCCATGTACGCGTCGAACATCGGCTCGATCGGTACGGTGCGGAAGTTCAGCCCGGTACGGCGGGCCAGCTCGGCCGCGTCGCCCTTGGAGTGGTCCGAGGAGTACTTCGACGGCATCGAGATGCCGTACACGTTCTGCGCCCCCAGCGCGTCGCAGGCGATGGCCGCGACCAGCGCCGAGTCGATCCCGCCGGAGAGCCCGACCAGCACACTGCTGAAGCCGTTCTTGGCGGCGTACGCGCGCAGGCCCACGACCAGCGCCGAGTACAGCTCCTCGTCGTCGTCGAGCCGCTCCGCGTAACCGCCGGCCAGCTCCGCCTCGTACGCCGCCAGGGGCTCCTCGGAGAGCACCACGCGGTCGATCCGCAGCCCGTCGTTCACGACACCGGACGGGGCCACGGCCGAGGCGGCCGGCAGGTCCAGGTCGAGTACGACGCAGCCCTCGGCGAACTGCGGGGCGCGGGCGATCACTTCGCCGTCCCGGTCGACGACGATCGAGTCGCCGTCGAAGACCAGCTCGTCCTGACCGCCGATCATCGCCAGGTACGCGGTGGTGCAGCCGGCCTCCTGGGCGCGCTTGCGGACCAGTTCGAGCCGGGTGTCGTCCTTGTCCCGCTCGTACGGCGAGGCGTTGATCGACAGCAGCAGCCCGGCACCGGCCGCCCGCGCGGCCGGCACCCGGCCGCCGTCCTGCCAGAGGTCCTCGCAGATCGCGAGTGCCACGTCGACGCCGTGGACCCGGACGACCGGCATCGAGTCGCCCGGTACGAAGTACCGGAACTCGTCGAACACGCCGTAATTGGGGAGGTGGTGCTTGGCGAAGGTCAGCGCGACCTGCCCGCGGTGCAGCACCGCGGCCGCGTTCTGCGGGGCGCCGGCGGGCTGTCCGTAGCGCGGCTGGGCCGTCCCGGAACGGTCGAGGAAGCCGACGACGACCGGCAGCTCCCCGAAGCCCTCCGCGTCGAGACGGGCGGCGAGCGCGCGCAGCGCCTGACGCGAGGCCTCGACGAAGGACGGCCGCAGGGCCAGGTCCTCGACGGGATAGCCGGTCAGCATCATCTCGGGGAACGCCACCAGATGGGCGCCCTGTTCGGCGGAGTGCCGGGTCCAGTGGACGATCGCCTCGGCGTTGCCGGGGAGATCACCGACGGTCGAGTCGATCTGATTCAGTGCGAGGCGTAGTTGAGGCACGCGGCCCAGTGTAATCGTCTGACTGACGCGATGTCCTGGCGGGCCGCGCGATCGCCCGGCCGCCCGCCAGGAACGGGTCAGCGGCGGTAGCCGAGCACCGTCATCATGCCCACGTCCGAGTGGTAGATGTTGTGGCAGTGGAGCATCCACAGACCCGGGTTGTCCGCGTTGAACTCGACGGCCAGTGAGCTGTGCGGCCGGACGATCGCGGTGTCCTTGCGCGCCCACACGCCCTGGCCCCGCCGGGAGGCCCGGTGCTCCGGCCCGGCCTGTCCCACCAGGCCGAACGAGTGCCCGTGCAGATGGATGGGGTGCCACATCGACGTGACGTTGTAGAACTCCAGCCTGACCCGCTCGCCCGCCCTGACCGGATGGCGCTGTCCGGGGTCGTACGGCTTGCGGTCGAAGGCCCAGTCGTACGCGCGCATGCTGCCGGTCAGCTTGAACCGCAAGGTCCGGTCGGCCTTGCGGACGGACAGTGCCACGGATTCGTCCGGCGACAGGTCGAACGCCTCCACCAGCTTTCCGTCCAGCTCCTTCGGGCGTACGGAGGCGGTGGGCGCCGTGCCCTTTCCGGTACGGAGCAGGGCCAGCGCCGACGCCCGCTTGCCCTCCGCGAGCGCGGTCAGCGGGAACACCCCGTCCCCGGCGGTCACCACCACGTCGTACCGCTCGCCCATGCCCAGCAGCAGGGCGTCCGTCGTGGTGTGCCGGACGGGGTAGCCGTCGGTGTGCGTGATCGTCATCCGGTGACCGCCGAGCGCGACACGGAAAGCGGTGTCCCCGCCCGCGTTGATGATGCGCAGCCGGATACGGTCGCCGGGCTTGGCGGTGAAGGACGTGGGGGACTTCGGTGCGCGGCCGTTGATCAGGTAGTAGGGGTAGTCGACATTGCCCCCGTGGCTTTCGAGCAGTTCGCTGTAGGAATCCTTCATGATCCGCGAGGGGCCGGAGCGCCTTTTGGCGGTTTTGGGGGGCCTGGGGTGCTTGAGGCCCTCGGGGTCTCTGGGGGACCCGCCGTGCCCGCTGCCTCCCGGATCGCTCTTGTCGTCCATCCCGCCGTGGCCCGAACCGCCGTGGTCCATGCCGCCCCTGCCCCCGCTGAGCTCGTCGAGCACCTCGTCGGGCGTGGAGCCGTCCACCCCGTCGACCCAGTCGTCGAGGACGACGACCCACTCCTTGTCGTACGTGAGCGGCTCCTTCGGGTCCTCGACGATCAGTGGCGCGTACAGCCCGCGGTCCTGCTGGACGCCCGTGTGCGGATGGAACCAGTACGTCCCCGGGTGCGGCACCTTGAAGCGGTACGCGAATTCCGCGCCCGGCTTGATGGCCTTCTGGGTCAGGTCGGGTACGCCGTCCATGTCGTTGCGCACGTTGAGCCCGTGCCAGTGCAGGGTGGTCGCCGCCGGAAGGTGGTTGGCGAAGTTGAGCGCGAGGACGTCGCCCACCGAGACCCGCAGCTCCCGGCCCGGCAGCCGGTCTTCGTAGGCCCAGGAGCCGACGACGAGCCCGCCGCCCAGATCGAGGCGGGACGGGGTGGCCGTGAGGTCGATCTTCCGTACGGGGCCCGAGGCCCGCCTGGCCTCGGCCGCCGCGACCTCCTCCCCTTGGGGGGAGACGAATTCGCCCCTGGACTTGCGGCGGGGAGCGGTCCCGTGGTTCGCACCGCCGGCGTTCGGGCTGCCGGAGTTCGTACCGCCGGACTTCGTACCGCTGCGGCCCGTGTCGGAATCGCCGGAGCAGGACGCCAGAACCGCCGTACCGGCAGTGGCGAAAGCGGCGCCGAGTACGGCGCGTCGGGTGGGTGGAGTGCGCATGACGGAGAGCACCTCGGGGTGTTGTCGGTATTTCGGTCTGCTGGGGGAGGGGGAGGCGCCCCTCCTATATGCGCAGCACCGACAACAGGGCACGACTCGTCCGGCCCGGCCGGGACCCCGGCCCCGGCACCGGCGACACCCGCGCGCCACCCCCGAGGAGATGGGCGATCCCGATGAGCAGCACGACGAACAAGAACAACTGTCCGTACGTCGCACATCTACCCAGAGTCATGTCGAGCACCCTACCCTCGCTGGGTATGGGGCGCGCGCGGAAACGTATCTGCGCAGCTCTACGGGGCGCACAGGGCAGCGGCCCGGTACCCCTCGTGCACGGGGTACCGGGCCATTGAGCCGGGCGTTCGCGAGCCGGTCAGCTGCTGGGGGCGTAGACCTTCTCCACCCAGCCGGCGATCTGCTCGTCGGTGAGGTGCTGCGCCAGATCGGCTTCGCTGATCATGCCGACCAGTTTCTTGTTCTCGACCACCGGAAGCCGGCGGATCCGATGGGTCTGCATCTCCTCCAGAACCATCTCCACGTCCGCGCCCGAGTCGATCCAGCGAGGGGTGCCGTGGGCGAGGTCGCCCGCGGTCATCTTCGACGGATCGTGCCCCCTCGCCACACAGCCGATCACGATGTCGCGGTCCGTGAGGATGCCGATCATCCGGTCCTGCTCGCCTTCGGCGGAGATGGGCAGCGCGCCCACCTTGTGGTCGCGCATCAGCTGTGCGGCGCGGTCGAGTGTCTCGTGTGCGGGGATCCAGGTGGCCCCGGTGTGCATGATGTCCTTGGCGGTGGTCATGAGGGATTCCTCCTGCGTGCCGGTGGGCATGCTGTACGACCCCGAGCGAACCCATCGTCATGGGCCCGTTCGGCGTACGCGACCGCTATCACCCGTTCGGGTGCATGTGCGGCTCGGCGGGAATCTTTCAGGACCGGGGCTTCGCCTCTCGTGCCGCCAGCATGCCGGCCATCACGTCCAGCTCGGACCGCTGCGCCTCGACCATTCCCCGGGCGAGGCGCTTCTCCACCTTCACCGTGCACAGCCGGGCGCAGCCGCGGGCCATGCCGATGCCGCCCTTGTGGTGGTCGGTCATCAGCTGGAGGTACAGGACCTCGGCCTTCCTGCCGCTCGCCGCGCGGAGCCGGCCCAGCTCGGTCCTGGTGGCCATGCCGGGCATCAGGGAGCCGTCATGGGCCTGGTACGGGGACCCCGGCCCCGTCGTCCCGCCCATGCCGTCCATGTCGTGGCCCTCGTGCCCGCCCGCCATCCAGGCCATCGGCTCCTGCCCGGCGGCGGCCTTCGGCAGCTCCCACAGGTCCAGCCAGCCGAGCATCATGCCCCGCTGGTTGGCCTGCGTATTGGCGATGTCGTACGCGAGGCGGCGTACCTCCTCGTCCCGCGTACGGTCACGCACGAGGAACGACATCTCCACTGCCTGCTGATGGTGGACCGCCATGTCGCGGGCGAAACCGGCGTCCGCGGAATCCACCGCGGGCGTGCGCGGGGCGGGCGCCGCGACACGGCCGGTGCCGTCGTCCCCGCCGTCGCCCTGCGCGGAGGCGACCGTCGCCACCCCCGCGAACAGCAGTGCGAGCCCGACGGCGGAGCCCGCCACCCACCGGATGCGCCGGTCGCGTGTCACCGCCGTCACTGGGCCCCCAGTCCGCCCGTGCACGCCGCACCCGGCTCGGGTGTCTGCGGCCCCTGCACGAACTTGGCGAAGAACAGGTCGACCCGCGGGTCGTCGGCGCCGTCCACCGTCACCTGATTGCCCCAGGCGCTCAGCATGATCGTCCCGGCCTGGCCCTCGTACGGGCTCATCAGCGTGTACGGCGTCCTGCCGACCCGCTCGGCGAGCTTCGCCACATCGGCGTCCGAGGCCTTGTCCGTGTATGTCACCCACACCGATCCGTGCTCCAGCGAGTGCACGGCGTTCACGTCGGGGACCGCCTTCTTGTACACCTCGCCGTCGCAGTTCATCCATACGGGGTTGTGGTCACCGCCGACCGGGGGCTTCATCGGGTACGTGACCGGCGTGGTGACGTGGTTGCGGGTCAGCTTCTTCGCGTCCCACGTCTTCAGCCCGGCGATAGGCCCGTCGGCCGACTTCTTCGGGTCGGTCCCGGGCGCCTTGGCGTCCTGCGCCTGAGCGTCCCGCTTCTTCTCCGAGGCCTCGGACTTGTCCAGCACCAGGTACGAGCCGAAACCGACCAGACCCGCGACGACGAGGACGCTCAGGCTTATGGCCAGGACACGGTTGCGGCGCTCGCGCGCGCGGTCGGTGTTGCGCATGTGCTCTATGCGGGTCCTGCGGTCGAAGCTCATGGCGTCAGGTCCTTCTGCGAAGGGGCGGGGATGGACAAGAAGCGGTCGGGAGAACAGGCGCGCACCGGGCTTCGCGAAACCGCTCCGCCCCTTGCGCACCATGGGCGCCGATCGTAGTGGGTGGCCGGGTGCTCCATCTCACGTCGTGTGCGTAATCTGGGTGAAATCCGGGGTCGTGATACTGGAGCTCCTCCCTTACCCCGGGCGGTGGTGCACGGACCGTCTGAACTGCAAGGATGTGGCTATGGACAAGCAGCAGGAATTCGTCCTCAGAACGCTTGAGGAGCGCGACATCCGCTTCGTACGGCTGTGGTTCACCGATGTCCTCGGCTACCTCAAGTCTGTTGCCGTGGCCCCCGCCGAGCTGGAACAGGCGTTTGACGAGGGCATCGGCTTCGACGGCTCCGCCATCGAGGGCTTCGCCCGGGTGTACGAGTCCGACATGATCGCCAAGCCGGACCCGGGCACGTTCCAGATCCTGCCGTGGCGCGCGGAGGCCCCCGGCACGGCCCGGATGTTCTGCGACATCCTGATGCCCGACGGCTCGCCCTCCTTCGCCGACCCGCGCTATGTCCTCAAGCGCATCCTCGCCAAGACCTCCGACCTGGGCTTCACCTTCTACACCCACCCGGAGATCGAGTTCTTCCTGCTGAAGGACAAGCCGGTCGACGGCAGTCGCCCCACCCCCGCCGACAGCTCCGGCTACTTCGACCACACCCCGCAGAACGTCGGCATGGACTTCCGCCGCCAGGCGATCACCATGCTCGAATCCATGGGCATCTCGGTCGAGTTCAGCCACCACGAGGGCGCCCCCGGCCAGCAGGAGATCGACCTGCGGTACGCGGACGCGCTCTCCACCGCCGACAACATCATGACCTTCCGCCTGGTGATGAAGCAGGTCGCGCTGGAGCAGGGCGTGCAGGCGACGTTCATGCCGAAGCCGTTCTCCGAGTACCCCGGCTCCGGCATGCACACCCACCTCTCCCTCTTCGAGGGCGACCGCAACGCCTTCTACGAATCGGGCGCCGAGTACCAGCTGTCCAAGGTCGGCCGCTCCTTCATCGCCGGCCTGCTCACCCACGCCGCGGAGATCTCCGCTGTGACCAACCAGTGGGTCAACTCCTACAAGCGCATCTGGGGCGGCTCCTCCCGCGCCGCGGGCGCCGGCGGCGAGGCCCCCTCGTACATCTGCTGGGGCCACAACAACCGCTCCGCGCTCATCCGCGTACCCATGTACAAGCCCGGCAAGACCGGCTCCGCCCGCGTGGAGGTCCGCTCCATCGACTCCGGCGCCAACCCCTACCTGACGTACGCGGTGCTGCTCGCCGCGGGCCTCAAGGGCATAGAGGAGGGCTACGAACTCCCGGCCGGCGCCGACGACGACGTCTGGGCCCTGTCCGACGCGGAACGCCGCGCGATGGGCATCGAGCCGCTGCCGCAGAACCTGGGCGAGGCGATCGCGCTGATGGAGAAGAGCGAACTGGTCGCCGAGACGCTCGGCGAGCACGTCTTCGACTTCTTCCTGCGCAACAAGAAGCAGGAGTGGGAGGAGTACCGCAGCGAGGTCACGGCCTTCGAGCTGAAGGCCCTGCTGCCGGTGCTGTAACCGCAGGTCAGCCGCACTGCGGCGACGCAGTGACGATCCGGGCCGGAGGCGGTGCGCCTCTGGCCCGGAGTCCGTTCATCCGCCCTGGGCCGTCTGTGGGCCGTCGGGCGTCGAAAGCGGTGGCCTCGGAGGTTGCTGTACTTCCCTGCTGTACAGCAGGGAGGTGATCGGGGTCGCTCGCCGTTACATCAGTCGGCCTCATTGGGCCGGGCCAAGTACTTCGTCGGCGCTGCGCGGTTCTGTGCGCGGCTGCTGGTTGAGCTTGTGGCGCTCGATGGAGGATCGCCGGTAGACCTCCTTGCGGGCCCGCATGATGTTGCCCAGGGGCGCGTGCTCGGCGGTGACCCGCCAGGGCGTGAAGGACAGCGCGTCCATCTTCTCCAGATTCTCCGGCTCGGAGATGTCCTGCTGCGGCAGCCGCAGCTTGGCCACGGTGACGGACGGTGAGAGCTGCTCGGGCCACTCCACGGTGGTGTCCTCCACCGGCATACGCTCCAGGTCGGTGCAGAGTTGGACCTGGACGTCGAAGGCGTAGGGCCGCTCCTGCAACTCGGCTTGCAGGGCCGGTCGGAAGACCTCGGCTGCCGAGGCCGGGTCGATGGTGCGCCGGACCACCGCGGCGGCGAAGGACGGGTCGGGGGTGATGCGCACCTTGGCGATGTAGTCCCCGTGCCGGACCGCGCCCATCGTCCAGTAGCTCGACAGCAGCAGGTTTGCCGGAGGGGTCTTTGACAGGCGCAGGAAGGCCAGGAACTCGTCCCACGCCCAGTCGTCCTGGTCCAGCGTTCCCTTCCCGGTCACGAAATCGGCGAAGAAACGATGTGCGCCGGGTCGGCCCTGGGAGAAGTAGGCCGGCGCGTTCAGGAACAATTCCTGGATGAACAGGTAGTGCTCGACTGTATTGCAGAAGAAGATCGGCCCGTTGATGTTGGCGTAGTCGAATGTGCTTGTGTCCGGTTCGTCTTCCAGCAGGGTCGGGCCGGGGATGTCGAACATCTTCAGCGCCAGTCCGGTGGCGGCGCCCAGCCGCGCGTCGGCTCCGGCATGAGGCGAGCCGTTGGAGAAGCGGATGAGCGCATCGTGGGTTCCCGGAGTCGCGTAGATGCCCTGGGCGTACTCGGGGGGCAGCCCGTCCAGGATCTCCACTTCCCCTCGGACCAGCCCGTAGCCCTTGGCGTGGGCGTCACGAAGGGCCCGTCCGGTACCACCGGCCTTGACCGACTCGGCGATGTAGCTCTCGGTCTTTTCGATCACCGTCTGCACGTTGCGGTCGAAGTTCGGATCGTCGTCTTCGACGTCAGGCGTGTAGCGGACGAACTGTGCTGCCATGACTTCGACCTCCTCGGAGAGCGTGATCGGACCTCAGGTGGAATCGCCGTCAGTCCTCCAGCTCGGCGAGCCAGCGCAGGGCACTCAGACCCGGCAGGAAGCAGTACTCGCCGCCGCGGGTGACCACGAAGCTGGGCAGGTTCCGCAGGCGACGTCGGACCGGCTTCTCCGGGATGGTGACGCTGCCGGTTCCACCGTGATGCCCGGCCACCGGGTCCTTCTCGCCGGGGTGGCCGATGAAGTTGCCGTCGTTGACCCATTCGGCCTTGATGAACTCGAACTGCCGTTCAAGGTGGGCCCCGATGAATGCTCCGACCAGGCCGCGGTCGGCGCCGTCGTCCTCCAGCACGCTCTCGGGCAGCGGCGGGCCGTAGGTGGTGCCGCGGCGGATGAGGCGGTGCATCCGTGCGTCGCCGATGATGGTGGCATCGCGGGGGTTGGTGCGCCGGATGTGCGCACCGGCGGGGCACCGGAACCCTCGGTCGTCGTTCTCCCGGTACAGGAAGTTGTTGACGCGGTGCGGATCGGCCGCCAGCTCCGGATCGTCGTGCTCCGGCGCCAGCGTCAGCGGCGCGCCGCTCGGCCAGCGCCCGACCATCTTGGCCGCCAGGAGTGCCTCCTCCTCGGCGCTGGAGCTGTTGGCGCGCAGGTACCGGCGCCAGGCCGCCACGTTGGTGTGGATCTTGCGAACGGCTACGTAGGTCCCGTTGCGCCCCAGCACATCAGGGCTGGGCATGGGCGGCAGGCTGCCGGTTTCGTCGGGGTAGCCGAGGATGAACTCGCCCGCCTTGATGGGGGCTTCCTGCGGGTTGGAGCCGGGCAGTCCGACACCCTCGATGTTCGGATGACTGATGCCGTCACGGAAGCCGAAGGTGGTGCGCCCGGTCGGGAGTTGGTGGACGTCCTGCTGCCAGATCACCTGGACGCCGGGTGTGTCCTCGTAGGCGACACGGGCCCGCTCCAGCTCCTTGTCCAGCTGTGCCGTATCGGAGGAGAGGGCGCTCAACGCGATGTGGACATCGCCGGTTCCGAACGGTGCCTCCCAGTGGGCCGGTGCACTCTCGCCCACGTCGCCGATCAGCTCCGCCCGAGCGGCCATGCCCTCACGAAACGCCTGTGGAAAGCTGTCCAGCGACTCCTGGGGCACCCTCAGCGCTTTCAGCCCCTGAAAGGTGAACGCCACAGCGACCCAGGCATCCTGGCTCCGGTCCGCGCTCGGCAGACCACCCGAGGTCACCGGGAGCAGCCGCTGCAGCAGGGCGCGTCCGGCGTGGCGGTCATCGACGCGCAGGAAGACGAACTTTCCCTCGTAGGGCACGGGCCGTGGACGCAGTGCCCCGCTCTGGACGTCGTCGATTTCGACGCTCACGCCGGCCGCGCTGCTGCTGTCCGCTGTGTTCATGGTCGCTCGTGCCTCCGCATCGGTCCCTGCCCGGACAGCCCGGCAGCGGCTGGTACGCGCCTGTCGGCGCGGTCCGACGATGTCGGGTCGGCGCCGAAGGTTGGCTGTGTCCCGCTTCTAACCTGCGGCTTCCTCCATCAGCTTCTGGAAGGCAGGCGTGGCCAGCAACTCGGCGTTCGCCGGGTTGTCCAGCGCCGCGCGGAACTCGGGGGTGTCCAGCACCGCCTGGAACGCCTCGCTCACGCGCTGGTCCTTCCAGACCTGCTGAACGGTCAGATCGGGATAGGAGCTGACGAAGACTCCCGCGGGCGCCTGGTGGGCGACGAACCAGTCCTTCACCCCCGGATCGGCGACGCCGGGGAACCCTTCGGTGTGCGAGAAGACCTTGTCGAAGCGGTCCCCGACTTCCGTCTGGGCAAAGTCGTCGATGTAGGTGTCCCAGGAACCGTCGAAGACGCTGGCGAACATGTGCCGGGTGTCATTGTCGAAAATCACATGCCGTGCGTCATGCAGGGTGCCGATCTGGCGCAACGCCGCATGGACGCGTTCGTCAGCCGTCGCGTCGGCAAGCGCGGCGAGATCCTCACGCAGCGCATCCGCATGGCCCGGCTTGATCTCCGTGAAGACGGTGAACTCGCTGCAGACCCCGTCCGACCTGCCCGGGCGCTCGGGGTGAGCCGTTTGGGTTGCACCTGTCGTCGCAGTCATCGTGGGACTCTCCTGCCACGGATCGGTGCGAGGGTCGCCCGAACATGAGGCGCCATCGCCCTTACAGATCAATCCTCACTGCGGATGCACTGCCTCGCATCCCGGGCCCTGGGCATGGTGGTCACCTGGGGCGGATTCCGCGGAATCTCCGGCACTGCGGGGACCAGCCTGATCCCTCCCGTCCCGAGAAGTTCCCGAGGACAGATCCGGCCAGGCGCAGGAAAATGGAACCGGTGGGACGTGCCGAGTACGTCGTCATCACCATTCTCGGGCAGCCACTTCCGCGCGGCCGTGAATACAGTGGCGCAGCCGATCGCACACCAACCCGTTGCGCCGCCGAGGCGGTCGGGGCACCTTCTCGCGCCAAACCCTGCTCAACCGGATCGCCACCCCGACCCCACACGGAGGCAACCATGGGCGCAGTTCTCGGTGACGTACTGGGTTTCGCAGCCGCCGTCGCAGTCAGCCCGCTCCCTATCATCGCCGTCATCCTCATACTCGCCACGCCTCGGGGACGTCTCAACGGCGTCCTCTTCACCATCGGCTGGATCCTGGGGCTCTCGGCACTGGGCGCGGTGATGCTGGCGATCGCTTCCCCGGCAGGTGCCTCCGCCCACAACCACCCGGCCACCTGGGTGGGAGCCCTCAAGCTCGCCCTGGGCCTGCTCCTCGTCCTCTTCGGCGCCCGGCAATGGCACCGGCGCCCAAAGGATTCCTCGCAAGCTCAGCTGCCGAAGTGGATGAGCGCGATCGACCGCCTCACGCCGGTCAAGGTCTTCGCACTCGGGCTGGCCCTGGCCGCGCTCAACGCCAAGAACGCCCCGCTGACCATCGCCGCGGGCGCCGCGATCGGCTCAGCCGGACTGCCGGTCGGGCAGCAGATCGCATCGCTGGCAATCTTCGTCCTGATCGCCACCCTCGGCCTGCTGGCCCCACTGGGAGTCTTCCTCCTCGGGGGCGAGCGAGCCAAGACCACGCTCGGCAACTGGAAGGACTGGGCAGCCCAGCACAACGTCGCCGTGATGGCGGCCCTGTTCTTCGTCCTCGGACTGAAGCTGCTGGGAGACGGCATCGGCATCCTCACCTCCTGACGGGCTTGCTCGCGTCGCCGTGTGGTTCGATCACAGACGTGCAACAGAGATGGTCGGCGTACTGATGGGCCGTCTGTGGGCCGTCGAAGGTCGGCTCATGGCGACCAACAACGACCACCGATGCCCCTGCAGTTGCAGCTCAGCGGGAACCTGGGGCTCATCATTCGAGGTGGCTCGGAGCGCGTACAAGTTCCTGCGCAAACGGAGACCCCCTCACCCATATTACCCCTGAGTGATATCATGTGTGGGTGATGTCCTGGTGATTGTTGTGGAACCGGCGAAAAGCTGGTTACACGGCTTGCGCCACAATGACAGGGACACGCTCCTCCAGATCGCTGCTGCTATCAACGTTCTGCAACGGGAAGGCCCGGCTCTCGGCCGCCCCCTGGTCGACCGCATCACTGGATCGAGCATCTCGAATCTGAAGGAGCTGCGGACGGGGTCGTCCGGAGCCAGCGAGGTGCGGGTCCTGTTCGTGTTCGATCCTGGGCGCAATGCAGTGATCCTCGTAGGCGGCGACAAGGCGGGCAACTGGTCCGGGTGGTATCGAACAGCGATCAAGGAAGCGGAAGACGCCTACAAGGCGTACGAGGAAGACCAGGAATGAGGAGACATGAGCGCCACCAAGCCGAAGACGGCCAGCGCCGTCGACTGGGATGACCTCAAGGACGAGTTCGGCTTCTCCCCTGAAGAGACCAAGGAAGTCGAGCAGCGCACCACCGCGTTGCTGTCGGAGGTGCGCGCGCATCGTCTCGCTGATGTGCGCAAGCGCCAGAAGATGACGCAGACGGCAGTGGCCAAGGCTCTCGGCGTCACTCAAGGGCGAATCTCGGCCATAGAGAAGGGCGCCATCAGTCGATCTGAGGTCGAGACTCTCGCCGCATACGTTGCAGCCCTGGGCGGGCAACTCAAGCTGGTAGCTGACTTCGGTGACGAATCACTGGTTCTGGGCTGAAGCGGCGGGCGGTCCCGGCAGCCTGGTGCGCGGACCGCTTTCATGCGCCGCTGCTCGTCAGGCTGTGACCAGCTTGAAAGGTGTGGCTGTCACCGAGGGGCTGGGTAAGTCGGCGGCCGGACCCTCCAGTCCCTCAGACAGTCGTCCACCGAAACCTGAGTCAGCCGTCGTCGCGGGCGTGGTGAACCATGGGGCTCGGCTGAGTCCACCTGGGCGCCTCGCTGATCGCCGCGGGTGTCAGCCTGCTGCTGCTCTGGGTCACCTTCGTCGGCAACGACTTCGACTGGCTGTCCTGGCAGACCCTCGTCATGGTCGGTGCCAGTGCCCTGATCCTGATCGCCGCCGTCGTGGTCGAGAGCCGGGTCAAGGAGCCGGTCGTCCCGCTCCATGTCGTACGCCGCCGCGACCCCGCGCTCGCCATCGTCGCGAGCCTCGCGGTCGGCATGGCGATGTTCGGCGGCGCGGTCTTCCTCGGCCAGTACTTCCAGATCGGCCGCGGCTACTCACCGACCGAGGCCGGACTCCTCACCATCCCGCTGATGTTCGGCGTGCTGGTCTCCTCCACCGTCGCCGGACGCCTGGTCTCCAGGACCGGCAAGGTGAAGCCGTACATCATCACCGGCGTCATCGTCCTCACCCTGGGCTTCCTGGGCCTGTCGACCATCGACCACGAGACCTCACTGGTCCTCGTCTCCATCGGCATGCTCGCGGTCGGTGCCGGTGTCGGCATGTCGATGCAGAACCTGGTCCTCGTCCTCCAGAACACGGTCCCGCTCGGCGAACTCGGCGCGGCCAGCGGCGCGATCACCTTCTTCCGCTCGCTCGGCGGCACGATCGGGGTCTCCGTGCTGGGGGCGGTGCTCGCCAACCAGGTCGCCACGAAGATCACCCACGGCCTGGCGAAGCTCGGCATCGACCCGGCGGCCTCGTCCTCGGGCGGCGCCACCCTGAACATCGACGCGATGCCGCCGCAGATCCAGGACGTGGTGCGCGCCGCGTACGGCGACGCGACCGGCACCATCTTTCTGATCTCGGCCGCCATCGCGGTGGTCGGCGTGATCGCCGCCCTGTTCCTGACGCCGACGAAACTGCGTGACAGCGTGGACCTTTAGCAGGTCCTGCCGTTCGTACGTGTGCGGCGGCTGCGGGGCGGGTCCGGGGGCGCGGTGAGCTGACGATCACTCGGGCCCGGGCCGCCGCGTACGCCGCGAGCCGTCCCGGCCGCAGGACATCGCCCGACGCCGCGACTGCGGTAATGTGACGCATCCCCACCCCGGGGACCGACCAAGGAGGTGAGACCCATTACCGCTGTATCAGGCTGGGTGCTCACCCCACACGATCGCGTGGTCGACCCGACATAATCGACCGCGGAGCGCCCATCGGCTTTCCCGAAAGGCTCCGCTTCATGTCGGTTCCCGCTTCACCACTCACCGTTGCCACCATCGTCACCACACTCCGCGCCGCCGGCTGCGTATTCGCCGAGGACGAAGCGGAGCTGATCGTCTCCACGGCCACCGACCCCGCCGAACTCGCCGCCATGGTCGAACGGCGGGCCGCCGGTCTGCCCCTGGAACACGTCCTCGGCTGGGCCGAGTTCAGCGGTCTGCGGATCGCCGTGGACCCCGGCGTCTTCGTACCCCGTCGCCGCACCGAGTTCCTGGTCCGGCAGGCCGCCGCCCTCGCCGGATCGGGGGCGGTCGTCGTCGACCTCTGCTGCGGCTCGGGCGCACTCGGCACCGCGCTCGCCGCGACGCTGGACCGCATCGAACTGCACGCCACCGACGTCGAACCCGCAGCCGTACGGTGCGCCCGCCGCAACATCGCCGACACCGGCCGGGTGTACGAGGGCGACCTCTTCGAGCCGCTCCCCGGATCGTTGCGCGGCCGGGTGGAGATACTGCTCGCCAATGTGCCGTACGTACCGACGGAGGACGTCGAACTGCTGCCCCCGGAAGCCCGTATCCACGAACCGCGCGTCGCACTCGACGGGGGAAGGGACGGCCTCGACGTCCTGCGGCGGGTCACCGCCGAGGCCTCGCGGTGGCTGGCACCGGGCGGGCATCTGCTGGTCGAGACGAGCGAACGGCAGGCGGCCCGGGCCGAGGAGACCATCTCCCGCAGCGGCCTGATCCCGCGCGTCGTCACCTCCGACGAGCTGTACGCGACCGTCGTCATCGCGACCCGGCCGGAGCCGTCCGGGAACTGAGCGCGGACGGGCGCAGGGGCGGCCCGGTCCGGTCCGGGCTCAGGATTCCGGCTTCCGCCGGACCACCGCCGTCCCGGCGTCCAGGTCCACCCCCATGCGGGGCGGCGCGCCGTCCAGCGCGTCGTCCTTCAGGACCTGTTCCTCCACCCGGTGCTCGATCTCCACGCGCTTCGCCGAGTTGAGGAACGCGTGCAGCTCATCGGCGACCGAGGCCCCCACGCCCAGCCCATGACGGGGCGTGCGGGCCGCGAGGACACGTCGCAACCAGTCGGGCCGGCCGGTACGGACGACGACGTAGCGGGCCGAGGCCAGCAGGAACGGCACCATCACCAGCACGGCCATCACTAAGAGGCTCGACATCATCACCATGCCCGTCCCAACGCCGGGCGCCGGGCCGACGTTCCCGCCGTCGTACGGTGAGCCCGGGACGCGCAGCCCCCGCTCAGCCGAACCGCCACCGCGTCTGGCTGAACGGGGCGCCCTTGCCGAAGCCGAAGACCGTACGCGGCGGCACCTCGAACACCAGCGCCACATGGCCCGCGTGCCGGAACGTGCCGTCCTGGACGTCGAAGTGCCACTGCGGGCCGTACTTCGACTCCCAGGCCGCGGCCAGCCGGTGCAGCCGGTCCTCGTCCGTCACCCGCTCCGCCCGGCCCTCGACCACCACGTCGAGCCCCTCCGAAAGAGTGTTGTCGCCGGTCGTCAGCACCACTTCCGGGTTGGCGGCCAGATTCAGGCCCTTGCGTTCCGACGCCCCCGTGCTGAAGTGCAGCGCGCCCTGCGACCACACCCCGATCAGCGGGGTGACATGCGGGCGGCCGTCCGGCCGGACCGTGCTCAGCCAGTAGATCTCCGCCCTGGTCAGCAGTGACTCCGCCACGGGCCACGGGCTCGCTGTCGCGCCCTCGGCGCTGTAACGGGCATCCAGCTCGGCGACGGGTTCGAATCCGGACATGCGGGCCTCCCGGTCGGGTCCTCGAATCGATCCTGCTTGCGCAGTGTGGACTGTGCACCCGCGCCGAATTCATCGGTGCGGGGCTAGGCTCGGAACGCTGGATGGTGTGTGGGCGGCGAGCAGGAGAGCACGGAATGACGACGGTGCCGGGGCGCAGGAGCAGCACGTTCACCCGACTGCTGCGGCACGGTTTCACCGACCCGTCCGCCGCGGAGCGGCTCCTCGACCTGCCCGAGCTGTCGTCCGTACGCTCCGATCCGGTGCTTCTCGACGCCCTCGGGGCCACCGCCGACCCCGATCTGGCACTGCGCGGGGTCGTCCGCCTCGTGGAGGCCGAGGAGCCGGACGAGCGGCAGATCCTGCTGGACACCCTCGTCACCGCCAAACCGCTGCGGGACCGGCTGCTCGGGGTGCTCGGGGCGTCCGAGGCACTCGGTGACCATCTGGCCCGCCACCCCCGCGACTGGCAGGCGCTCGTCACCTACGAGGCCACGGATCTGCACCCCGGGGTGCCCGAATTCGAGCAGGGGCTCGCCGGGGCCGACGACCCCGACTCGCTGCGCGCCGCCTACCGCCGGTGCCTGCTGGCCATAGCGGCCCGCGACGTGTGCGGTACGACGGACGTCGCCGAGACCGCCGCCGAACTGGCCGATCTGGCCACGGCGACCCTGCGCGCGGCGCTCGCCATCGCCCGTACGGCCGCACCCGCCGACGCCGCGCAGTGCCGGCTCGCCGTCATCGCGATGGGCAAGTGCGGCGGCCACGAGCTGAACTACGTCTCCGACGTCGACGTCATCTTCGTCGCCGAACCGGCCGACGGCGTCGAGGAGAGCGCGGGCGTGCAGGCCGCCACCCGGCTGGCCGCGCACATGATGCGGATCTGCTCCGACACGACTGTCGAGGGCACCATCTGGCCCGTCGACGCCAACCTCCGTCCCGAGGGCCGCAATGGACCCCTCGTACGGACGTTGTCCTCGCATCTCGCGTACTACCAGCGCTGGGCCAAGACCTGGGAGTTCCAGGCGCTCCTCAAGGCCCGGCCGGTGGCCGGCGATCCCGAGCTGGGTGCGGAGTACGTCGAGGCCGTCTCGCCGCTCGTGTGGCAGGCCGCGGACCGCGAGAACTTCGTTGCCGACGTGCAGAAGATGCGCCGCCGCGTCGTCGACAACATCCCCGCCGACCGCGTCGACCGTGAGATCAAGCTCGGCCCCGGCGGGCTGCGGGACGTCGAATTCGCCGTACAGCTGCTCCAGCTGGTGCACGGCCGCAACGACACGACCCTGCACAGCGGCTCCACGCTGGACGCCCTGCGGGCGCTCGCCGCGGGCGGCTACGTGGGACGGGTGGACGCCGCCCAGCTGGACGACGCCTACCGCTTCCTGCGCGCCATGGAACACCGCATCCAGCTCTACCGGCTGCGCCGCACCCATCTGGTCCCCGAGGGCGAAGCGGATCTGCGGCGGATCGGACGATCCCTCGGGATGCGCACGGACCCGATCACCGAAATCAACCAGGCGTGGAAGCGGCACGCCTCCGTGGCGCGGCGGCTGCACGAGAAGCTGTTCTACCGGCCGCTGCTGGACGCCGTCGCCCAGCTCGCTCCCGGCGAGTCCCGGCTCAGCGCGAAGGCGGCCGAGCACCGGCTCGAAGCCCTCGGATACGCCGACCCGGCCGCCGCGCTGCGGCATCTGGAGGCGCTGTCGTCCGGGGTGACCCGCAAGGCCGCCATCCAGCGCACCCTGCTGCCGGTGCTGCTCGGCTGGTTCGCGGACTCCGCCGACCCCGACGCCGGGCTGCTCGGCTTCCGCAAGGTGTCCGACGCACTCGGCAAGACCCCCTGGTACCTGCGGCTGCTGCGGGACGAGGGCGCAGCCGCGGAGAACCTCGCCCGGGTGCTCTCGGCCGGCCGGCTCGCCCCCGACCTGCTGCTCCGGGCGCCAGAGGCGGTGGCGATACTCGGCGACCCGCAGGGCCTGAAGCCGCGCGGCCGGGAGCACCTGGAGCAGGAGGTGCTGGCCGCGGTGGGGCGGGCGAAGGGCGCCGAATCCGCCGTCGCCGCGGTGCGCGGGGTGCGGCGGCGCGAGCTGTTCCGGACCACGGCCGCGGACCTCATCGGCTCCTACGGTACGGAGGAGCGCCCCGCCGAGCAGTACCCCGGAGCCCTCGTCGACCGGGTCGGCAACGCGGTCACCGATCTGAACGCCGTCACGATCGCGGGCGCCCTGCGCGCCGTCGTACGCGAACAGTGGGGGGACACCCTGCCCACCCGGTTCGCGGTCATCGGCATGGGCCGGTTCGGCGGACACGAGCTCGGATACGGCTCCGACGCCGATGTGCTGTTCGTCCACTCACCACGCGAGGGCGTCGACGACCACGAGGCGGCGCGGGCCGCGAACCAGGTGGTCTCCGAGATGCGGAAACTGCTGCAACTGCCCACCGCCGACCCGCCGTTGATGATCGACGCTGATCTGCGGCCGGAGGGCAAGAGCGGGCCGCTGGTGCGTACGCTGAGGTCGTACGAGGCCTACTACCGGCGCTGGTCGCTGGTCTGGGAGAGCCAGGCGCTGCTGCGCGCCGAGCCGATGGCGGGCGACGGGGAACTCGGCCGTGAATTCATCGAGCTGATCGATCCGCTGCGGTACCCGATGGAGGGTCTCGGGGAGGACGCGGTCCGTGAGATCCGCCGTCTGAAGGCCCGGATGGAGTCCGAACGGATGCCGCGCGGCGCGGATCCGACGCTCCACACCAAGTTGGGGCGCGGCGGGCTGAGCGATGTCGAGTGGACGGTCCAGCTGATGCAGATGCAGCACGGCTGGGCGGAGCCGGGGCTGCGGACGACCCGTACCCGCGAGGCACTGGCAGCGGCATGTGCCGCGGAGCTGATCCCGGGCGAGGACGCGCAGACCCTGGACGAGGCGTGGGTGCTGGCGACACGGGTCCGCAACGCGGTGATGCTGGTACGGGGGCGGCCGGGCGACACGTTCCCGTCGGGGCCGCGTGAACTCACGGCGGTGGGGCGGTACCTGGGGTACGAGCCGGGACATGTCGGGGACATGCTGGACGACTACCGGCGGATTACGCGGCGGGCGCGGGCGGTGGTGGAGGAGCGGTTCTACGGGGCGTGAGGGGGTGCGCTGCGCGGGCCTTCCGGGGCACCGCCCCGGACCCCGTCCTCAAGCGCCGGACGGATTTGATCTGCTCGCCCGGCGGTCGAGAGCGCAAGAGCGCCCGCTCAGTTGCGTCCCGCCGAGCCCGCGGACAGGACGGCCGCCGGCCGCGGCCTCTCCAGCGGCAGCGGCACCCGCTTCGCGAGGTGGTGCGGCAGTGAGCCGTACCAGGCGTAGGAGACCGCGTGACCGACGGCCAGACACAGCATGCCGCCCAGCGCGTCCAGCCAGAAGTGGTTGGCGGTCGACACGATCACGAGCAGGGTGACCGTCGGGTAGAGCAGGCCCAGGATGCGGGCCCAGGGCGCGGAGGCCAGTGCGAAGAGGGTCAGGCCGCACCAGAGCGACCAGCCGATGTGTATCGAGGGCATGGCCGCGTACTGGTTCGACATGTTCTTGAAGTTGCCCGAGGCCATCGAACCCCAGGTCTGATGGGCCAGTACGGTGTCGATGAAGTGGCCGCCGCTCATCAGCCGGGGCGGTGCCAGCGGATACAGGTAGTAGCCGAGCAGCGCCATGGCCGTGGTGGCGAACAGGGCCAGACGGGCCGCCGCGTAACGGCCGGGGTGACGGTGGAACAGCCACACCAGCACGCAGACGGTGACGACGAAGTGCAGCGTCGCGTAGTAGTAGTTCATCGTTACGATCAGCCATGTCACGGAATTCACCGCGTGGTTGACCGTCTGCTCGACGGCGATGCCCAGGTAGGTCTCGACCGACCAGATCCAGTCGGCGTTGCGCAGTGCGTCGGCCCGCTGTTCCGGGACGGCGTTGCGCACCAGCGAGTACACCCAGTAACTGGCCGCGATCAGCAGGACTTCGAACCGGACGCGTGGCCGGCGCGGGGACCGCAAGGAGCGCAGGGAACGCGGGGAACGAAGTCTTACCAGGCCGCTGTCGCACCGCCTGGCGTTCTGCTCCGCGTCCGCCGTCGGGGCCGCCTCGTCCACGATGGGTGACGGGGTGGCCCCCGACCGGGCCTCCTGTGACGTCACGCTCAATTCGCCCATAGCCGCAGAGTCTGCCAGAAAGGTCCTTCCCGCCCGGTCATCCTCCGGTCGGGTCCGGGCCGCACATCTGTGTGCCGGACTGCGGGCTAGGAGCGGGCGTGCGAACCTGGAGGAGGTCCGGCCGCCGGGGCCGGAGCGGGGCCGGGGCCCGCGGCCGTTGAACCGCGAACGACCAGCTCGGGCATGAAGACGAACTCGCTGTGCGGGGCGGGTGTGCCGCCGATCTCTTCGAGAAGGGTGCGCACGGCGGCCTGGCCCATCGCCGTCACCGGCTGACGGATCGTCGTCAGCGGCGGATCGGTGAACGCTATGAGCGGCGAGTCGTCGAAACCCACCACCGACAGATCGCGCGGCACCTCCAGCGACAGCCGGCGGGCGGCCCTGATCGCACCGAGCGCCATCATGTCGCTCGCGCACACCACCGCGGTGCACCCCCGCTCCATCAGCGCCGACGTGGCGGCCTGCCCGCCCTCCAGGGTGTACAGCGAGTGCTGGATCAGTTCCTCCACCTCGGCCGGAGCGAGGTTCAACTGCTCCTGCACGGTGGCGCGGAAGCCATCGATCTTGCGCAGGACCGGCACGAACCGCTTGGGCCCGACCGCCAGGCCGATCCGCTGATGCCCGAGCGACACCAGGTGCGTCACGGCGAGCCGCATCGCGGCCCGGTCGTCCGGCGAGATGAACGGCGCCTGGACCTTGGGCGAGAAACCGTTGACCAGGACGAACGGGACGCCCTGGGCGCGTAGTTGCTCGTAGCGCTGCATATCGGCCGAGGTGTCGGCGTGCAGCCCGGAGACGAAGATGATGCCCGAGACGCCGCGGTCGACCAGCATCTCGGTCAGCTCGTCCTCGGTGGAGCCGCCGGGGGTCTGGGTCGCCAGCACCGGGGTGTAGCCCTGCCGGGTCAGCGCCTGGCCGATGACCTGCGTCAGCGCCGGGAAGATGGGGTTCTCCAGCTCGGGCGTGATCAGCCCGACCAGTCCCGCGCTGCGCCTGCGCAGCCGTACGGGACGTTCGTAGCCCAGAACGTCGAGCGCGGCGAGGACGGATTCACGGGTGGCCGCTGCAACACCGGGCTTGCCGTTCAGTACACGGCTGACCGTCGCTTCGCTGACCCCCGCCTGAGTTGCGATATCGGCAAGCCGTGCGGTCATGGAAGTGGACTGTACCGGGCGTATGTCGGATTGCCCACCATCCGCAGGAATCGGGCGACCGTGCCTGTGAGGAGGTCCGGGGTCCCGTCGCGGCAACATCTTGCAAAGACTTGCGAGACCGGTTCAGGGGCCGCTGTCAGATCGTCGCACTTCTGGATTACGGGCTGTGGCCTGCCGCTGCCAGGGATCGACACCCCCCGTCAAGAGGCTTGACGGCAACCGTGCGGACACGCGAATGTAACGATCGCCGACGCTTGCAGAAATCTTCCGCAAACTCTTTCGGTGTTCTTTCATCCTTGTTACGTTCACGTCGACCCGGCGCCGCGACGGAGCGGTACGGCAGTTGAAGGAGTTCAGATGCGACGTGGCATAACAGCCACCGCCCTGGTCGCGGCCCTGGCGCTCGCGGCGACCGCCTGCGGCAGCGACAGCGAGTCCGAGGGCAAGAGCAAGAGCTCGGGCGAGCTCTCCGGCACGGTGACGTGGTGGGACACCTCCACCGCGGGCAGCGAGGACAAGGTCTTCAAGAAGATCGCCGAGGACTTCACCAAGCAGCACCCGAAGGTCCACATCAAGTACATCAACGTGCCCTTCGGCGACGCGCAGAACAAGTTCAAGAACGCGGCCCAGTCCGGCTCCGACGCTCCCGACGTCATCCGCGCCGAGGTCGCCTGGACCCCCGCGTTCGCGGACCTCAGCTACCTGGCCCCGCTCGACGGCACCGCCGCGCTGAAGAACCCGGACGACTTCCTGAAGCAGGCCGCCGCGTCCACCAAGTACAACGGCAAGACGTACGCGGTGCCGCAGGTCATCGACTCCATGGGCATCTTCTACAACAAGAAGATCTTCAAGGAGGCCGGCGTCGAGGTGCCCAAGACCGTCGACGAGCTGAAGACCGTCTCCAAGAAGATCAAGGACAAGACCGGCAAGACCGGCATGTACCTGCGCGGCGACGACGCGTACTGGTTCCTCTCCTTCCTCTACGGCGAGGGCGGCGACATGGTCGACGCCTCCACCAAGTCCGTCACCATCGACAGCCCCGAGGGCGTCAAGGCGATGAAGGTCGTCAAGGACCTCGTCGACTCCGGTGCCGCCAAGACCGATGCCACGGACGGCTGGGAGAACATGCAGACGTCCTTCAAGGACGGCAAGGTCGCCATGATGATCAACGGCCCGTGGGCCGTCGCCGACACCTACGCCGGCAAGGAGTTCAAGGACAAGGCCAACCTGGGCATCGCCCCGGTCCCGGCCGGATCCGCCGCGCAGGGCGCCCCGCAGGGCGGTCACAACCTGGCCGTCTACGCGGGCTCCAAGAACCTCGACGCCTCCTACGCGTTCGTCGACTACATGACGTCCGCGGACACCCAGGCCAAGGTCACCAAGGAGCTGAGCCTCCTGCCGACCCGTACCTCCGCCTACGCCAAGCAGGACGTCGTCGACAACGAGATCGTCGGCTTCTTCAAGCCCGTCGTCGAGACCGCCGTCGAACGCCCCTGGATCCCGGAGACCGGCAGCCTCTTCGCGCCGCTCGTCACCGAGTACACCAAGGTCCTGACCGGCCAGACCACGCCGGAGAAGGGCGTCAAGACGACCGGCGACTCCTACCGCAAGCTCCTCGAGGGCTGGAAGTAACAGGAAGGCAGGCCGGCTGATGGCTGTCCACACCGGCCAGTCGGTGGCGAAGGCCGCGGGCGACGACGTCGCCCGCGGCCGGAGCCGCGGTACTGGCAACCCCCCGCCGCCGGGCAGGCTCAGGCGGGCCCTGTCGACGCACTGGTACGCGTGGACCATGGTCGCCCCGGTCGTCGTCGTGATCGGCGTGATCATCGGCTATCCGCTGGTCCGCGGTATCTACCTGTCGATGACCGACGCCAACGAGCGCAACGTCGCCCGGTCCATCGGTGTCAACCACATGCCCGCCACGTACAAGTTCGTGGGCCTGGACAACTACACCGAGGCGATCACGGGCGCCCAGTTCCTCGACACGCTCGGCTGGACCCTGGTGTGGACGGTCTCCTGCGTGGCCATCACCTTCTCCCTCGGCATGGCCCTCGCCAACCTCCTCAACCGCCGGATCGCCGGCCGCTCCGCGTACCGGATGGCGCTCATCCTGCCCTGGGCCATCCCCGGCTTCGTCTCCGTCTTCGCCTGGCGCTTCCTCTACAACAAGGACAGCGGGCTGCTCAACAAGATCCTCTCCGGCGGCGGAATCGACGCCATACCCTGGCTGAACGACCCCACCTGGGCGAAGTTCGCCGTCATCACCGTCAACGTCTGGCTCGGCGTGCCGTTCATGATGGTCGCCCTGCTCGGCGGACTGCAGTCGATTCCCGGCGAGCAGTACGAGGCCGCGGAGATGGACGGCGCCACCGCCTGGCAGCGGTTCCGCCACATCACGCTGCCCGGACTGCGGCCGGTCTCCACCACGGTGATCCTGCTCTCCACCATCTGGACCTTCAACATGTTCCCGGTGATCTACCTGCTGACCGGCGGCGGACCCGGCGAAGCCACCCAGATCCTGGTCACCCAGGCGTACAAGTTCTCCTTCGAGATCAGCCCGCGCGACTTCGCGCAGTCCTCCACCTGGGGCGTGCTGATCCTTGTACTCCTGATGATCTTCGCTGCCGTCTACCGGCGAGTCCTGCGCACCCAGGGAGACGACTGGTGACCACCGCCCCCGCAACCGCCGCCCCGGCGACCCCCGCACGGCACTCCGTGCGCAAGGTCCGGCTGCGCGGCGAGCGTTCGCCGATCGCCTCCGTCGGGCTGCATCTCACACTCATCGTCGCGTCCGTGATCGCCGTCTTCCCCGTGCTGTGGGTCCTGCTCACCTCGCTGAAGCCCGCCGCGTACACGACGACCACGGACTTCTTCAAAGAGACGACGTTCGAGAACTACACGAACCTGATCCAGAACACGAAGTTCCTGACCTGGTTCGGCAACTCCCTGCTCATCGCGGGGCTCACCACACTTCTCGGCGTCATCGTCTCCGCCTCCACCGGCTACGCCGTCAGCCGCTTCCGCTTCCCTGGCAAACGCGGGCTGATGTGGACGCTGCTGATCACCCAGATGTTCCCGGTCGCCGTCCTCATCGTGCCGATCTACAACATCATGGCCGGCATGGGGCTGCTGAATCAGCCCGCCGGCCTCGTCATCACCTACCTCACCATCTCGGTGCCGTTCTGCGCCTGGATGATGAAGGGCTTCTTCGACACCATCCCGCGCGAGATCGACGAGTCGGGCCAGGTCGACGGCCTCACCCCGTTCGGCACGTTCTGGCGGCTCATCCTGCCGCTCGCCAAACCGGGCCTCGCCGTCACCGCGTTCTACTCCTTCATCACCGCGTGGGGCGAAGTGGCGTACGCCTCCGCCTTCATGGTCGGCGAGGACAACCTCACCCTCGCGGGCGGACTGCAGCTCTTCGTCAACCGGTACGGAGCCCAGTGGGGAGCGATGACCGCAGCGTCCGTGCTCATCGCGATACCCGCGGCCCTGGTCTTCCTCTTCGCCCAGCGCCACCTGGTCACCGGCATGTCCGCCGGAGCCGTCAAGGGCTGACGCAGCACGCCCCGTACGACCCGCACGCACCAAGTCACGGCGTCGCCGGAATCCCGACCCGGTCCCGGCGGCGCCCCCCACCCAGACACCCCAGGGACGACATGACCCAGCACCTCGCTGCCCCCTCCACCGGCACGTCCGCCGACGCTCCGGCCCACCAGACCGGCTGGTGGCAGGACGCGGTGATCTACCAGGTCTATCCACGGAGCTTCGCCGACGGCAACGGCGACGGCATGGGCGACCTCGCAGGCGTACGCGGCAGACTCCCCTACCTCAAGGACCTCGGTGTCGACGCGGTCTGGCTCAGCCCGTTCTACGCGTCGCCGCAGGCCGACGCGGGCTACGACGTCGCCGACTACCGTGCCATCGACCCCATGTTCGGCACCCTGCTGGACGCCGACGCGCTGATCCGGGACGCCCACGGCCTGGGCCTGCGGATCATCGTGGACCTGGTGCCCAACCACTCCTCCGACCAGCACGAATGGTTCAAGCGCGCCCTCGCGGACGGCCCCGGCTCCGCGCTGCGCGAGCGCTACCACTTCCGCCCCGGCGAGGGCGCGGACGGCGAACTGCCGCCCAACGACTGGGAGTCCATCTTCGGCGGCCCCGCCTGGACCCGGACCACCGACCCGGACGGCACCCCCGGCGACTGGTACCTCCACCTCTTCGCACCCGAGCAGCCCGACTTCAACTGGGAACATCCGGCCGTCGCCGACGAGTTCCGCTCGATCCTGCGCTTCTGGCTCGACATGGGCGTCGACGGCTTCCGGGTCGACGTCGCCCACGGCCTCGTCAAGGCCGCCGGCCTGCCCGACCTCGGCATCCACGACCAGCTCAAGCTGCTCGGCAACGACGTCATGCCGTTCTTCGACCAGGACGGGGTCCACGCGATCTACCGCTCCTGGCGCACCATCCTCGACGAGTACCCCGGCGACCGCATCGCCGTCGCCGAGGCCTGGACCCCGACCGTCGAGCGCACCGCCAACTATGTGCGCCCCGACGAGATGCACCAGGCGTTCAACTTCCAGTACCTCTCCACCGCCTGGGACGCCGCCGAGCTGCGCAAGGCCATCGACACCTCGCTCGACGCGATGCGTCCGGTCGGCGCCCCCGCGACCTGGGTGCTCTCCAACCACGACGTGACCCGGCACACCACCCGGTTCGCCAACCCGCCCGGCCTCGGCACCCAGATCCGCACGGCCGGCGACCCCGTACTGGGCCTGCGCCGGGCCCGCGCCGCCACCCTGCTGATGCTGGCGCTGCCCGGTTCCGCGTACGTCTACCAGGGGGAGGAGCTCGGCCTGCCCGACGTCACCGACCTGCCCGACGAGGCCCGCCAGGACCCGTCGTTCTTCCGCGCGGCGGGCCAGGACGGCTTCCGCGACGGCTGCCGGGTGCCGATCCCGTGGACCCGCGAGGGCAGCTCGTACGGCTTCGGCAGCGGCGGCAGCTGGCTGCCCCAGCCCGACAGCTGGGGTGCGCTGAGCGTCGAGGCGCAGACCGGCGACGCGAACTCCACGCTGGAGCTGTACCGGGCCGCGATCGCCGCCCGCCGGGTGCACCCGGGGCTCGGTGCCGGGACCGTGGTGGAGTGGCTCCAGGCCCCCGAGGGGCTGCTGATCTTCGCCCGCCCCGGCTTCATCTGCACCATCAACACGACGGGCCGTCCGGTACGCATCCCCGTGCGCGGCACCGTCCTGCTGTCCAGCACACCGGTCGTCACCGACGGCGCCGAGATCGAGCTCCCCGCGGACACCACGGTGTGGTGGACGGTGTGACGGTTCCCCTGCCCAGGGCCTCTTTTTCGGACGAGCCCGGCAAGATCCGGAAGACAGGCCCCGGGGTCGGTGGAGCGCCGAGGCTCTCGGACATCGCCGGCCAGGCAGCGGTCAGCGAGGCGACCGTCAGCCGGGTACTCAACGGGAAACCGGGCGTCGCGGACACCACGCGTAAGCGGGTGCTCGCGGCGCTGGACATCCTGGGCTACGAACGCCCCGTGCGGCTGCGGCAGCGCAGCGCCGGGCTGATCGGACTGGTGACCCCCGAGCTCACCAACCCGATCTTCCCGGCGTTCGCGCAGGCCGTCGAACAGGCCCTGGCCGGGCACGGCTACACCCCGGTGCTCTGCACCCAGACACCCGGCGGCGCCACCGAGGACGAACTCGTCGAGCAGCTCGTCGAACGGGGCGTCGGCGGGATCGTCTTCCTGTCCGGGCTGCACGCCGACCTGTCGGCCGACCCGGCCCGGTACGCCGCACTCGCCGAGCGCGGTGTGCCCTTCGTCCTGATCAACGGCTACAACGAACGGATCAACGCCCCGTTCGTCTCGCCCGACGACTCCGCGGCCGTACGGATGGCCGTCGGCCACCTCGCCGAACTCGGCCACCGCAGGGTCGGCCTGGCCATCGGGCCGCAGCGCTACGTGCCGTCCCGCCGCAAGCGGGAGGGCTTCATCGAGGCTGCCGTGAGCCTGCTGGGCCTGGGCTGTGCCGAGGCCGAACTCCTCGTCTGCTCCACGCTGTTCGGCGTCGAGGGCGGCCAGGTCGCGGCTGGTGCGCTGCTCGACCAGGGGTGCACGGGCATCGTCTGCGGCAGCGACCTGATGGCGCTGGGTGTGGTGCGTGCGGCCAGGGAGCGCGGGCTCGACGTGCCGCGCAATGTTTCGGTGGTGGGCTTCGACGACTCGCAGCTGATCGCGTTCACCGATCCGCCGCTGACGACGGTGCGTCAGCCCGTACAGGCGATGGCGGCGGCCGCGGTGAGCGCCCTGCTGGAGGAGGTCGGCGGCAGTCCGGTGGCAGCGTACGCGGAGTATGTGTTCCAGCCGGAGCTGGTGGTACGGGGATCCACCGCCGCGGTCCGCGGCGTCTGAGGGGCCGGTCGGACGCGTGGGGCCCTGACGTACCGGAACTCCCGGCCGACCGGGCCGTCTACGGCCCTGACGTACCGGAACTCCCGGCCGACCGGGCCGTCTACGGCCACCACCCGCTGATGGGCTTCGTCGACCACGACCGCGGCGGGTCCGGCGAACCGGTGGCAGGACTGCTCCGGCCGGGCAACGCCGGCTCGGACACCGCGGCCGACCACATCGAAACTGCCCGGCTCGCGCTCGCACAGCTACCCAAACGCTGCCGGCGCGGCCGGCAGACACTCATCCGTACCGATTCCGGCGGCGGCACCCACGAGTTCGTGGCATGGCTCGCCCAGCGCGGACGGTGGCTGTCGTACTCGGTCGGCATGACCATCACCGACGCCATCCACGCCGCTGTCCTGAAGGCCCCGGCCGGCGAGATCCGCGACGGCGCCCGGGTCGCCGAACGTACCGGCGACTGCCTCAAGGGCTGGTCGGCAAGGATGCGGCTGATTGTGCGCAAGGAACGTCCGTACCCCGGCGCCCAGTTGCGTCTCACCGACGCCGACGGGATGTGCCTGACCTGCTTCGCCACCGACACCCGGAACACCCCGATTGCCGCTCTGGAACCGCGGCACCGACAGCGGGCCGGAGCCGGGGACCGCATTCGCGCCGCGCGGGCCACCGGCCTGCGCAGCCTGCCCCCTGCACGACGCGGCCCAGAACCGACGCGACAGCCGGGCCACCAACATGCCCACAAGCAGAAATCTCTGCCCTGAACAAGCAGAGAGGGTCCGTCAGCAAGCCGACGGACCCTCGGGCAGGACCGAGGCCGACCTCGAGGCTCGTCCGCTCAAGAGCGAGTCGGGCATCGGTTCCTTGCGAGCAGGGTATTGGGAAGGCTCCACCGGGAGGGCCACGGTGGAGCCTTCCCATCCTTCTCTGTTTACCGACTGGCTACTTGAACTGCCAGTTGGACATTCCGACCACATAGCCAGTCGAACTCTCGCCGTACTCCGGGGTTCCCATGTTGTGCCACGGCAGGGTGTAGTTCTCGACCTTGCCCGGGCTGTTGGTGAACTGGAAGGTCAGGGTCACGCGCCAGTATTTGGACGAGCGGCCACTGCACCCGGCGTCCCAAATGTACTTCTGGACCGAGTAGTCGAACCTTTTGACCCCTGAGCATCCCGTCGGGCCCGAAAAGTGGGTGGTAGACGTATTCGCGGCGGCGGGTGCCACGTTGAGACACGTCAGTGCAATGGCTCCGGCGGCCAGGCCGACAGTGGTCTTGAGGCGTCGTTTCACGCCAGCTCCTTGGGTTGTTGAAGTGCTCTTTGGGTTGGTGAAGCCTTGAGAAGCTATCACTTTCGCAATGACTTGAGGAAGAGATTTCTGAGCCTCTTCGCCTCCTGACATGCCAAAGTCCGGCCTGGTCAAAGCAGTTGCCCTGGCGACAGAGGTCTCGTACGGTCTGACGGCGTAGATTTTCAGACGTTTGCTGCAAATAGTTTCAGTCACGAGCAGCCCATCGAGGCTGTGGCGCTGGGCGAGACGGATCCGCCGTCGGCCGGCGCGTGTGCATCTTTGACGAGGTTGTGCCGAGGTGGTTGGCCCGATGCGTCGTGCCGACGCCGCACTCAGCCCCGGCTGCGCCGAGATCGACGGCGCCTCCGCCGCGTACCGGGACCTGCTCACCATCCGGTCCACGGAGAAGGACTTCGACCTCGTTACCACCGGGCAGGTGCAGTCCGCCCTGTCCTTCCCGCTCTCCGGGAAGGACGAGACGCAGGGGTGATCACCATGCGGCTCGGAAAGCTGGTGGTGGTCCTCAACGCGACCCCCGCCGCCGCGACCCAGCAGATCGCCCAACTGGCGGGGAAGCGGTACGCCCTGCATCCCGTCCAGGCTGCGGGCGCGGATTCTACGGTCAAGAAGGCGACGTACGAGAGGAGTTCGGGAAGCTTCACCGTCCCGGGACGCACCGTGGCGGTGTTTTCCCTGAACTGAGTGCCGACAGGACTACGTTGAGAGGTAGCAAGCCGTCGGGGGTGCCGCAGCACGGCACCCCCGGCGTGCCCTTCCACGGGCCGGGACCGGCCGGTCCGCCTGTTTCGGCGACGGTGACCATGGCGAGCAACATTCCCGAGGAGACAACGAGCTTTGTCGGACGGAAAGCGGAACTTGCCCGGCTCGAACACACCCTCGCCACGCACCGGCTGACCACCCTCACCGGCAGTGGCGGTGTCGGCAAGACCCGGCTCGCCGTCCGCGCGGCCCGGCAGGCGGCGCCCGGACACCGCGACGGGACCTGGTGGGCGGACCTGTCGCCGCTGCATGACGACGGACTGCTCATCGCGACCGTCTCCGACGCGGTCGGGCTCTGCGACCACACCCTGCGCATGCCCATCGACGCGCTGTGCGAATGGCTCGTCGACAAGGAGCTGCTGCTCGTCCTCGACTCGTGCGAGCATCTGCGCTCCGCGTGCGCGCACCTGCTCGGCGAGATCCTCACCACCTCACCCGGCCTCACCGTGCTCGCCACCAGTCGGCAGCCGCTGGGCATCAGGGGCGAGAAACTTGTCGAAGTACCTCCGCTGCCCGTCGAGGGCGCGGGCGACGCACTGACCCTGTTCCGGGACCGGGCAGCCGCGGCGGCACCGGAACTCGCCCTCGACGCGCCGGGCAACGCCGAGGCCGCCGCCGAGATCTGCCGCCGCCTCGAAGGCATTCCGCTCGCCATCGAACTCGCGGCGGGAGCCCTCGGCCGGGACACCGTCGAGCAGGTCGCCCTACGGATCGGCTCCCGCTTCGACGTACCGGCCGACGACTCGCTCCGGCCGCGGCGCCACCGCACCCTGCGCACCGCCATCGGCTGGAGCCACGAGCTGTGCACCCCGCTGGAGCGGCTGCTCTGGGCGCGGCTGACCGTCCTGCGCGGCGACTTCGACGAGGCCGCGGCCCGCCAGGTCTGCGCCGAGGGGCCGCTCACCGAGGACGGTGTGACCGAGGCGCTGCGCGGTCTGGTCGCCAAGTCCGTCGTCGGACGGGACGGCGTACGGCACCGCATGCTCGACACCATCCGCGAGTACGGACGGATGTGGCTCGCCGAACTCGGCGAGGAACGGTCCGCCGCCGACCGGCACGCCGCCTGCTTCCTCGGCCTGGCCCGCCACGCCCACGCGGGCTGGACCGGGGACGACCAGATCTTCTGGTACCACCGCATCGCCGAGTCGCACGCCGACCTGTGCGCCGCCCTCGACCACCTGCTGGCCCATGACACCGCGGCCGCCCAGGAGATGGCGGGCCGGATCGGCTTCTTCTGGTGCTGCTGCGGTCATCTGCCGCAGACCCGCGAGTACGCGCAGCGCGCCCTGGACGCCGGACCGGCCGAGGGCCCCCACCGCACCCGCGTCCTGTGGGTGCTGGGCATCACCGTCATGCTCCAGGGCGACTACCCGGCCGCCCGGCGCCTGGGCTGGGAGTGCACCAGGGCCGCGGCCCGCGACGGCGCCGACGAAGGCATTCTCGCCGCCGCCTATCTGTGCGGCCTGACCCATCTGATGACCGGCCGCCCCGAGGCGAGCCTCCGCCTGGTCGACCGGGTGCTGCGCTCCACCGGCGCCGCCACTCCGCTGGAGTCGGCCTACCGGCTGCGCTGCCACCTCATCACGCTCTTCGCCCTGACCAGCCTGGGACGGCTGGACGAGGCGGCGGAAGCCGCCAAAGCCCTGCGCGCGGTCTGCGAAGCCCAGGACGAGTGCTGGACCCGTAGCTACGTCGACTACCAACTCGCCCTGATCGCCCTGCTCCAGGGCGACGCCGAATCCTCCGCCGCCCACGCCCGCTCGATGCTCGCGGGCAAGCACCGCATGCGCGACAGCTTCGGCATCGCGCTCGGCCTGGACATCCTGGCCGCGGCGATCGCCGCCCAGGGCGCGGGCGCCCACGCCGCCCGGGTCTACGGAACGGGGCAGGTCTACTGGCGCATGGTCGGCCACCCGCAACGCGGCACCCCGGAACTGGGTCCGCTGCGCGAGGCCTGCGAACGCCAGGCCCGCGCGGCCGTCGGCGACGCCGCCTACCAGCGTGCCTTCGAACGGGGCCGGACGGACAACGCGGAAGTGGGTCTGGCGGCCGCGCTCCAGGGCGAACTGCTCAGCTGATCCGTACCGCCGCTCACGGCAGCCGCTGCGCGGGAACGGCCGGAACGGCGGGCGCCAGAGCGGAGAGCCGGTTCAACAGCTCCCCGAACGGCCCGTCCGCCGGCTCCTGCGCGAGCACCCGCAGCACGATGCCCGCCATTTCCGTGCTGTACGCGGCACTCACCGCGGCCAGCGCCGCGAAGTCGTGCACCAGCTGCGTCTCCAGCTCCTCGCGCGGAATCCGCCGCCCGTCCAGCCAGATCAGCGCCGTCGACTCGGCCAGCGAGACCCACGAGCGCACGACCAACTCCAGCCGCGCCGGGGGGTCTTCGACGCCCAGATGGGCCAGGATCTGCTCGTACGCCTCCTGCCGCACCCCGTCGATCATCGCGTTCGCCGTCGACGAGCCGGCCGCCGGCCCGCCCCGCATCAGCGCAGCGAACCCCGGGCCGTGCTCGTCGACGAAGTCGAAGAACCGCCCCATCACCCTCAACAGCCGTGCCCCGAGCGGCCCTTCGCGCGGCTCCACGAACCGCGCCGCGAGCTCGTCGGCCGCCCGCCGCAGCGCCGCCTCGTACAGGCTCTGTTTCCCCGGGAAGTAGTGATAGACCAACGGCCGCGAGATCCCGGCGGCGGCCGCGATCTCGTCGATCGACACCTCGTCCGGGGCGCGGTGACTGAACAACTCCAGCGCGACACCGATCAACTGCTGTCTGCGCTCCTCGACGCCCATCCTGCGCCGCACCCCGGTCGTCATGGTGGACAGGGTACCGAGTGGGGTGCTGGGGGAAGGACGGCGGGCCGGGGCCACCACCCCGCATCGCTACAGGTCCAGCACCAGCCGCTCGCCCCGGCACCGCGACACGCAGATCAGCATCGAGTCGTCCCGCTCCGTGTCCGTCAGGAGTTCGTCGCGGTGGTCTATCTCGCCCTCCAGGACGCGCTGTTGGCACGTACCGCAGAAGCCCTGTTCGCAGGAGTACGAGACGTACGGGAGCTCTTCGCGCACCGCGGCCAGCACCGATTGGCCGGCCGCCACGCGGACCGTGCGGCCGGAACGGCGCAGCTCGACCTCGAAGGGACCGGAACCGGCCGATGACGTGGTCGCCGCCGTGAAGCGTTCCAGATGCAGGGTGCGGCCGGGCGGGAGTGCGGCGGCGACCGCGTCCATCAGGGGCTCGGGGCCGCAGCAGTAGACGGCCGTGCCCCGCGCGGTGTCCGCCAGGGCCGCGGCCGTGTCCGGGCGGCCCGCCTCGTCCTTTGCGACGACGGTCACCCGGCCGCCCTCCGCGCCCAGCTTCTCGATCTCGTCCAGGAACGGCATCGAGGCCCGCGAGCGTCCGCCGTACAGCAGCCGCCAGTCGGCGCCCGAGGCGGCGACGGACCGCACCATCGGCAGGATCGGCGTGATGCCGATGCCGCCCGCGATGAAGAGGTACGCGGGGGCCTCGGCGAGGGGGAAGCGGTTGCGGGGGGCCCGGACCTCGACCTCCTCGCCCTCGTGGAGCCGCGCGTGGACCTCGCGGGAGCCGCCCCGGCTGTCCGCCACCAGGCGGGTCGCGATCGTGTACGTGCCCGGGTCGGCGGGGTCCCCGCACAGGGAGTACTGGCGGACCAGTCCGGACGGCAGCAGGAGATCCAGGTGTGCGCCGGGCTGCCACGCGGGCAGGTCGGCGCCCTCCAGGCGGAGTTGGACCACGCCTTCGGCGGGTGCGGTCCGCTCGGTGATCAGCAGGCGGCGGGTGGTGGTCGAGCGGCGTTCGGAGTGGCCCGAGACCGGGTTCTCCAGGGCCGGCAGCGGCCACAGCGGGGAGTTCTGGATGCGGCGGCGCACGGCCCGCTTGGCGAGCAGTGCGACGCCCGTGACGAGGACGGCGGTGCGCAGGCGGGGCAGGGGGAGCGGCATGGTCAGCTGGGTCCCGTCATACGGGCCTCGGCGGCGGTGGCCGCGGGCGAGTGGGCGAGATAGTCGACGGCCTGGGCGGTGCTGCCCTCCTGCGAGGGGTGGTAGGCGTGGCTCAGATAGCGCGGTATGGAGCGGAGCAGATCACCGGTCGCAGGCAGGGTGCCGCGCCTGCCGCTGGTGTAGAACTCCTTGAACGACGCCTTGCCGTGGAGCAGGCTCGGGTCGTTCGCCATGAAGAAACGTGTGCCGCGCTGCCAGAGGAAGAGAAGCGCGGCGAAGGCCGTGGCCCAGGTCCGTATCCGCCGCCGGTAGCCGCCGTCGACATGCATGAACACGTCGAACGCGACGGAGCGGTGCTCGACCTCCTCCGCGCCGTGCCAGCGCAGCAGATCCAGCATGGTCGGATCGGCGCCGCGCCGGTCCAGCTCGTCGGCGTTCAGCACCCAGTCGCCGAGGAACGCGGTGTAGTGCTCGATCGCCGCGATCGTCGCCACCCGCTCCATCAGCCACCACTTCCGCGCCCGGCCCGGCGGCAGTGTCCGGTCGCCCAGCAGCTTCTCGAAGAACCAGTCGACCTGCGCGGTGTACGGCGTCGGATCGAGACCGAGCTCCTTGAGGCGGGGCAGGACATCGTCATGGGCCTGCGAGTGCACGGCCTCCTGGCCGATGAAGCCGATGACGTCCTGGCGCAGCTGCTCGTCGTGGATGTACGGCAGCACCTGGCGGTACACGCGGATGAACCAGCGCTCCCCGGCGGGCAGCAGCAGATGGAGCACGTTGATGGTGTGCGTGGTGAACGGGTCGCCCGGCACCCAGTGCAGGGGTGTCTTCTCCCAGGTGAAGGAGACCTTGCGGGCCTTGAGCTGCGTCCGCTCCGACGCGACCGGCGCTGGCTGCGTGTTAGACATATTGTCAATGTACTGATGGGTAAGCCGGGGTAACAGGGGCGTGCGGTGAATTTCCCCGCCTCCCGGGCGCCGGGAGTCAGCGCAGGGCGCCCACCCGACTGCCGTCCGTCAGCGTCCCGTTCAGCCGTGCCCGGTCGCCCGCCCTGGCCGGTACGGCGAGGAGCCGGCTGTCGGACCGCCCCTCCACCCCGCCCGACGTGGTCAGCGAGGCGAACTGCTCGCTGCCCGCCGCCAGTACGTACCAGCGCCCGCCGTGCGACTTCCACAGCACCCCGGCCAGCACCCGCGGATCACGCATCCCGCAGGCCGGCGAGTCCTCGGCCCGGGCCGCGACCGCCCCGGGCGGGCCGCCGGTCGCCACGGACGGTGCCGACGGGGCCTGGAACTGGGCGAGGACCCGGCTTCCGGTGCCCCGCCAGGTCTCCGCGCGGGTGCAGAGCCAGCTCGCCGAGCCGTTGTCCTCGGGCAGCGGCTGCTCGGCGTACTGCCAGGAGTTCACCGACCGCACGCCGTGCGAACGGACCGCGGGCAGCAGGCAGGCGGTCCGCGCCCAGCTGTCCCGCTCCGCCCGCCCGGAGACGTCGTGCGGCGCGGTCGGCGGGCCCGACGTCAGCCGGGCGGGGGTCAGCTCGCCGAGGTCCGTCATCAGCCGGAACACCGGGCCGTCGCGCAGCTCGATCGCGTCCCAGGAGCGGCAGCTCCGGGCCGTCGCCGGGCTGTTCAGTGCGGCGGTCACCCCATCGGCGGTGCGGTGCAGCGGCCGCGGGGCGCCGCCCGGGGCGAGCAGATCCCGTACGGACACGGCACGCACCCAGGGCGCGGTGAGGTAGCGGACCCGGCCGCCCGTGCGACCCACGATCAGGGCGCCGGACGAGGCCCTGTCGGCACTGTCGACCCGGGCGAAGTCGAGCGCCACGCCCCGGTCCGGTGCGGCGTCCCGGGGTTCCGCGTACCGCACGACGCGCAGCCCGTCGTAGAACAGCACCACCGTCGCCCGGTCCACCCCGCCCGCATACAGCAGCTGCGGCGCCCCCATCGGCGGCCCGACCGGCGTCCCGGGCGTCGCCGACAGGCTCACCGCGCTGTCCGGGTGCGCCCACACGGTGAGCGCGCGGTGCAGCAGCCGGAGGTCCCCGGCGTGGTCGCCACGGGTGGGCCAGGAGGTGAAGTCGGTACGGGGCGAGCGCCACCAGAACGTCGCCGGAACGCGGGTCAACCCGCCCGGGTCCAGGGCCTGTTCGACGGCGGTGTTCCGGGCGTACGGCGCCACGGCCGGAGCGTCGCGCCCCCAGCCGTGGCCCGGCAGCCCCAGCAGCGCCCCGCACACCAGCAGCGCCGCGACGGCCGCCACCGCCGCCTTCGCGTACTGACGGCGGCGCAGCAGATCCGGCGGCCGGGCCTGGAGCGAACAGGGATCGAACTCCGGGGATCCGAGGAGCTCGTACGGTGCCGACACGCCCTCCGCCGCCGCGAGCGCCGCATGCGGATCCGCCACCCCGGCAGCGGCGAGCACCCGCCGTACCTCCGCATCGGTCAGCCGCTCCAGACCGCGCAGGACGTATGCGGCGCGCCCGGGACCGGAGAGCGCCGACAGGGCCTGCTCCAGGGCGAGTTCCTCCGCTCCGCCGGAGTGCGGGAACAGTCGCAGCCCCCACGCCAGCGGGAGGAGGGGTGGCAGCCGGCGAAGCCGTGGACGGCCCGTCTCCAGCGCCGCACGCAGCAACCGCACGCGGACGTACGCATACCCTGCCCGGCGCCCCGACAGCAGGGACCGCTGGGCCAGGGCGTGCGCCGCCAGAACGCGGCGGTGGCTGCCGAGGGACGGCGGCAGGACGAGATAGCCGAGGCGGACCAGGCGCGGATAGTGCTCGACGAGCGCGGCCCCGGCCTGCTCCCCATCGGCCGGGGCGGCTGCGGAAGGTACCTCTGGCAGTGGTCGCACGTTCGGCAGAACGAGCGAATGGTGCGATGGTCACCCCGGCGCATTCGTGTCGTGCGATGCGCCGCGGTGCCATCCACGCGCGCCCCTCGCACCAGCTGCCACCCGCTGAGCTCGGCCGTGCCGCGCAGCCCGCTGCAGCGTACGCCGCGACAGTGGGGAGGAGTTGAAGGGCAGGGAAGGTTCCGTCATGGTCCGCACTCCTCGGTGTTGTTCATGGTCGGGCATGTGACAACCGGTGTGTGCGGTGCGTACGTCAATGACGGGGGAGGGGCGGGCATGGGGCGTACGGCGGTTTGTTCCGATCCATCCGTTCGACCGCCGCGACCGGGTGGCAGGGCATGGCCGCGCTCACTGAGCGGGGCCGCCCTTCCCCGGCTGAATGAGACGGTCAAGTGTCAGGCGAAGGCGGCCATGTGAGGGTCCATCGGCGCCCCGGTCATCCGGTTGCCCAGCGTCGACATCGTGTACGCACCGATGCCCAGGACCACTTCGAGCGCGTTGCGGGGGGTGTACCCGTGGGCCAGGAACGCCTGGAGCGTCGCGTCGTCCACGGCTCCTGACGTCGCGATCACGGACAGGGTGAACTGCCGTACCGCCTCCAGCCGTTCGTCCGGAACGACCCCTTGCTCGCGCAGGGCGCCGATCAGCTCGGGGTCCGCGCCGAGTGCGGTGAGCCTCGCGGTGTGCATCGCGACGCAGACGTGGCACTCGTTGCGGGTCGCCATCGTCAGGATCAGGACCTCGCGGGAGAGTGGGTCCAGGGTGGTCGACTCGAAGATCGCGCTGATCTGCAGGAAGCCGTCGAGCAGCTCCGGCGACGTGGCGAGCCGGGCGACGGCCGCGGGCAGATATCCCTGCTTCTTCGTCACCGCCTCCATGGTGCGGCGGGCGGCAGGAGGGGCGGTTTCGAGGGTGTGGCCGGGGAAAGCGGACGCGGACATGGGTGACCTCTCGTGGCGGATGCTCACGCTAAAATCGACAACGTGATTGACGAAAAAGTAAACCAGGTTGTCGAGTTCTGCAATGGCTGAGCCGGGAGCGGAGCCGTCCGGGAGTGCCGTGGCGGGCTTTGAGCTGCCCATGCTGCTGTTCGCCGGATTCCGGTCGATCATCGATGAGTTGCACCGTGAGCTGGCCGAGTGCGGCTTCCCCGACACGCGCCCCGCGTACGGTTACGCGCTCCAGGCCGTCGGCCGTGACGGCGCGACCGCCAGCGAGATCGGCCGCCGGCTCGGGGTCTCCAAGCAGGCCGCCGGGAAGACCGTCGAGAAGCTGGAGGGGCTCGGATATGTGCAGCGCGTCGACGACCCGGAGGACGGCCGGCGCAAGCTCGTACGGCTGACCGCGCGGGGCTTCGACCTCCTGGTCAAGTCGGCCGAGGGGTTCGACCGGCTGCGCGCCGACTGGGTCCGGGTGCTCGGCGAGGACCGGGTGCGCGCACTGGAGGACGACCTGCGCACCATGGCGCCCGGGGGCGCGTTCCGGCTGGACGTGCCGGGCTGGTTCGGTGACTGAGGCGGGCGCCGGTGCCGGGCTCCGGGCGCGCCGGGATGGTTCGGTGACCGGAGTGGGCGCGGGTGCCGGGCTCCGGTCCCGGCCCACGCTTGGACTTTAGGAGCGAGAGATAGGACGTATGTTGTGTACATCCTTCCCGAGGGTCGTCCTGTGCGGCAACATGCGCACGTCGACACCCAAGAGATCCGACCAATGCTGGTCGGGAATGGGAGGGAACCATGGCACGACGTACCCGTGTGCTCAGTGCGCTCGCACTGGCGGCGGCCGCCGCGCTCGTCCCCGTACAGGCCATCGCGCAGCAGCCCGTGGACCAGCGGTCGGCGCCGCCGGGCACTCCGTGCACCGCGCCCGTGAAGCCCGCCTCGCAGATGACCGTCGAGTCCTGCGACAGCCCGGACCGGATCATCGAGAAGGCCGCGAACATCGTTCCCACCCGCGGTCGACTCGCCTGGCAGCAGCGGGAGGTCACCGCCTTCACGCACTTCGGGATGAACACGTTCACCGGCCACGAGTGGGGCTCCGGCACGGAGGACGAGAAGCTCTTCGCCCCCACGGCCATCGACGCCGACCAGTGGATGCGCGCCTACAAGGCCGCCGGTGTAGAGCAGGTCATGCTCACCGCCAAGCACCACGACGGCTTCGTGCTCTACCCGAGCCGGTACACCGACCACTCGGTCGCGCTCAGCCCCGGCAGCCCCGATGTCGTGGCCGCGTACGTGAAGGCCGCCCGCAAGGCGGGCCTGAAGGTCGGGCTCTACCTCTCGCCCTCCGGCGGCGCCGAACTCCCGCACGCCTGGCACGCGCAGTGGGTCGACACGATCCGCAAGAAGCAGGCCGAGGGCAAGCCGCTCAGCCTGCCCGAGCGCATGGCCCTGGAGGACGGCGACCGCGCCCCGGCCGGTGAGGGCCGCTTCGGCAACGGCAGCGCGGTCACGCAGCGCACCATCCCCACCCTCGTCCCCGGCGACGACCGGGCCGCCGCGGTCGGGCGCGGCAAGCTGCCCACCTTCGAGGTGATGGCCGACGACTACGACGCGTACTACCTCAACCAGCTCTACGAACTCTTCACGCAGTACGGGCCGATCGAGGAACTCTGGCTCGACGGCGCCAACCCCTGGTCCGGCTCCGGCATCACGCAGAAGTACAACGTCAAGCAGTGGTTCGACATGGTCAAGGCGCTCTCGCCGAACACCGTCGTCTTCCAGGGCCCGCAGGGCGTGCGCTGGGTCGGCAACGAGAGCGGCATCGCCCGCGAGACCGAGTGGAGCGTCACCCCGCACACCACCGACCCGTGGACGGGGCTCGGCAGCCTCCCCAACGATTCGACCGACCCCGACATCGGCTCCCGGGCCAAGCTCCTTGCCCCGACGACCAAGTATCTGCAGTGGTACCCGGCCGAGGCCGACGTCTCGATCAGGCCCGGCTGGTTCCACCACCCGGAAGAGAAGCCCAAGACCCCGGGCCAGTTGATGAACCTGTACGAGAAGAGCGTCGGCCGCAATGCCTCCCTGCTGCTCAACGTCCCGCCGAACAAGGACGGCCGGATCGCCGACGCCGATGTCGCGTCACTGACCGCCTTCGGTTCCGACGTACGACGGATCTACCTCTGATCTTGGCCAGTGCTCCGCCCTTCAGGGCGGGGGTGAAGGTCATCCTTGACCCGGAGGCGCGGAGCGCTGGGCGGCTCTGCGTCTCCGGGTTGACGGTCAGACCGGGCGCTGCGGCACCGACGTACGCAAGCAGGGCCCGGCCCCGTACACCTTCGACCGGGTCGCCGTCCGGGAGGACGTCCGGCACGGGCAGCGGGTGGAGAAGTTCGCCGTGGAGGCCCGGATCGGCGGGACCTGGCAGCGGATCGCCGAGGGCACGACGATCGGCCACCGCCGCATCCTGCCCCTGGCCGCGCCGGTCACCGCCACCTCGGTACGGGTGAAGGTGCTGGAGTCCCGGGCGACACCGCATCTGGGGGCGACGACACTGCACCTGACCACGGCGCCGTGACCGCCGGGGCCGCGCAGCCCACGGGGACTGCGCGGCCCACGGCCACGGGCCCGGTTCAGCCCCGGTCGAGATAGGCGAGCACGGCGAGAACGCGGCGGTTGTCGTCGTCGGAGGGCGGCAGGCCGAGCTTCCCGAAGATGTTCGAGGTGTGCTTGGCCACCGCCCGCTCCGTGATCACCATGTGCGAGGCGATCGCGGCGTTCGAACGGCCCTGCGCCATCAGCTCCATGACCTCCAGCTCACGCGGGGTCAGCCCGCCCATCGGCTTGTCCTGCGAGCGCCGCGACAGCAGCTGCGAGATCACCTGCGGGTCCATCGCGGTGCCGCCCGCGGCGACCCTGCGTACCGCGTCGATGAACTGGTCGGCGTCGAAGACCCGGTCCTTGAGCAGATAGCCGATGCCGCCGTTGCCGTCCGCCAGCAACTCGCGCGCGTACAACTGCTCCACGTGCTGCGAGAGCACGAGCACCGGCAGCCCCGGCCTGGCCCGCCGGGCCGCCAGCGCACACTGCAGGCCCTCGTCCGTGTGCGACGGCGGAAGCCGGACGTCGACGACCGCGACGTCCGGCGCCGACTCGGCCAGGGCCCGGGTCAGTTCGGGCCCGGTCTCCACAGCTGCCGCGATCTCGAAGTCGTACGCCTCCAGCAGCCGTACCAGGCCGTCGCGCAGCAGGAAGAGATCTTCGGCTAGGACAACTCGCAAGGGATCTCCATGGTCACCATGGTGGGACCGCCCGCGGGGCTGCTGACGGCCATGATGCCGTCGAATGTACCGAGTCGGCGTTCGATTCCGCTCAGACCCGAGCCGGATCCGACCGCCGCACCGCCCTTGCCGTTGTCCGTGACGGAGACCCGCAGCATGGCGTCCGCGTGGTGGATGTCCACCCGGACCCGGTCGGCCCCCGAGTGCTTGGCGGTGTTCGTCAGCGTCTCGCTCACCGCGAAGTACGCCGCCGACTCGACTGCGGCGTCCGCCCGTCCGTTCATCTCCACCCGGACCTCCGACTCGATCGGCAGCCGCAGCGCCAACGCCTTGACCGCGTCCCCCAGTCCGCGCTCGGCGAGGACCGGCGGGTGGATGCCGCGGACCAGATCGCGCAGCTCCGTGAGGGCTTCGGCCGACGACTCGCGAGCCATGGCGAGGAGCTTCTTCGCCTGCTGCGGGTCCTTCTCGATGAGCGCCTCCACGACGCCCAGGTTCATTCCCATGGCGACCAGCCGGGCCTGCGCCCCGTCGTGCAGGTCCCGCTCGATGCGCCGCAGTTCGGAGGCGGCGGTGTCCACGGCCTCGTGCCGCGTCTCGGTCAGCCGGTCGATGCGCCGGGCCAGCTCCTGCTCCTGGGTGGGAGCCAGCATCGCGCGGGCGATCACGAAGTGCAGCCGCAGCAGTGGCTGGCCGACCAGGAGACCGATCGCGAAGAACACCACACCGAGCGCGGCGGCGGCAAGGCCCGTCGCCTGGCTGTCGACCGGCACGAACGCGTACCAGTAACGGTCGTCGGTGAAGACCCGCCACAACCCGGCCGCCAGGACGAAACCCTCCACCGGGTACACCAGCAGCGCGGAGGCCATGACCGCCACCACGTAGCCGGCGGTCATGTCGACCAGCAGCCACTGGATGTCACGCCAGGTCGCCGGGTCCTTCAGCAACAGCGTGGTCCGCTCCACCTGCCCGGTGAAGCCGGTGCGCACATCCTTCGGGAAAGGACGGTACGGGACCGGGATGCGGACGTCGCACCAGGTGACCGCGAGCAGCCTGCGCCGGTTGGCGTGCTTGCGGACCAGCTCCAGCACGTAGGGGGTGGTGACCAGGCCGATGCCCAGCGGGATGAAGACGATGGAGAGCACGGCCCACACGAAGAGGGTGATCGACCCGACCAGGCTGGCGATCGACACCACGACGCCCCGCCAGGCTGCCAGCAGCGCGCCCCGTGTCCGGGTCCGTATCGCGTTCATCTCGGTCCGTCTCCCCTCGCCGGGCCCTCGTGCCGGACCCGTCCGAGGACAGTCTCACCCGGACGGCTCCCCGGGGGTCAGCCGTTTCACCACCCGGGCGGGGGTGTACCCAGCACCACCCCGACACCTTCGCCCTACGGCTCCGTGAGAGGGGTGCCCGACGGCTGGGGCGGCCGGCCGGCCGTTCCTAGATTCATCAGCGTCCGTCAGCGACGCGTCCGGCGTCGGCTGCCATTGACTTCGATCCGACTTCTGGGGGCGAACACGCCATGAGGCGCAACCTCGCGGCACGCATCGGTGGGTGGAGCGCACACCACCGCAAGACCGCCATTCTCGGCTGGCTGCTCTTCGTCGTGCTCGCCACGGCCATCGGCGGGGCATCCGGTCTGGTCGAGATGTCCGACGCGGAGAACGCCGCGGGCGATTCGGCGCGGGCCGAGCGCATTCTCGACGACGCCGGGCTCGGGCAGCCGGCCGGTGAACTGGTCATGGTCTCGACCGCGAAGGCGGACGACTGGCGAGGAGCCGCCCGTGAGGTCGCCGCGGCCCTCGACAGGACCGGCGAGGTGACGAACGTCGCGGCGCCGATCCCCTCCAAGGACGGCAAGGACGCGCTGATCACCTTCGACATGAAGGGGGACGCGGCGACGGCGCCGGACAGGGTGCAGCCCGTGCTCGACGCCGTGTCCGGCGTCCGGGCGGACCACCCCGGCGTCACCATCCACCAGTTCGGCGAGGCCAGCGCCGGGAAGTGGCTCGGCGACCTGCTGTCCGAGGACTTCAAGAAGGCCGAGTTCACCGCCGTGCCCCTGGCCCTGGGCATTCTGCTGGTCGCCTTCGGGGCGGTCGTCGCGGCGCTGCTCCCGGTCGGGCTGGCACTGACCGCCTGCATGGCCGCCTTCGGACTGCTCTCGCTCGCCAGCCACCAACTGCACCTGTTCCAGACCACGTACTCCGTGATGTTCCTGATGGGCTTCGCCGTCGGCGTCGACTACTGCCTCTTCTACCTGCGGCGCGAGCGCGACGAGCGGGCGGCGGGGCGCGATGCCGAAACGGCCCTGCGGATCGCGGCGGCGACCAGCGGCCGGGCCGTGCTCGTCTCCGGACTCACGGTCATGGTCGCGATGGCCGGGATGTTCCTGTCCGGCCTGATGCTGTTCAAGGGCTTCGCGCTCGCCACGATCATCGTGGTCTTCATCGCGATGCTGGGCTCGGTGACGGTGCTTCCCGCACTGCTGTCCTGGCTGGGCGACCGGACCGACGCGGGACGGGTGCCGTTCCTCGGGGGCCGGGGAAACCGGCGGGGAAACCGGCGGGGGAACCGGCGCGCACGCACCAGCGGCGGATTCGCCGGCACGGTGCTGAAGCCGGTCCTGTCGCGGCCGAAGACCTTCGCGGCAGCCTCGGTCGTCGTACTGCTCGCCCTCGCCGCGCCCGCCCTGGGCATGAAGACCGAACAGCTTGGCCTGGAGAAGCAGTTCGGCTCCGACTCGCAGCTCTCGGTCGCCTACCGGCAGATCAACGAGACCTTCCCCGGCGGTCCCGCCCCGGCACGCGTCGTGGTCAAGGCCGACCACATCGGGACACCCGCGCTGCGCAAGGCGTTCGGCGGCTTCGACAAGGTCACCGTCCACACGGCGCAGAACGTCGCCGAGATCGAGGTACCGCTCCCCGGCGGCGAGGCCGACCTCTCCGAGCTGCGCGAGAAGCGGTTGCCCGCCGCGTTCGACGGCACGGGGGCCCAGGTGTACGTGACCGGGGAGACCGCCGGGTCCGTGGACTTCAACGACCAGCTGAAGCGCGGCATCGTCCCGGTCTTCGTCTTCATCACGGCCGTGACCTTCCTGCTGATGCTGTTCTGCTTCCGCTCGTACGTCATCGCCGTGACCTCGATCGTGCTCAACCTGCTCTCCGTGGCCGCCGCGTACGGAGTGATGGTCGCCGTCTTCCAGCACGGCTGGGGGGCCTCGCTGATCGGTTCGGAGGGCGTCGGCGCGATCGAGGCCTGGATTCCGCTGTTCGTCCTGGTCGTCCTGTTCGGACTCTCCATGGACTACCACGTGTTCGTGGTCTCCCGGATCCGTGAGGCCCGTGACCGCGGTCTGAGCACCCGGGCCGCCATCGACGAGGGCATCCGGCGGACGGCGGGCGCGGTGACCGGTGCCGCCCTGATCATGGTCGCGGTGTTCGCGGTCTTCGGGACGCTGTCGATGCAGGACATGCAGCAGATGGGCGTCGGCCTCGCCGTCGCGGTACTGCTGGACGCCACGATCGTACGGATGATCCTGCTGCCCTCCGTGATGGCCCTGCTGGGGGAGCGGAACTGGCGGACCCCGCGCGGGCCGGCCCGGCTGCCGGGCCTGGAGCACGGCGAGCCGGAGACGGGCACGCCCGAGGCCCTGGCGACGTCGGGGACGCGCGGCTGACCGACGGCCCCGGCCCGCTCACCAGCGGCCGGGGCGGTTGCGGCAGGTACCTCTGGCAGTGTTCGCACGTTCAACAGAAGGAGCGAATGGTGCGATGGTCACCCCGGCGCACCTGTGCCGTGCGATGCGCCGCGGTGCCATCTGAGGACGTCACTCACCCCGGCTGCCACCCGCTGAACCGCAGCCCGCTCCCGCCGTTCGCCGCGCTCAGAAGGACCCCACGTCCTGGACCGGGGGCCGCCCCCGGTCCAGGACGACCGTGGCCACCACCCGCAGGCTCGACCCGTGCGCCATACCCGCGGAAGCTCGGCCGGAGGGCACCATTCCTTGGCCCCGATTGGGACAATTCGACAACTCTCGGCAGGTGGAGCAGCATGGCTAAGCGGGAGGTGTAAAGATCGCTGGCCCTCAGTAATGGCGGCGCGGCCGGTCGACGGGCGCCGGGTAAACCGACCCCTACGCGATCCCAAAGCCATGAGCTCATATGATCTCGCTTTCTCTCCGCCACCCACCAGGCTCGGGCCGTCCGTGAGCATCTCTCTTCTCGGCGGTTTCGACATCGTGGTCGGCGATGAACCGGTGACCGTCCCCGTCGGCTCGAAGCGACTTCTGGCGTTCATCGCGCTCAATTACCGGGCTGCTGTCCCTCGGGCTCTGGTCGCCGGGAGTCTTTGGCCCGAAGCATCCGAGCAAGGTGCGAACACGAACCTGCGGTCGGCACTGTCACGCCTGCAGGGCCTCGGGAAGCAAGCACTGAATATCTGCCCCGCCGAGTTGCGACTCGCGCGGGAGGCCACCGTCGACCTGTACCGAGCTCGGTCGTTGGCCCAGCACATACTCGATCCCCGTGTCCCGGCCGAGGAGCTCGACCTCAACGCGGCGACCGTCGACCAGCTCTCCGTCGATTTGCTGCCCGGCTGGTACGACGAGTGGATGTTGCCGGAGGCGGAGCAATGGCGGCAACTTCGACTCCACGCCCTTGAGGCACTGACGGGAGTTTTCATCGACACGAAGGAGTTCGCCGGGGCTGTGACGGCCGCCCATGCGGCCGTCCAAGCGGATCCGCTGCGGGAGAGCAGCCAGGCTTCGCTGATCCGCGCCCACCTGGCGGAGGACAATCGGTCCGAGGCGCTGTGCGACTTCGAACGCTACGAGCAGCACCTCCACGACGAGTTGGGGCTTCGGCCCACACCGCGCCTGCGCCGGCTCGTGTCCGAACTTCAGCGGTCGCGTCCCGGTAACGGATCCCTGTAGCTGTGACTGCGTGAGCGGCCATGCACGTCGGCGTACGAGCCGACGTGCATGGCCGCGTACTTGAACGGGGTCTTGCGAGATTTTCGTGATGAGGGTGACAGCGCGTCCTTTGTTCACGCCAAGAAGATGGTGCTCGCGAAGGAGCGGGAGGCCGGTGCGGCCGTAGCCACGGCGCTTGAGGAGCTTGGCTCAGGTCACCTGGCCTCCGCACTGGCCGGAGCCCCACGTACGGGACCGCCCCGGCGGTGATCGCTTCGAAGTCGCTCTGCAGACCACCGGCGAACTGTTTGATGTAGGTGCTGCGGCCCTGGCGCACGGCCCGCCCCTCGACCTGTTCGGCGAACATCTGCCGTACGCAGCCGGGACTGTCTCGGAACAAGCGCCGTACCGACAGGTCGATCGCCACCGGGCGGCCACCGACCGCGAGATCGGCCACAGTCCGGGCGTACCGGCTGTGCACCCGCGACGAGACGCAGCTGCAGCCAGGACAGGTCAGCTCCACGTGATCGCCGGTACGAGCGGTAATACGAATCAGGCCGCCGTCCACGGACACCGCTCCACCGACACCGCACTCAGCTGCGGATGCACGATTCTGAGAAGGTCATCACGCTTGTCGGCCATTCCAGGTGCTGCGACGGAGCGTCACCGGTGCGCAGGAGTTGTACGGCCGACCTCACGAAAATCTCGCAAGCCCCATTGAATTCGTACTGACTGCGTACGTTCACGTGTATGCCGACAGGCATCGCCACATCCACTTCCTTGTCCTCCCGCGGCAGTAATGCTCGCCCTGGATCGACGGGCCGCCGTCACTCACTCAGTCCTATGGGGGTTTCCGTCGTGGCGTGGAGTCGTTGACTGCAGGGAAAATGGGCCGAACTCGGCCTGGGTGCCCGCGTGGTAAAGCGCCGCAGAGGCCTGAGCAGGCAGGGGAAGTGCCTGGCTGCTCCGAATCACGTGAAGCGAGATTTCGTCGCTGCTGAGGAACCCGATGTCGTCCGGGTGGGCGACATGATGGAGATCGTCACGGCCGTGTCGGGTCGTGCTTCGACTTCGCCGTGAGCAAGGCCTTCGACACAGCCCTCAGCTCAAGTACGTCCACGGTCATACCTTCCTCGGCCCGGCCGGCCGGGCCGAGGCCCGGATCAGGGCAACGTGAGTACCGGACCGGCTTCGCCGCGGAGCTGGTTGCATCGGGATGACTCCACAGTTCGAGGGGATGGCCCTATCACGGAATTGGCGAACCCGCCACTGCTCAGTGGCGGGTTCGCGTTGTCGAGTCCGGTCGGTAGGTTTGGCTTGGTCAGCACGCGACAGAGGTCACGTCTGTGCGCCCTGCTGGAGGACGTTGCCGTTCTCCGGGCCGGTCTGTGCGCCCTGCTGGAGGACGTTGCCGGGGCCGCCGGTCTGTGCGCCTTGCTGGAGGACGTTGCCGGGGCCGCCGGTCTGTGCGCCTTGCTGGAGGACGTTGCCGGGGCCGCCGGTCTGTGCGCCTTGCTGGAGGACGTTGCCGGGGCCGCCGGTCTGTGCGCCTTGCTGGAGGACGTTGC
>NZ_JBHVSY010000008.1:321320-328156 GCF_042884935.1 Streptomyces sp. NPDC058092
ACTTGCCGGGGCCGCCGGTCTGTGCGCCCTGCTGGAGGACGTTGCCCCGGCTGGGACCGGTCTGTGCGCCCTGCTGGAGGACGTTGCCCCGGCTGGGACCGGTCTGTGCGCCCTGCTGGAGGACGTTGCCGCGGCCGGTCTGCGCGCCCTGCTGGAGGACGTTGCCCCGGCCGGTCTGCGCGCCTTGCTGGAGGACGTTGCCCCGGCTGGGACCGGTCTGTGCGCCCTGCTGGAGGACGTTGCCCCGGCCGGTCTGCGCGCCCTGCTGGAGCACATTGCCGTTGCAGAACTGCGGCTGGGACCGACTGCAGATGTTTGCGGACGGGGTCTGGGGCGCTGCTGCGGCGCTCGTCGCGCCTACCCCGCCGGCGAGCGCCGCGGCCAAGCACGACACGCCGACCAGGCGGGGAATTCCTTGCCGAATGCTTTTCATCATGGTGGTTTCCTTGCGTGTGAAAGCGGGTTTGCGCTTGCCTGCACCAGCCATCGTGGTGTGCTGGGCATCACCGCGGCGTGACGTCGGCGTGACCGGGCTCAGCTGACGGCAGCCAGTGGATACTCCCCGCAGGCGGCCACTTGCGCCCCAGCCATGGCCAGGGGTTTCCCTACGGACGGCTATGTCTCCCGGGACCTGAACCGATACCGGTCGGCGAAACCGGCAGGTGTGAAGAACAGCAGGAAGATCCAGGAGATCCTGGAGGCATGCGACCTCACCGGGGAGCTACCGAGCGGCGGCCGAGCTGGCTGCGGCCACCACACGGTGGCCCGATATGGGCAGCTGAGGGCAAGAGTCCGACCGAGCGGTGTGCTTGGCTGCGTACGGAAACAGGCCTCAGGGGGCGTACTTGTAGCCGACGCGCCGCACCGTCTGGATCGTCCGGCGGTGCTCGGCGCCCAGCTTGCGGCGCAGCCGGGCGACATGGACGTCCACGGTGCGTCCGTCGCCCACATGTCCGTAGCCCCAGACCGTGGTCACCAACTGATCGCGGGTGTGCACCCGGTGCGGGTGGGCGACGAGGTGGGCGAGCAGCTCGAACTCCAGGAAGGTGAGATCGAGCGTGTTCCCGTCGACCGCGGCGATGCGTTGTACGAGGTCGATGCGCACCGGACCCGCGGCCGGGTCCTCCACCGGCTCCGGCACCACGTACTGCGCGGCCGCGGCGGTGGCCGCGGTGACGGCCGGCTGCTGATCGGCCGGTACGAGCACCAGATAGCCGATCATCGGCGGGCGGCCCGGCAGCGCCGGAACGGTGTGCTGGGGTGCGGGCAGCCAGGTGGCAGCCGGCGGCAGGAGCTCGGCCACATCGGCCAGCTGGACGACCTCGTCGGGGTCGACGGCACGCAGCCGGTGGCGGTTGGGGGAGAGGGAGCGGGCCGAGGTGGTGGCCGCCGAAGGCACCGCGGTGGCAGCAGATGCGGCGGAGAAGGTACGAGTGTTCGCCATGAGGGTCAGCTCTTTCGCGCGAAGGAGTCGTCGAGGGACGGACTTGCCGGCGCGCGGACCGAAGGCCGGGGTGAGCGGCTTTAGAGGGCCTGCGCGTTCAACGCGCGGCAACACACCCGGTCGAAGTCGTGATGCTGACGGGACGGCCAGAACGGTTCGAGGTCGCTGCGACCTGTCGAGGTGTACTGGATGCTGGCCATACCCCTATTGAACCAGAGAACGTGACGGCGCAGCAGGCCTCTCTCAGCGTCGATACAGACCCTTGGCGTTACGTTCCTCACCTGCCCGCGGGCGTTCACCCGGCCAGGTGGACGCCCCCTCGTGCTGACGGCGGTCGAGGATCAGACCTGGTCGGCCTTCTCCAGCGCGGTGCAGCAGGTGTCCACGATCAGCCGCGTGACGACGTACGGGTCGACGTTGGCGTTCGGGCGGCGGTCCTCGATGTAGCCCTTCCGGTCCTGCTCGACCTGCCACGGAATGCGGACCGAGGCGCCGCGGTCGGAGACGCCGTAGCTGTACTCGTTCCACGGGGCGGTCTCGTGCAGACCGGTCAGACGGTCGTCGATGCCCGCGCCGTAGTTCTTGACGTGGTCCATCGGCTTCGAGCCCTCGCCCAGCGACTCGCACGCGGTGATGATCGCGTCGTAGCCCTCGCGCATCGCCTTGGTGGAGAAGTTGGTGTGCGCACCCGCGCCGTTCCAGTCGCCCTTGACCGGCTTCGGGTCGAGGGTCGCGGAGACGTTGAAGTCCTCGGCGGTGCGGTACAGCAGCCAGCGGGCGATCCACAGCTGGTCGGAGACCTCCAGCGGGGACAGCGGGCCGACCTGGAACTCCCACTGGCCGGGCATGACTTCGGCGTTGATGCCGGAGATACCGAGGCCGGCCTTCAGGCAGTTGTCGAGGTGCTTCTCGACGATGTCGCGGCCGAAGATCTCGTCGGCGCCGACACCGCAGTAGTAGCCGCCCTGCGCGGCCGGGAAGCCGCCCTCGGGGAAGCCGAGCGGGCGGTGGCCGTCGAAGAAGGTGTACTCCTGCTCGATGCCGAAGATCGGCTCCTGGCCGGCGAACCGCTCGGCCGACGGGCGCAGTTCGGCCCGGGTGTTGGTCTCGTGCGGCGTCATGTCAATGTCGAAGACCTCGCACAGGACGAGGATGTCGTCCCCGCCGCGGATCGGGTCCGGGCACGTGAAGACGGGCTTCAGCACCAGGTCGGAGACATGGCCCTCGGCCTGGTTGGTGCTCGAACCGTCGAAGCCCCAGATCGGCAGCTCCGCCACGTCCTGCGAGGGGCTCCCGGCCATGATCTTCGTCTTCGAACGGAGCTTGGCGGTCGGCTCGGTGCCGTCGATCCAGATGTACTCAGACTTGAACGTCACGGAAGCCATCCTTTTTTGCGGGTGCTGCGGGTGCTGCGGGTGCTGCGGGTGCTGCGGTCCCGGTCCGGTCTCTGCAGCGCAGCTTCGCAAGACGCGATTTCCTGTCCGTTGCCCATATGTGAACCCCGTGTTACCGAGGTCTCCCGCGTTACACGGGACCGGGCCGGTGAACCCGGCAGACTTGCCCCATGACGACACTCCCCGCGACCCCCCTGCGTATCGGCCTCGTCGGTGCGGGCCCCTGGGCCCGGAACACCCCGGCCCCCGCCCTCGCCGCCCACCCCGGCGTCGTACTGAGCGGCGTGTGGGGCCGCCGCCCCGAAGCCGCGAACGCGCTGGCCACCGCCCACGGCACCACGGCGTACACCGACGAGGCGGGCATCGACGAGCTCTTCGCGGTCAGCGACGCCATCGCGTTCGCCGTGCCGCCGGACGTTCAGGCCCCGCTCGCCGCCCGCGCCGCCGCCACCGGCCGTCATCTGCTGCTGGACAAGCCGGTCGCGACCACCGTGGCGGCAGCCCGTGAGGTCGCCCGGGCCGCCGAGCAGACGGGGGCTGCGTCCATCGTCTTCTGCACCCTGCGCTTCGCGGCCGAGACATCCGACTGGATCACCGAACAGGCAGCCGTGGACGGCTGGTTCACCGCCCGCGCCGAGTGGATCGGGGCGCTGTTCGCCCCCGGCGCGACCAGCGAGTACGCGGCCTCGCCCTGGCGCCGTGAGAAGGGCGGCCTGTGGGACGTCGGCCCGCACGTCCTGTCGGTCCTGATCCCGGTCCTGGGTGACGTGACACGCTTGACCGCGGCCCGCGGCCCGTCCGACACCACCCACCTGATCCTCCGCCACACCTCCGGCGCGTCCAGCACCGTGACGCTCGCACTGGGTGCCCCGGTGGGGGCGGTCGGCACGGAGATCGAGCTCCGGGGCGAACAGGGAACGGTCGCATTGCCGCGGTGGAGCGATCCGGTCGGCTCCTTCCGGGCGGCGGTGGACGCACTGATCGATTCGGTACGCACGGGGGAGCCGCACCCCTGCGACGTGCGGTTCGGAGTACGCCTGACTGAACTGCTGGCCGAGGCGGAGGAACGCGCGGGGGAGTAGGCCCGAGGGGGCACGAGCGTGCGCGCGCCTGCGGACGGGGGACGGGGCCACGCGTACGGAAGCGGCGTACGCGTGCGCACTGGCGACGGTGTTCGCTGCTCCAAGGCGTGCTTGTTCGGCACCGTGAGGTGCGTTCAGCGCTCCTTGGCGTGTTCAGCGCCCCATGGCGTCCCGTACCGCCTCGTCCGTGCGTGCCACGACGGCGGTCCCGTCGTCGGCCGTGATGATCGGCCGCTGGATCAGCTTCGGATGCCCGGCGAGCGCCGAGATCCACCGCTCCCGTGAACCGGCTTCGCGCGGCCACTCCTTGAGCCCGAGCTCCTTCGCCTCCGCCTCCTGCGTCCGCGTGATGTCCCACGGCTCCAGCCCGAGCCGGTCGAGCACTGCCCGGATCTCGTCCGGCGACGGCACCTCCTCCAGATAGCGGCGGACGGTGTAATCGGCACCCTCCGCATCGAGCAGCGTCACCGCGCTGCGGCACTTGGAACAGGCGGGATTGATCCAGATCTCCATGGGGCCAACGGTACGGGAGGGACGCCCCGAAAGCCCCGCCGACCAGCGACGATTGTCAGTGCTGGACCGTAAAATAGAGGTAGTTCGTGAGGGATCCACGACCGTGCCAGGAGGTTGCCCATGGCCGTTGCCGCAGTCACGACCGAGCCGCTCCACAAGCCCCTGCGGAAGAAACCACTCCCCGCGGGCCGGCCCCGCGAGTGGTACGTCACCCACAACCGCCGCCTGAAGGCCATGCGCCTGGCGATCGCCCTGCTCGACACGGGCGTCTACTACCCGTCGACCGCGACCAACGACAAGATATGCACGATTGCCGAGCGCATCGGCATTCACCCGCCGTCCGATACGACCTGCCGCATGGTCCGCGCCCTGATCCGATACGGCCGCTGACGATCGACTGCTCGCGCACCGAAGCCTGTGCCCTCGGAATCCCGGGGGCACAGGCACGTACGACCGCACCCGGCTCAGAACCCACTGCAGGTGGCAGTGGCAGTGGCAGTGGCAGTGGCAGTGGCAGTGGCAGTGGCAGTGGCAGTGGCAGTGGCACGGGTCCCGGACGCCGAGGCCGTCGGGACGGTCCCGTCGTCCGCTGTCACGACCGCAGCCTCCGGGACGCCGCGACTCCAGGGGGCAGCCGTTCCCTCCTGAGTGCGACCGCCGCTCCGGCCCGGCCCGTCACCCGCCCGGCCTACACGGCCTGCGGCCCCGCCCGCCGCCCCTTTGACTGAGGCGAGCGGTACCCGGTGAAGGCGATCTCAGCCGGCTGGTGGCTGGGGTGACTGTCCGGTGCCACTGGAGGCATCCCCTGGAGGAAGATCCGGCGGAGGCGGCGGCAAAACATTCACGACGGCCGGAGCTGGGGGATTCGAAGGCGTGGGCACCTGAATGAGGAAGGGGAAGAATACAATCCGGCTGCCCGTATTCAGAGCCCGCTGCGAAACCCGATAGCAAACGGTCTCGTTTGAATTGTTAATGGTTGTGTAGCACTTGAGCACCGACGGTGCGACCTGAGAATTCTGTGGCGAGGCAACGGAGTCACTCGCTGATGTGCCCAATATGCCGGCCGCCAAGAAGGAGGCTGCCGCTGCGGCACTGATGTTCCGCAAGGTTGTCTTCTTCATGTTCATCAGCCCAAAGGCTCGGAGTGAACTGGAATGTCCCATCGGCGCGCTGGGGCTTCTGCGGCCCCAGCGCTATCGCTCAATGAGGACGATTCTCGTAGAACTAGTACTGGGCGTTGACAACCATCGTATCGTTCGGCCCGGTCTGCTGCTGGCCTGTCTCGTTCGGCTGGGTCACATTCTCCGGGTTACGTCTCGTACGGCACCTGCCCCAGCTCTCTCAGTGCCTTCGCGTACATTTTCTCATGCTTCGCCTGCTCTTCAGTTGTTCCCAACGCGCACCCGCCTACCGGTGCCCAGCGAGCAGTCGCTGGAGTCAACTCTCCAGTCATGACTGGTTGAATCCGGAAAAGCTTTCGGCGCGACATCCTCAAAGAGAACGTGCAAGCTGTCAGAGGAGGGATTCAACTCGGAGTTGCTGCTGCCGGTCCAGCCACTACGTCAGCGTTAGGCCAGAGCCACGCCGTGATTATGGCCCGCCGCTCACGATGGCACGTGACTGGAATAAGCAAGCACAGTGCCGAAAAGGAGAAAACCGTGAGAGGAAAAATCGCCCTGAGTTCCGCTGCGACCGTCGCGCTTGTCGGAGGGTTGGCTGCGACCACCGTCGAGCCGGCTTCCGCTGTCCCGAACCAGACGTGTCGGGTGGTAGCAAGTAGCCTGACGGGAGAGAACTTCGATCCCACGGGGACGTTCACCGTCTCGCCTGGGGGGATGGTGGTGCGCCCTTCCCCTGACGGTCGTATCGGACCGACCGCCGTAACGGGCGCGGGCAGCTTCTCCGTAGGCCCTGTGGCCTGCACCGGTGGGGGAGCAGCGACATCTGCAGGAAGCGGAGCAGGTGTAGCCGCTGCCACAGCTGCCGGAAAGAGTGCGGTACAAGCGGCGATAAGGGGAGGCGCCTCCCCGGAAGCGGCGAGGGCGCGGGGCCTGGAGGCGGTACAGGCCACGGGGAGAAGCCTTGGCCTGTCGCAGACGGTGATAAACCAAGTCACCCAAGTCATCAATCAGACAACCAACAACCTGAACCAAATTATTGGTTCGACCATCGGCGGCTCCGTCATCGCGGGGAGTGGTAACACCGTCGGCGGCGGTAACACGATCGGTGGTGGGACGACGACTCCGCCGACTGGTGGTGGGACGACGACTCCGCCGACTGGTGGTGGGACGACGACCCCGACGACCGGTGGTGGGACGACGACCCCGACGACCGGTGGTGGGACGACGACCCCGACGACCGGTGGTGGGACGACGACCCCGACGACCGGTGGTGGGACGACGA
>NZ_JBHVSY010000008.1:328252-332660 GCF_042884935.1 Streptomyces sp. NPDC058092
ACGACCCCGACGACCGGTGGCGGCACGACGACCCCGACGACCGGTGGCGGCACGACGACCCCGGGCACCACGACGGGGACCATGTAATCCGGCACCGGGCCTGGCGAGCAACCAGTGATAGCGCAGGCTCAGTGATTCCCTCTTCCTGCAGGCGGCGCGTCCGGGCCGTCGCAGGTGTGAGCCCCCCGCTGGTGTTCTGTGCCCGATAGTTGATCGTCAGCCTCGATCGTTCATGAGCCCTCATCGGATTCTTGATGAGGGCTCATGAACCTGTGTGGTGCGTCCGATCCGGAGCGGGCCGGGCCAACGGCCCGGCTGTCGTGCCGGGTTCCGCCCCTCCGGTGAGGGGTCGAAGTACAGCTACGTCCTGGGGTTGCCGAACGTCTGTCGAATTGCGGCGAGTCGCCGCGCTGCCCGGCCGTCACCACGACCCGCCGAGCGCTGCACTGCCCTGGGGCGCCCGATGACCAACATCGCCGTAAGTCGCACCGAACGCGGTCGTCGGCCGTTGCGACGTCGACGACCTGGTCGCCATCGCCGCCGCCCGCGGCGTATCCCCAGGGGCTCTACTGCCCCAGTGAGCGGCTCACGGTGCCGTCTCCCACTCCGCAGCCCAGACCTTCAACCGCATACAGGAGGCCCTTCTTGGCTGAGCCGTACGACCGCTGGCACAAGAAGCGCCCGCAACCCGGCGACGAGAAGTGCAAGGCCCACGGCAAGGTGCCGTCCCGTGAACACGGACGCGGAAAAAGATGGCTGGCCCGGTGGCGCGACCCCGAAGGGCGACAGCAGAGCGAGAGCTTCGATCGCTACGAGGACGCGCGCCAACATCTGACGCGGATGCTCGGGGCCGTCGACGAAAGCACGTATATCGCCCCGAAGAAGAGCGACACGCTGCTCAAAACGATCGCTGAGCAGCGGCTTGCGAACCAGCCCGTGCTGGAGAATGTCCGCGTACCCCGCATCGGATCGGGCCGGCCACGCGTCCGCCCCGATCGGGCGTACTCCTCCCGCAAGAACCGCGCCTACCTGCGCCGCCGTGGAATCCGCTGCACCATCCCATACAAGGCTGACCAGGCCCGCAACCGCAGGAAGCTCGGCTCCCGTGGCGGCCGACCGCCGCGTTTCATTGCGGTGGATTACCGCGAGCGCCATGCGGTCGAGTGCGGGATCAACCGACTTAAAAGGCACAGGGCAGTGGCCACGAGGTACGACAAGCTCGCCGTCCGCTACGAGGCGACTGTGCTGGTCGCAGCCGTGAACGAGTGGCTGTGACCAGCACCGTCGCAACGGCCCTCAGACGACGTCGAATTCGTTGCCCTCGGGGTCCTGCACGGCGGCGGCGTAGAGCCCCATGTCCGGCTCATCCTTGATCCGCAGCACGGTGGCACCAGCTTTGACCAGCCGTTCCACCGTAGCCTTGACCTGCTGTGTGCGGACGTCCAGTGGGACGTCACGGCCCCCACCGACCTTCAGGTCGAAGTGCCACCGGTTCTTGGCTACCTTCGGCTCCGGAACCTGCTGGAACCACACCCTCGGTCCACGTCCCGCGGGATCGATGATGGACTCCGGAATATCCCCGGCACCGGCCGGCAACTCCGCCTCGGGCACCCCCACCGCTGCCCAGTAAGCACGCCACGTGGCGTGCCCGCCAGGCGGAGGCTCAGGCACGTAGCCCAGGGCCTCGGCCCAGAAAGCCACCATTTTCTGCGGATCGGAGCAGTCGATCGTCAGCTGCACTGTCATCTCCATGCTCGGAGCATCCCAGGCAGGTCTGACAGACGATCCACTTTCGCAACACCCGATGGGGACCGTCGCGCACCATCGCCAGCCAACAGGAAAGGACCAGGTCAGCGCCCCACGGGGAAGATGCCCGCAGGTCACCGACCTGGCCGATTACCAGGAGACCAAGAAGGCTGCCGCAGTACACAGAGCCTGGACGAGCCAGCGAGGGCCGCTATCCCGACTATGGGGTAGCGGCCGTCGCAGCGTTCTGACATCACGTCAGAGAATTGGCCGGGCGGTGCGCACTCGGTGCACAAGGGGGCGGAAACCAAGCGGTGACAGCGAGAACTACTGAGAAGAGTTTTCGCAGGTCACAGCCTGTTTCCAGAGCCTCGGCCGGGCCGCCCGACCCCGCTCCTTAGAGGTCGAAGTACAGCTCGAACTCGTGCGGGTGCGGGCGCAGCTGGATCGGGGCGATCTCGTTGGTGCGCTTGTAGTCGATCCACGTCTCGATCAGGTCGGACGTGAAGACGCCGCCGGCCTGCAGGTACTCGTTGTCCGCCTCCAGCGCCTCCAGGACGGCCGGGAGGGAGGTCGGGACCTGCTGGACGGTCGCGTGCTCCTCGGGAGCCAGCTCGTACAGGTCCTTGTCGATCGGCTCGGCGGGCTCGATCTTGTTCTTGATGCCGTCGAGGCCTGCCATCAGCAGAGCGGAGAAGGCGAGGTACGGGTTGGACGACGGGTCCGGGGCGCGGAACTCGACGCGCTTGGCCTTCGGGTTGGAGCCCGTGATCGGGATACGCATCGCGGCGGAACGGTTGCGCTGCGAGTACACCATGTTGACCGGGGCCTCGAAGCCGGGGACCAGGCGGTGGTACGAGTTCACCGTCGGGTTGGTGAAGGCCAGCAGCGACGGAGCGTGCTTGAGGATGCCGCCGATGTAGTAGCGGGCGATGTCCGAGAGGCCCGCGTAGCCCTGCTCGTCGTAGAACAGCGGGTCGCCGCCGGCCCACAGGGACTGGTGGACGTGCATGCCCGAGCCGTTGTCGCCGAAGATCGGCTTCGGCATGAACGTCGCGGTCTTGCCGTTACGCCAGGCGACGTTCTTCACGATGTACTTGAAGAGCATCAGGTCGTCGGCCGCGGCGAGCAGCGTGTTGAACTTGTAGTTGATCTCCGCCTGGCCGGCGGTGCCGACCTCGTGGTGCTGGCGCTCGATCTGGAGACCGCTCTTCTCCAGCTCCAGGGACATCTCGGCACGCAGGTCGGCGAAGTGGTCGACCGGCGGGACCGGGAAGTAGCCGCCCTTGTAGCGGACCTTGTACCCACGGTTGTCCTCGATCGCACCGGTGTTCCAGGCACCGGCCTCCGAGTCGATGTGGTAGAAGCTCTCGTTCGACGACGTCTGGAAGCGGACGCTGTCGAAGACGTAGAACTCGGCCTCGGGACCGAAGTACGCGGTGTCGGCAATGCCGGTGGAGGCGAGGTACGCCTCGGCCTTCTTGGCCACATTCCGCGGGTCACGGCTGTACTGCTCACCGGTGATCGGGTCGTGGATGAAGAAGTTGATGTTGACGGTCTTGTCGCGGCGGAACGGGTCGACACGGGCGGTCGACAGGTCCGCGCGCAGCGCCATGTCGGACTCGTGGATGGCCTGGAAACCGCGGATCGACGAGCCGTCGAAGGCAAGCTCGTCGGCCGGGTTGAAGGTCGCCGCCGGCACCGTGACGTGCTGCATCACACCGGGCAGGTCACAGAACCGGACATCGATGAACTTGACGTCCTCGTCAGCGATGAACTTCTTCGCGTCGTCGGCGTTCTGGAACATCCAACTCCTCCTACTCCCGGCCCGGGAGGGACGGGGTTGCAGCTCGTGGTGCGGCCAGTACGGTGGCACACGCTGGGGCCGACCTTAGGCAGGCCGGATTTCTCAAGCATGACCCATTTGTTTCGCAGAAGTTAACCGAGCCGAGCGCGCGCGGCACGTCGAGGCCGGTTCGGGTCCCTCGTCGGGGCCGCCCGGGAGCCCGCAGCGGTCACCCCTCCCGGCGGACAGCGGGGCACCGCGCAGTACCGTGTTCGGGTGGACACTAGGCAAGCAATCGGATCGTGGCTCTCGGGGCCGCGCGCGACCGCCGAGGAGATGGGGGTCGATTTCGGCCACCGGGGCAAGCGGCTCGGTCTGCCCGAGCACGGGCCGGGATCCATGGCGCCGTTCGGCCGCCGCCTCGGCGCGCTCTTCATCGACTGGACCCTGTGCATGCTGATCGCATACGGGCTGTTCGCTCGCGGTGACCAGCAGGCGGCGGGAAACTGGGCGCTCGGCGTCTTTCTCGTACTGAGCGTGCTCACCGTCGGGACCATCGGCTGCACGCCCGGCAAGCGCGTCCTGGGCATCCGGGTCGTCGCCGAGAGCGGCGGCCGGCTCACGTTCGGGCGGGCGATCGTCCGGAGCGTGCTGCTGTGCCTGGCGATCCCGGCCCTGATCTGGGACCGCGACGGCCGCGGCCTGCACGACCGGCTGGCCCGCGCGGTCCAGGTCCGCATCTGAGCGAGGCCGGAACGACGAAGAGGGCGGGTCGCGAACCGGGGGGGGTTGGGGCCCCCCCCCCTGAATAGTAAAACGGGGGCGGGAGCGCCAAATTTAGCCCCCGGGGAGACCCCAAACCCAAGGCCAAGGCCC